>JBGAIK010000195.1:0-9075 GCA_044225615.1 Acetobacteraceae bacterium | reverse complement strand
CTGCGCGCCCGCCAGCCGTGCGTCCTGCCAGGCGAACCAGCCATCGGCGCCGAGCCGTGCGGCCAGAACGCCGGCAAGCAGGAGGATGGCGCCGAATATCTTCGTAGCGATGGAAATGCCGCGGCCAGGCATGGGGGGCTCCGGGATTGCCTCCCCCCATTGCGCCACCCCGGCATGACCGAAGCGTTAATCCGGCAACGAAAAGTCCACCCCGCAGCGGCGCCGGCTCAGCCGGCCTGCCAGACGGCATCGCGCTCCAGCGGAAAGATCGGCACCCGGCGGTGCCGGTAGCTGAAGGTGGTCAGGTCGGCCGTGGTCACCCCCGGCGTCGCCACCCAGATCATCTCGCGCGCGATCGGCTCCATCGCCGGGCGGGGCGAGTGCACGCCCTTGGCAATGATGATCTTCTGGTCGCGCGGCTCGATGCCGAGGGTGCGGAACTGCTGCAGGCTCATCGACCCGCCCGGCAGCGTTATCAGCACGATGGCATGCCCGTCATCGGTGCGGATGGCCGCACTGGGGCCGTCGTTGAAGAAGCGGAACCCGGCATGGGTGGGGCCGGTCTCCTCATAGCGCCCGTCCGACAGGGCGGTGACGGTGCCTTCCACCGGGAAGGGCGCGCCGTGCTGGCCATCGGTCTTGCCGCCGACGGCGAGCTTCACCCGGCCGCCGATGCCGGCCTGCCGGCAGGCGGCCACCGCCTCGGGGTCGCAGACCGCCTGGAGCAGGCCGGATATGCCGAGCCGGCGCGCGGCGTGCAGGATGAAGGTGGAATCGGCCGGGCTGCCGCCGCCCACGTTGTCGCCCACGTCGAACAGCACCACCGGGCCGGCGGGCGCGGCGGCCGCACGGGTCAGGGCCGCGTCGATCGGCGTGCCCCCGGCGTTGAGCGGCTCGCGCAACGCCCACGCGGCGTCGGCCAGCGTCTTCGCGATCTCCCGCGCCAGCGCCGGATCGTTGTCGGTGATGGCGATGAACGACATGCCCATCTCGGCCACGTCGGAATAGGGATAGCCCTCCACCACGCTGACCGCGAGCACGCCGGGGCGCCGCTGCTGTTCACGGCCCAGCGCGACCAGCGACTTCATCGGCTCGTCGCTGGTGCCCTGGTTCAGGATGTTCACCAGCAGCGGCGGCGTCTCCAGCGCGGTGACCGGCCTGATCTCCTTGCGCAGCATCCGCACCACCAGCCCGGCGCAGAGCCTGGCCTGCGCGTAGGCGTCGATATGCGGGTTGGTCTGGTAGACGGTGGTGACGTCGGCATTCTGGACCATCATCGGCGAGACGTTGGCGTGCATGTCGAGCGCAAGCCCGATCGGCACGTCCGGCCCCACCAGCTCGCGCACGCGGCGGACGAAGGCGCCGTCGGCATCGGGCCAGGTCTCGGACACCGCCGCACCATGCTGCGGCAGCAGCACCGCATCCCACTTCCCGCCATCGCGGATGGCGGCCAGCGCGCGGTCCATGATGTGGCCCACCGCCTCGTGCGTCATCGCGCCCATCGGCGTCAGCCGGGTGAACAGCAGGGGGACCAGCTCCACGTCGCCGGCCTCGGCGCAGGCATCGAAGAAGCCGGCCAGGGTGGATTGCGAGCTGCCGTATTCGGCGCGGATCGCCTCGCCCTCGAGGATGCCGGACCGCCGCCACTTGTCGAGCCCGGCCGGTACCGCGGAGAAGGTGTTGGACTCGTGCTGGAACCCAGCGGTGGCGATGCGGAACATGGGCGGCCCTCCCCGGAACCCAGCCACGATGCGGCAGGATCGCAGGCCGCTCAAGCGATGCTGACGCAATGCGGGATTTCGCCGGATCCCGCCCGAGGCGCCTTGCTGGCCCGGCGTGCCCGAGACTACGCTCGAAGGGTTTCGAGGGGGACAGCGAGCATGGACCGGATTTCACTGGCGGCGGGGATCGACAGGCGCGCGCTGCTGCGCTTCGCGGTGGCGGGGGCCGCGGCCGGCATCGCGCCCGGCGCCTTCGCCCAGGGCGCGCCGAAGAAGGGCGGGCGGCTGACCATCGGCGCCGATGCCGACCCGATCGGGCTCGACCCCGGCACGCTCACCGCCTTCTCCTCCTACGACTTCACCGCGCTGCTCTACTCGGGCCTGCTGCGCTGGTCGCCCGAGATGAAGGTCGAGCCGGACCTCGCCACCGGCTTCGAGCAGCCGGACGCGACCACCTACATCTTCAAGCTGCGCGACGGGGTGAAATTCCACAACGGCCAGGCGTTCGACGCCGAGGACGTGAAATACACCTTCGAGCGCATCCTCAACCCCGCCACCGCCAGCCCCAACGCCGCGATCTTCGCCTCCATCAAGGCGGTGACGGTGATCGACCGGCTGACGGTGAAGTTCGAGCTGCGCGCCCCCAACGCCGCCTTCCTCAGCTACATGGCCACCAACCCGGTCGGCGTCGTGGTGCCGCGCGGCGTGTCCGACCTCGCGACCAAGCCCGTCGGCACCGGTCCCTTCAGCTTCGTCGCCTACGAGCCGAACCAGCAATGCACGCTCAAGGCCTTCGCAGACTACTACGAGAAGGGCCAGCCCTACCTTGACGAGGTGGTGTTCCGCTTCTTCAAGGACCAGGCCTCGATCACCTCGGCGCTGCGCTCGAAGGCGATCGACATGACCTGGTTCAAGGACCCCAAGGTCTCGGCCCAGATCGCGCGGACCTCGAAGGACCTCGTCTCCGCCCCCGGCAAGACCACCCGCACCTTCCCGGTGTGGATGAACCTGAAATCCGGCCCCACCGCCGATGTCCGCGTGCGCCGCGCGCTCAGCCTCGCCACCGACCGCAAGGCCTGCCTGGAAACGGTGCTCGGCGGCTCCGGCAAGGTCGCCGCCATGGTCCCGGAAAGCCATGTCGGCGGCTATGACGGCGCGGGCGAGATGCCCTACTACAAGACCGACATCGCGGCTGCGAAGAAGCTGCTGGCCGAGGCCGGGCACGCCAATGGCATCGATCTCGGCGAGTATATCTGCGTCGCCGCCAACCCGCTCGACGTCGCCTGCGCCCAGATCCTGCAGCAGCAATGGGCCGAGGCCGGGATCAAGGTGGCGATCAAGCCGATGGAGACGGCACCCCTGATCGCCATGTGGCTGAAGGGCGAGTTCCCCACGCTGCTCTCGGTCGCGCTGAGCTGGAGCCCGGACCCCGACGCGATCCTCTCGCGCATCCTCTCCACCAGCGCGTCGGGCAAGGCGCTCGGCATGACGGACACCACGCTCGACGCCATGATCGTCGATGCCCGCGCCATCCTCGACCGCGGCAAGCGCGCCGAGGCCTACATGGCCATCCAGAAGCGCATCAACGACAACGCCTACGTGCTCGACATCTACCAGTATCCGCTGCGCTGGGAGATGTGGTGGAGCACGGTGAAGGGCTACGTGCCGCTCGCCGCCAATATCCGCACCTACGTGCGCACGACCTGGATCGACCGATAGGCTTCGCATGCTGCGCATGGTGGGCGTCCGCCTCGCGCTGACGCTGCCGATCCTGCTGGGCGTGTCGCTGGTGGCCTTCGTGCTGATGCGGGCCCTGCCCGGCGACTTCGCCCAGGCCTCGGCCGGCACCACCTCGATCACCCCCGAGGCGCTCGACGTCATCCGCCGCGACCTCGGGCTCGACCAGCCGGTGCTCGTGCAGTACGCGCGCTGGCTGGGGCGGGCGCTGGTGGGCGATCTCGGCCGCTCCTTCACCTCGAAGCAGCCGGTCATCGGCCAGGTGCTGCCGCGCCTCGCGGTCACGGCGGAGCTCACCGCCATCGCCGGGCTGATGGCGATGCTGATGGGCGTGGCCACCGGCCTCGCCTCCGCCCGGCTGCGCGGCGCGGCGGACTGGCTGGTGCGCGGCTGGAACGCGCTGCTGCTGGCGGTGCCGAACTTCGTCGTCGCCACCCTCATCGTGCTGCTGTTCGGCCTCTATTTCCCCGAGATCGGCATCTTCAACTACGTGCCCTTCGCGAAGGACCCGCTCGGCAACCTCGCCAGCCTGGTCCTGCCCGGCCTGTCGCTGGCGCTGACCGTCTCGGTCACCATCTCGGAAAACACCCGTGCGGCCGTGCTGGAAGTCGCCAGCCAGGACTACGTCATGGTGGCCAAGGCCAAGGGCCTGCGCCCGCGCGGCATATTGGGCAACTACCTGGTGCGCAACGCGCTCACCCCGGTCATCACGGTGACCGGCCTGCAGCTCGCCGCCCTGCTCGGCGGCTCCATCCTGATCGAGACCATCTTCACCATCCCCGGCATGGGCCAGTACCTGTTCGATTCGATCACCACGCGCGACTACCCCGCCATCCAGGCCATCGTGCTGGTCGCCGCCACCATCGTGCTGCTCACCAACGTGGCCGTGGACATCGCCTATGCCCGGGCCGATGCGCGGGTCAGCTATGACTAGGGGCCGCCTGCTGCTCGCGCTCGGCCTCGGCATGCTGGCGGTGCTGGTCGCGGTCATGCTGCTCGGCCCCGCGCTCGCGCCCTACCCGCCGTCGAAAACGTCGCCCGCCTCGCTCGACGGTCCCACCGCCGCACACTGGCTCGGCACCGATTCGATCGGCCGCGACGTGCTGAGCCGGCTGATCGCCGGCGGCCGCGGCACGCTCGCCATCACCTTCAGCGCGGTCGCCATCGCGCTCGCCGCCGGCCTCGTGCTCGGCCTCGCCTCCGGCTATCTCGGCGGGCGCGTCGATCTCGTCATCATGCGCGTGCTCGACGTGGTCTTCGCCTTCCCGGTCTTCCTGCTCGCCATCGCCGTGGTCGCCGCCCTCGGCCCCACGCTGCGCAACCTGATCCTGACCATCGCCATCGTCTACACGCCCACGCTGGCCCGCGTCGTGCGCGCCCCGGTGCTCAGCGTGAAGCGCTGGGACCATGTCGAGGCCGCGCGCAGCGTCGGCATCGGCGAATTCGCCATCGCCGTCCGCCACGTGCTGCCGCTGGTGGTCTCGCCCATCCTGGTGCAGACCAGCCTGACGCTGGCCAACACCATCTTCACCGTCACCGCGCTCTCCTTCCTCGGCCTCGGCCCGCCCCCGCCCGACCCCAACTGGGGCAGCATGCTGGCCGAGGCGCGGCAGTTCATGGAGCTCGCGCCGCTCACCGTCATCGGCCCCGCCGTCGCCATCGTCTTCGCCTCGCTCACCTTCATCGTGCTCGCCAACGGCCTGCGCGAGGCGCTGGACGTGAGCGCGCGATGACCGAGCCCCTGCTCAGCGTGCGCCGCCTCACCGCCGCCTTCGGCACCAGCCAGGTGGTCAAGGGCGTCTCCTTCGACATCGCGCCCGGCGAGGCGGTCGGCTTCGTCGGCGAAAGCGGCAGCGGCAAGAGCGTCACCGCGCGCGCCGTCATGCGCCTCGCCCCCGAAGGCTCCCCCATCGCCTGGGGCGGCAGCATCGTCTTCCGCGGGCAGGAGCTGCTGGGCCTGGCCGAACGCGCCATGACCGACATCCGCGGCCGCCGCATCGCCATGGTCTTCCAGGACCCGATGTCCTCGCTCAACCCGGTCATGGCCGTCGGCGCGCAGATCGACGACATGCTGATGCGCCACCTGGGCCTCTCCCGCCGCGCCGCCCGCGCCCGCACCGTCGAGCTGCTCGGCCATGTCGGCATCCGCGACGCCGCCCTGCGCGCCGACGACCACCCGCACCAGTTCTCCGGCGGCCAGCGCCAGCGGGTGATGATCGCCATGGCCATCTCCTGCGCGCCCGACCTGCTGATCGCCGACGAGCCGACGACGGCGCTCGACGTCACCGTGCAGGCGCAGATCCTGCGCCTCCTGCTGCGCCTGCAGCGCGAGCTCGGCATGGCGCTGATGCTCATCACCCATGATTTCGGCGTGATCGCCGGCATGGTCGAGCGGGTCCATGTGATGAACGGCGGCGAGATCGTCGAGCACGGCCCGATCGACGCGCTGTTCGCCGCCCCGCAGCACCCCTACACCCAGGCACTGCTGGCCGCCGTGCCGCGGCTGGAACGGGCATGACCGCGAAACTGCTCGAGGTCCGCGACCTCGCCGTCACCTTCCCGCCGCGCCGCGGGCGCGGCCCGGTGCGGGCGGTGGAAGGCGTCTCCTTCGACCTCGCCGCCGGCGAGACGCTGGGGCTGGTCGGCGAATCGGGCTCCGGCAAGACCACCACCGGCCGCGCCATCCTCCAGCTCCAGCCGGCCCGCGGCTCGGTCAGGCTGCTCGGCCGCGAGCTGGTGGGCATGGCGGGCGGCCCCCTGCGCGCCATGCGCCGGCACATGCAGTTCGTGCTGCAGAACCCCTATTCCAGCCTGCACCCGCGCATGCGGGTGGCTGACATCCTGGCCGAGCCGCTCCGGCTGCACGCCACCGTGCCCCGCGCCGCGATCCCCGACCGCGTGGCCGAGCTGATGACGCTGGTGGGCATGGACCCCGCCATGGTGCGCCGCTACCCGCACGAATTCTCCGGCGGCCAGCGCCAGCGCATCGTCATCGCCCGCGCGCTCGCCGTGAACCCCGATTTCGTGGTCTGCGACGAGCCGGTCTCGGCGCTGGACGTGCGCACCCAGGCCCAGATCGTCGACCTGCTGCACGCCCTCCAGCAGCGGCTCGGCCTGTCCTACCTGTTCATCGCCCACGACCTCGCCATCGTCCGCGCGGTCGCCCACCGCGTCGCGGTGATGTTCGGCGGGCGGATCGTCGAGCTCGGCAGCGCGGCGGACGTCTACGACCGCCCGGCCCATCCCTACACCCGCAACCTGCTCGAAGCGGTGCCGGTGCCGGACCCGGCCCGCCAGCGGGCCCGCCTGGCGGCGGCGGCCGCCGAGCCCGACTTCCGCGCCGCCCCGCCGCACCCCGACCTGCCGGACTGGCACGAGATCGCCCCCGGGCACGGCATCTCCAACCGCTTCTGGCCGGCGGACGCGCCATAGGAAGCCAGGCCTGCATCCGCAATTCGCAGGTCGCCCATTGATCATGCCGCCCTTCTGAAAGGGCCGCGGCGCAATTGCAACATTGCGCTCCCGAGGCTTACATATGCCATCGAGACTTGCGCAGGAGCGGATACCCGATGCCTGGTTCGGTCGAGTCCGCGTTTGACGAGCGGGATAGTCCCACGGGGATCCTCGCCGCACTTCACGTCGTCCGCAGCCGATCGATCACCGAATATTCCGTCATCATAGGGCGCCTCGCCCTGCGCATATTGCCGCTCGTCGGCACAGCCAGAAGCTCGTCACATTCAATCCCCGACTCTGATTCGGCACGCCGACTCCTCGGTTACCGAATGGCATTTTCGCTCTGGTATCGCCTGAACTATGGGGCGGAGACGACAGGTGAAAGACGCCCGGACATTGCAGCGGAGCAACTCGGCGCCGACGACGCCTTGCACAGCATCGCCGCGGCCTTCATGGCGGTCATCGGCGCGGCTTCTCAAGTCGGCTCACATCGGGATACAGAGCTCCCCTCCATCGCCGTCAAGGCGGCCCTTGTCGCCGGTGGCGACCGCGCGGAGACTGATCTGTGGAACAGCGTCGGCGACGACCTGGCGTGGACGCGCGACAATCCCTTCGGCCCCGACCGCCTGATCGATCAGCCGCTCTGGCTTCGCGACGTGCGGGGGGACGAGAAATTCGTGGCCAATTTACCCATCTGGGCACGCGAAGCCTTCGACGCGTTCGCGGTCCACGGGCCGGGCAATGCCGGAAGGTGGAACCTCTGGCCCCGCTGGTACCGCGCGATCCTGCCGAATTCCATGGGCGGCAAGCCTGCAAGCGCCTTTGGCGAACAGGTCGACCGCATCATTCACGCGCTGGACGCGCAGTTCTGGCACCGGCCGCCCGAGACTGTCATGGGCGATCTCCATGCCATCGTCTCGGGCGCGGAGCCCGCCGCGCTCGATCCGGCCGACAGCCGTCTCGCCTTCCTGACCGACAACCACAGCGAAGCGTCAGACCATCTCGACCGCGCGAAGCTCGCCTTCGTGCTCGCCGGCAGGCTGAACCAGATCTGGGACAGCATGAACGCCACCGGCACGGCGGCGGCGGAGCGCGAAGACGATCGAGGCCCGCAGCAAAGCTTCATGGTCCATGTCGATGCGCCATGGGGCGGCGGCAAAACGAGCTTCGCGACGTTCCTGACGACGATCCTTAACCCCTACCGCCATCGCGGCGCATTGCCGCAATGGCTCGACGAACTGCGCCTCGGCGACGAACGCTTCTGGCCCGCCAGATATCGCCGGCCCTGGCACATCGTCCATTTCAACGCCTGGCGCCATCAGCACGTCAAACCGCCCTGGTGGGTGTTCTATGAGGCCCTCCGGACCCAGTGCACCCGCGCCCTGGTCTCCGAGGTGAATTGCCAGACAAACAGCCTGCCGCCGCCGGACGAGCCCTACGGCTACCCGGACTGCCGCGCCAGAACCTGGACCCGCATTCACGCCTGGCTGTCCGAGCAGGCATGGCGGATCTGGACGCCCGATTTCAGGTGGAAAGTTTCCGTCACGGCCGTCGCCATCGCAACCGTCGTCATGATGTTCCAATCCGGGATGGTCCAGCTCAAGGGCAGCGCACTCACGTTCGCCGGCGCGGACCAGTCGATCTGGTCAGTGCTCCTGATCGTGCTGGGCGCTGTCGCACCCGTGTGCTGGACGATCGCATCGTTCGTTATGCAGACTTTGTTCCCGGGAACGCCCGAGGCGGCAAAGAACTACTCCCTCGGATCGGGAGACCCCCTCGACCGGTTCAGGCGGCACTTCCAGAAGCTGCTGCGCACGCTCCGAAGGCCGATCATCGTGGTCATCGACGACCTCGACCGGTGCGAGCCCGACTACATCGTCGAGCTGTTCCGCGGCATCCAGACAATCCTCGGCAGCAGGCGGGCCATCTACGTCCTGCTCGGCGACAGGAACTGGATCGAGCAGGCCTTCGCGGAAATCCACAAGTCGATGAAGGACAGCCAGCCCGGCCAGGAGCACCGTTTCGGCGGCCGGTTCGTGGAGAAGGCCATCCAGTTCTCGTTCGTCCTGCCGGAGATATCCGGACCGCAGCGACAGGGCTTCGTACGGAAAATCCTCAAGCTCCCGCAATCGCCCGAGGCCGGGCAGCGAACCGAGGCGGAGGC
>JBGAIK010000194.1:0-9201 GCA_044225615.1 Acetobacteraceae bacterium | reverse complement strand
AAGCCGCTGCGCTACGCAGCGAAGCCGCTGCGCTACGCTCCGATCTCGCCGCCGCGCAGGCCGCCATCGCGGCGCGCGAGAGGGAACTGGGGGGGACCAGGACTGACCTCGCCGCCCGCGAGAAGGACCTCACCGCCGCCCAGGCCCAGCTCCTTGCCATGCGCGCCGCGCTGGCCGCGGCGCAGGCCGATCTGGAGCAGACGAAGTCGCGCGTCGCCGAGATGCAGCGCCAGGCCGAGGCGATGGACCGCACCATCCAGGCCGACCGCGCCACGATCGAGGCCCGGCTTTCCGACCTCGCCCGCATGCAGGAGCAGACCCGTGCGCTGATCGCGCTGCGCGACGACCTGGAGCGCCAGGCCCGCGACGCCGCCGCCCGCGCCGCCACCGAGGAGGAGCGCCGCAATGCCGTCGCGGCCGCGCTGGCCGAGGAGAAGAAGCTGGGCGACAGCGCCCGCGCCCAGATCGCGCTGCTGAACCAGAATGTCGAGCAGATGCGCGCCGAGCTGGCCCGCGTCGGCGCGGCGCTCGAAGTCTCCGAGAAGTCGGGCCGCGACAAGGACACGCAGATCGTCAACCTGGGCTCCCGCCTCAACGCCGCACTGGCCCAGAAGGTGGAGGAGCTGCAGCGCTACCGCAGCGACTTCTTCGGCCGCCTGCGCGAGGTGCTGGCCAACCGCCCCGGCATCCAGGTCGTCGGCGACCGCTTCGTCTTCCAGTCCGAGGTGCTGTTCCCGGTCGGCAGCGCCGACCTGTCGATCGCCGGCTGGGACCAGCTGCGCACCCTGGCCGCGACGCTGATCGCGGTATCCCGGGAAATCCCCCCCGACGTGAACTGGATCCTGCGCGTCGACGGCCATGCCGACCGCCAGCCGGTGCAGTCCGCGCGCTTCCCCTCCAACTGGGAGCTGTCGGCGAGCCGTGCGATCACCGTGGTCAAGCTGCTGATCGCCGAGGGCGTCCCGGCCAACCGCCTCGCCGCGACCGGCTTCGGCGACAACCAGCCGCTCGACGCCGCCGACACCCCCGATGCCTACGCGAAGAACCGCCGCATCGAGATCCGCCTCACCGACCGGTAGCGCCCGGCCCGCTCAGGTCCCCTGGCCATAGACCTTGCGTTCGAGCGTCCTGAGCCGTTCCTGGCCCTCGGGCGTGCGCGGGCTGAATTCCATCGCCTTCTGCCAGGCGCTGAGCGCGCCCCTGTAGTCGCTGCGCTCCTCGGCGATGCGCGACAGGCTTTGCAGCGCAGGGAAGAAGCGCGGCTCGCGGGTCAGCGCCTCCTGGATGTCGGCGATCGCGCCGCGATAGTCGCCGGCGGCGGCACGCGCCATGGCCCGGCGGTGATAGGCATCGGGCAGGTTCGGGTCCAGCACCAGCGCGGCGTCGAGATCGTCCAGCGCCTCGTCGGTGGCGTTGCTGTTCAGCTCGCGCATGCCCCGGTTCATCAGCAGCAGCGCCGAGGGCGAGGCCGACTGCATCCACAGCTGGCGCAGCCGGGCCTCGATCTGCCCGGCCACCTCCTCGCTCGGCGCCGTCTTCAGCGCCCCGATCATGGCATCGACCTCGGCCGCCCGCTGGTTCGGCCGCTGGGCCGCGGCCGGGAGGGCAAGCAGTGCGGCGATCAGCAGGGTGGCGATGCGCATGCGCCCATGGTGGGGGGCGGCGCGGCGCGGTTCAAGCGGCAATTCCGTCCGGCGCCGGCCCGCCGGCCATCCAGTCGAGCAGCTCAACCGTGTGGACCACCGGAATGCCGTGGCCGGCAAGCTGGGTCATGCAGCCGATATTCCCGGTCGCGATCAGGTCCGGCGTGGTCGCCCTGATGTTGCCGAGCTTGCGGTCGCGCAGGCGGGTTGCGATCTCGGGTTGCAGGATGTTGTAGGTGCCGGCGGAGCCGCAGCAGAGATGCCCCTCGGCCGGTTCCTTCACGGTGAAGCCGGCCTTGCGCAGCAGCGCCTTTGGTGCCTCGGTCACCTTCTGCCCGTGCTGCAGGCTGCACGCCGCGTGGTAGGCCACGGTCAGCCCCGGTGCGGCGCGCGTGGGCGCGTAGCCGAGCCGCGTTAGGTATTCGCTGATGTCCAGGGCGAGTGCCGACACCTGCTCCGCCTTCGCGCGCAGCCCGGGTTCGGCGGTGCGGAACATGAAGCCGTAATCCTTCACCGTGGTGCCGCAGCCCGAGGCGTTGACGACGATCGCGTCGAGCCCCTCCACCGCCGCCCAGGCGCGGATATTGGCCGCGGCGCTGGCCATGGCCGGTTCGTGCTGGCCCATGTGATGGGTCAGCGCCCCGCAGCACCCGGCACCCCCGGCCACCACCACCTCGACACCCAGCCGGGTCAGCAGGCGGATCGTGGCGGCATTGATCGCCGGGTCGAGCACCACCTGGGCGCAGCCCTCCAGCAGCGCGACCCGTCCGCGGCGGGTTCCGACCGCTGGATGCACGCGCGGGCCGGACATTGGGTCGGGACTTGGCAGCTGCTTCGGCGCCAGCGCCAGCATCGCCCGCAGCCGCCCCGCGAACACGCTGTTGCCGGGGATGAAGCGCGCAAGAGGCTTGGCGAATTTCGCGCCCATCAGCGCGAGCCGCATCAGCCCGGGCCGCGGCAGCACGGTCGCCAGCAGGCGGCGCACCGCCCGGTCGCGCCAGGGGCGCGGGTAGGTGGCCTCGATATAGGTCCGGGCATGGTCCACCAGGTGCATGTAGTGGACGCCGCTCGGGCAGGTGGTCATGCAGGACAGGCAGGACAGGCAGCGATCGACATGGCGGACCACTTCCTGCGGGGCGGGGGCGCCGGTCTCCAGCATGTCCTTGATCAGGTAGATGCGCCCGCGCGGGGAATCGAGCTCGTCGCCGAGCAGCACGAAGGTCGGGCAGGTGGCGGTGCACATGCCGCAATGCACGCAGGTGCGCAGCACCTGGTTGGCCACCGCGGTATCGGGGTCCCTGAGCTGTTCGGGCGTGAAATTCGTCTGCATGTCAGTGTCCGGCGGCCATGCGGCCGGGATTGAGGATGTTCTTCGGGTCGAACGCGGCCTTCACGCGGGCCGCGATCCGGGCGAGCGGGGCGGGCTCGGCGGGAATGACCGGGACCGCGGCGCGCAACGAGTCCGGCCCGCGCATCAGGGTGAACGTGCCCTGCCCTGCCGCGCGCATCACCGCCTGGTGCGCCGCCTCGGTGGCCGGGCCGGCAATCCAGAGCAGGCCGCCGCCCCAGTCCATGAACCATTCGGCCCCGAACGCCGCCTCCACCGCGGCCGCCACCGCCGGCCCGGCGGAGGGGCGCACCGAGACGCGCCAGACCGCGCCTTCGGTGCCCACCATCGGCGCGAGATCGCGGATCGCGGCCCAGGCGGCAGCCGAGGCGCCGTCGTCGAGCAGCTCGGCCGCGCCGAACGCGGCGAGGTCGGCTTTCAGCCGCCCGCTGCGATAGGCGACGGCCGGGGCGAAATCCTCGATCCGCGCCAGCGTCACGCTGCTGCCGGCCCAGGCCAGCGCCGGCACGCGCGCGGCCTGCGCCGCGGGCAGGTGCGCGGCACCCGAGACCGCATAGGGCGAACCCAGCGCGCGCGACAGCGCCGCGACCGCGCAGGCCGGGTCGAGGCCGCGCAGCAGCAGCGTCGCCCGGCGCTCCGGCGCGGGCAGCACCTTCAGCGTCACCGAGGTGAGCACGGCAAGCGTGCCGTAGCTGCCGGTCATCAGCTTGCAGAGATCGAGGCCGGTGACGTTCTTGAGCACGCGGCCGCCGGAATGGATGCGCTCACCCGTTCCGTTCACCGCCTCCACCCCCATCACGTGGTCCCGCGTGGCCCCCCACATCACCCGGCGCGGCCCGGACAGGTTGGCGCCCACCATGCCGCCCAGGGTCGGCGCCGTGCCGGTGCCGTAGAATGCCGACAGGTCAGGGGGTTCCGAGATGATGTGCTGGCCCTTGGCGGCCACTGCCGCGGCGATGTCGGCAACCGGCGTGCCGGCACCGGCGGTCAGGATCAGTTCCTGCGGCGAGTAGAGCGAAATCCCGGCCAAGGCGCTGGTCGATAAGCTTTCCGCCGCCTGCACCGGGCGCAGCAGCCCGGCCTTGCCGTTGTTGCCGCAGATGGCAAGCGGGGTGCCGGCCTCCGCCGCTGCCACAATGGCAGCGACGACGCCGTCGGTGTCGGCAGGAGCGATCATGCGGCCTTGAGGGGAAAGACCTTGGACGGGTTCAGCAGCCAGCCCGGGTCGAAGGCGGACTTGATGCGGCGCTGCTGGTCGAGCTCGGTCTCGGTGAACTGCACGCCCATCAGGTCGCGCTTCTCGACGCCGACGCCGTGCTCCCCGGTCAGGCAGCCGCCGACCTCGACGCAGAGCTTCAGGATGTCGGCGCCGAAGCGCTCGGCGCGGGCGAAGCTGTCGGGGTCGTTGGCGTCGAACATGATCAGCGGGTGCAGGTTGCCGTCGCCGGCATGGAAGATGTTGGCGACCTGGAGGCCGTAGCTGGCACTCATCTCGCCGATCCGGCCCAGCACCTCGGCCAGGCGCGAGGTCGGGATGGTGCCGTCCATGCACAGATAGTCGGGGCTGATCCGGCCCACCGCGCCGAACGCGCCCTTGCGGCCCTTCCAGATGGCGAGGCTTTCCTCTGCCGACTGCGAGACCTTGATGCTGACCGGGTCGAAGCGGTTGCAGATCTCGCGGATGCGGTCGAGGTAGAAATCCTGCTCGGCCACGCTGCCCTCGACCTCGATGATCAGCAGCGCCTCGGCGTCGAGCGGGTAGCCGGCATGGGCGAAGGCCTCGCAGGCATGGATGGCGGGGCGGTCCATGAACTCCAGCGCCACCGGGATGATGCCGGAGCCGATGATCGCGTCCACGCAGGCGCCGGCGATCGCGTTGGACTTGAAGGCGGCCAGCATCGCCCGCGCCCCCTCCGGCCCGCGCAGGATGCGCACGGTGACCTCGGTGACGACGGCGAGTTGCCCCTCGCTGCCGGTCAGCAGGCCGAGCCAGTCATAGCCGGCGGCATCCATGTGGTGGCCGCCGACGTCGATGACCTCGCCCGCCACGGTGACCAGCTTCAGGCCGAGCAGGTTGTTCGCGGTGACCCCATAGCGCAGGCAATGCGCGCCGCCCGAGTTCATGTTGACGTTGCCGCCGATCATGCAGGCGAGCTGGCTCGAGGGGTCGGGCGCGTAGAAGAACCCTTCCGCCTGCACCGCCTGGGTGATGCCGATATTGGTCACGCCCGCCTGCACCACGGCGCAGCGGTCGGCATAGTCGATCTCCAGCACCCGGTTCATCCGCATCATGCCGACCACGACCGAATCGGCCAGCGGCAGCGCCCCGCCCGACAGCGAGGTGCCGGCGCCGCGCGGCACCACGCGCACGCCCTCGCGATGGCAGAACGCCATCACCGCGGCGACCTGCTCCGTGGTTTCGGGCAGCGCCACGGCCAGCGGCACCTGGCGGTAGGCGGCGAGGCCGTCGGTCTCGTAGGGCTTGAGGCGGACCGGCTCGGCGATCAGCCCCGATTCGGGCAGCAGCGCGCGCAGGCCGGCGACGATGGCGTCGCGGCGGGCGAGCACGTCCGGCTTCGGCGGTGGCTGGGCGATCATCGGCGCGGCTCCCTTGCGCGGGCAATCTGGCGTGCGGTCCACGCAACGGCAAGCGCCCCGGAGAAATCTCCCCGGGGCGCTTGCATCATCGGCGAACCCGGCACGGCGGCCGGCAGCGAAATCAGCCCTGGCGGGCCTTCATCCGCGGGTTCTTCTTGTTGATGACGTAGACGCGGCCGCGCCGGCGCACGACGCGGCAGTTCTTGTCGCGGGTCTTGGCCGAGCGGAGGCTGTTGCGGATCTTCATGGGAGGAAAGCCTTGGAATGCGCGAAAGCCGGGAGGCCGGGGAGTTAGAGGCGGGGGGCGGCGCTGTCAAGGCGGAAGGGCAAGATCGGGGGCGAGCGCCACGTAGAGCCGGCCGCCGAAATCCTCCGGCTCGGCGCCCAGCGGCCGCAGCCCCCCGGGAAGCAGATGGAACACGCGGTAGCCGGACGCCTCCAGCGTTCCGCGCAGGTCGGCGAGGAACACGCGGGCCGGGGCGTTCTCCGGCCCATGGGCGAAGCGGATCGCCGCGATGCGCCGGGTGCGCAGCAGGCCGGCGCAGCCGGCGAGGATGGCGGGCTCCTGCCCCGGCACGGCGATGCGCAGGACGGCGATGGCGGGGCCGCATTGCGCGGCGGCATAGGCGTCGAGGTCCTGGGGGATGAACTCGTTGAAGCGCACGGCGTAGCCGGCGCAGCGGGCGCGGAAGACGCGCAGCTGATCCAGCCCGGCATCGAAGGCATGGACCCTTGCGCCGAGCGCGGCGGCGCGGGCGCTGAACGGGCCGTCGCGGGCGCCGACATCGAGCACCTCGCCGGGATGGCGGGCCAGGACGGTGCGGAGCAGGAAGGCCTCGCCGTTGCTGGCGATGTCGGCGTTGTGGGCGTTCTCGGCGGCGCGGAGCAGGCGCCGGGCAAGGCCGGCCAGAACCCGCACCGGGACGGAGTCGCGATGGGTCGCAACCGTGCGGCGGAGGCGCACCAGCAGCCGGGCTGGCGCCAGCCGGATCGCAAGCGATACCGCGTTCCACGCTCCGCCCCCGTAGTAGATGGCTGAACTGCGAAGATAGCGGAAGGAGCCGGCGACGTACTGGGCCAGCGCCCGGCGGTGCACCACCGCCGAGCGCAGGCAGTGGCCGAGATAGAACAGGTAGTAGACCAGCGCGCTGGGCTGGATGACGCGTGCGATGCGCAGCCACAGCGGCTCGCCGGGGCGTTCGACGAGGTCGCGGCGGCGGCTCAGCCGCAGGCGGGCGCGGATCAGCATGCCGCGCGGGCCGCTCAGCCAGGCGATGCGCCGGCGCCCGCCCTCGGCCTGGATGCGGCTGGGGCCGGCCACCAGGTCGGCGCCGGCGGCGTGGACCTCGGCGTAGATGGCGCAGGCCTCGTCGAAGCGGCAGAGCCGGGCGAGCGCGTCGGCGCGGAGCAGGCGTGCGGCCCAGCCGTAGTCGAGCGCGCGCACGGTGTAGGGGCCGACGCCGTCGGCCCTGATGCGGGCGGTAGCGGCATCCACCACGTCGAGCCAGGCGAAGCCCTCGTCCCGGTCGGCGGCGCGAAGCGCGTTCATGGCGAGATAGTAGCAGGTGACGGGGATGTGGAACGGCAGCTCCTGCCAGGGGTCGGGCGACCGCAGCTGGGCGAGCAGGGTCGGCCGATGCAGGACGGCGCCAAGCCGGGCCTGGAGCCGGGCCACCTCGGCCGGGCGGTCGGCGTGGGCGGCGTTGTGCAGCAGGCCGGCGGCGGCGCCGGCGGCGACCATGGAATTGGGATGCTCCATCAGCCGGTGCAGGAAGGCGTCGGCGCCGGCGGCGACCTCGGCCTGGGCGGGCAGGCGGATCGGGCGGCGGGCGCCGACCGCGACGATCAGCCCCTTGGTCAGGCCGATCTCGACATGGGCGAAGCCGAGCCGGGCCATGAAACGGCGCATGCCCTCGGCGGAGGGCAGATGCAGGTGGTCGCCCGGCGCCAGGGTCTGGAGCACGCCGGCGAAGGCGGTGGCGGGGTCGACCATCGCGGCGTCGGGGACGATGGCGGCGAAGACATCCACCTCGACGCGGGCGAGCGCCTGGCGGACCGGGCCGGCCGGGTCGGTCAGGTGTTCGACGACCGAGTTCAGGTGCAGCAGGCAGGGCCGCGCCTGCAGCCGGCGGAGGACATCCTCGGGCAGGTCCTCGAAGAAGGCGCGGTGGATCTCGAGGCCGAGCAGCGCCTCGCCGAGCTCGCCCATATAGGCGGGCTCGACGATGACAGGGGTGATGCCGCAGACCTCGCGGACGAAGAGCGAGCTGAGCCCGAGGCCGGCGCCGACATCGACGAACTGGCGGTCGGCGAGCAGTTCGGGCGGCAGGCCGCCGAGGGCGGCGAGGGCGCAGTAGGCGATGAGCTCCGGCGCATAGCCGGTCTCCATCAGGTATTTGACGCCGTGGCGGGTGTTCTCCTTGTAGGCCTCGGAATACGGATACTCGATGCGGACCAGGATCTCGGGCGGGTCGTAGTGCAGGCTGCCACAGGCCGGGCAGCGGAACAGCGCGTAGTCCCGCCCGCCGTATTCGAACGACTGGGCATGCGGGAAAACGCCGGGTTCGCCGCAATAGGCGCAAATGAGGGCCGCCGGCGGGGGGTGGCGGTCGAGCCATCGCATCGGGGGCGGCGGTTCAGGCGGCCGGCGGGGCGGCGCCCTTCACCTGGGTGCGATGCATGACGCGGCGGGCCTGCGCGTCGAACGGGTCGCGGCGGTGCATGGTGCAGCGGTTGTCCCACAGCACGAGATCACCGACCCGCCACTGGTTGGTCCAGCAGAATTCGGGCTTGCAGGCATGGGCCCAGATGGCGTCGAGCAGGGCCTCGCTCTCGGCGAGGTCGAGGCCGTCGATATAGGCGTTGCGGCGGCGGCCGAGATAGAGCATCTGGCGGCCGCTTTCGGGGTGGGTGCAGACCAGCGGGTGGAGATGGCCGGGGCTGGTGCGCGGGTCGTCGGTGGGGGTGACGCCCTGGCGGACGTAGCCGCCGCTGTTGTAGGTGCCGTCGTGCTTGACCTTGAGGCCGACGGCGCGGCGCTTGAGGTCCTCGGGCAGGGTTTCCCAGGCCGTGTACATGCTGGCGAACGAGGTGTCGCCGCCGGTGGGCGGGATTTCCAGCGCATAGAGCATGCTCGCCTTGGGCGGCGCCGGCAGGTAGGACATGTCGGTGTGCCAGACCGCCTCGCCGGCGCCGAGGCTGCCGATCGCCTCGCCGTTCACGATGACGTTGGAGACGACGTAGAGCTCGGGCTTGCCGTCGACGAAGCGGCGGCCGTTCTCCTGGATCGGCGCCCAGTCGAGCTCGCCGAAGCGGCGGGCGAAGGCGATCAGATCGTCGTCGGAGAGGGACTGGCCGCGGAACAGCAGCACGGCGTGGCGGGTCCAGGCGGCCTCGATGGCGGCGAACTGGGCGGCATCGATGTGGCGGAGGTCGAGGCCGCGCACCTCGGCGCCCACCGCGGCGCCGGTGGGAACCAGGTCGAGCGCGGTGGCGGCGTGGGTGTCTCCGGGCATGGCCGGCCCTCCTTCTTGGCGGGGAAACACTACCGGATGCGACGGCTCAGGGAAAGCTGATCGCCATCAGGGCGACATCGTCGGCGGGCGGGCCGGG
>JBGAIK010000193.1:0-21460 GCA_044225615.1 Acetobacteraceae bacterium | reverse complement strand
CGCCACGTCGCTGCCCGGCCCCGCCACCTTCACCTGCCCGGGCAGCAGCACCGCCGCCGACAGGATCGTCCCGCCGGCCGCCGCGCTGGTCAGCGTCGCCCCCAGCGAGGCGTCGTGCAGGTTCACCACGAACCCGGCATCGGGCGCGAGCTCCGGCCGCGCCGCCAGCGTCACGTTCACCACCGCATGGTCCACCCCCAGCGGGAAGCTGATCGTCCCCGACGGCAGCACGCCCCCCACGAAATCCGCCGCCTGCGCCGGCAGCGCCCCGCTGCCCGCCAGCGACCAGGCCACGCTCTCGGGCGAGGAATAGTCGGTGATCCGCGTCACCATGAAGCTCAGCTGCGTCGTGCCCGCGGTCGGCCGCGTCGCAGCCCCGGGCACGCCGTCGAACCCGATCGCCCCGCCGCCGATCTCGAAGCTGCCGCCCAGCCCGACAGTCCCCGACATGCCGTACAGCCCGGTGACCAGCGCGCTGGCATCGAAGGTGACGGTGCTGTCCTGCACCTGCGTGCTGCTCGACGTGATCGTGATGCCCAGCCCCGGCGCCAGGTGGGTCCAGTCGATCTGCTCGGCGAGGTTGTTGATGTTGGTGACGCGGTGGCCGCTGTAGCTGATCGGCAGCGTGCTGCCGCCGGTATGGCCGAACACCGTGTAGGTGTACGACAGGCTGCCCGACAGGAAGAGGTCCAGGCTCGCATCCCCGTTCGCCGCCACGGTGCCGCTCGCCGATTCCGTCACCAGCAGCGAGAAGTCCAGGTGATCGCTGCCGCCGCCGGCCAGCCGGCCGCTGGCCGAGATCGTTCCCCTGAGCGTGGTCATGGCGTGCCTCGTCGCAAATCGTTCCCCGACTCTAGCAGCGCCCGCGCCGCCCGCCTATTTGGGCACGATGCGTTCGCTCCGCTCCCGCCTGCTCGTGGTCTGGCTGCTCTCGGTCGCGGCCGCCGTCGTGGTCGGCCTGATCCTCGTCGGCCTCTACCGGCAGTCCACCGGCGCCCAGCTCGACCGCGCCACCGCCGCGGTCGCCGAATCGTGCCAGGCCATCGGCGACCGCTTCGCCTTCTACGCCGCCGGCTGGGCCGGGCCCGTACCCGCCCCCGGCACCGCCGAGGCCGCCGCCTTCGCCGCCGACCTCGGCCAGGTGCTCGCCGTGGCGCTGGCCGGCCGCGCCGGCGTCGCCGGCGGGCTGTGGCTCGACGGCGCGCCGCTCGCCGCCACCCAGCCCCTCGCCCCCGACCTGCGCGCCACCATCGCGGCACTGGCCGCCGACGACGACCGCACCGGCGCCACCCACATTGCACGTCGCCGACGGCGAGACGCTGCTGGTCCAGGCTCAGCCGCGGGCGGCCTGCTGGCCGGCCTCGCCGCCTTCGCCAATGCCCGACGCCCCGACCGGCTGCGCTTCGGCCTCGCCGGCCTGTCTCGCGCTGGTGCTCGGCGTCAGCCTGCTGGTCGTCCGCCACCTGGTCGCGCAGCGCCGGGCGCATCGCCCAGGCGCTCGCCGGCGAAGGCGCCGGCATCGGCTCCCATGTCGCGCCCACCGGCGAGCCCGGACTCGACGTCGCCGCGCTGAACCGCGCCGGCCTCGCCGCCGGCTGCCCAGGTCGAGCGCCTCGTTGCCCCGCCGCGCGCCGCCGGCGTCGCCCACGGTTGCAACTGGTCGCCGCCATGCGCTCCAGGGCCGAGAACGCGCTGGCCGGCGATCCCGCCTGGCTGCGCCCGGTGCTGGAGGCGGTGCTCGACCAGGTCGCCTCGAACGGCTGACCGGCGAATTGCTGGACGACGCAGTCGCGCCAGGCCCACCGACTTCTTCCTTGCCGACCACGGCGCCACCGCCGTCGCGCGCGAGGCCGGAGTCACGCTCGACGCGACCCTGTTCGCCGCGCGCTCGACGAGCTTTCATGGCGCAGCGCTGCACGCCAGCATCGCTGCCGGCCTGCCTCACCATCGACGTGGCCGACCGGCGTGCCGGAAGCCCTGCGCGCCACCCTGTTCGAGCCCTGTCAGCGCCTCGACGGCACCGGCCTCGGCCTCGCCATCGCCCGCGAGATGATCGAGGCGATGGGCGGCAACCTGGCCGATCCCGGCCCGGCGCCATTTTTCGACTGGCGCGCCATGACGATCCTGGTGATCGACGACTGCGCGCCGGTCTCGCCGAAGCCATCGCCGCCCACCGCTCGAAGCCGCCGACGGCCAGGCCGGCCCGCCGTGCTCGCGCGCGAACAGCTCGCCGCCGGGGCGAGCGACAAGGTCGGGGCGAGCGACAAGGTCGCAGCGGTGCTGCTCGACCTGCGCATGCCCGGCCTTGACGGCACGCGCTGCGCCGCATCCGCGCCCTGCCTGACCCGCCGCCGGTCGCCGTGCTCGTCCCCACCGCGGCCAACACGACCGCCGAGGCCATGCGCCTCGGCGCCGTCGATCACCTCGGAGAAGCCGATCGCCGCGCTGGCCGCCCTGATCGCGCGCATGCTCCCGGTCGCCGCCCCCACCTCCAGGCCGCCGATCCCGACGCCCTGGTCGGCAACGCACGCCATGCGAGGTGCAGAAGGCGATTGGCATGCTGGCCGATGCCGACACCACCGTGCTGATCACCGGCGAGCTCCATGTCGTGGCCCGCGCCATTACCGCCGCTGCGCGGCCAGGTCGTCAACTGCGCGGCCATCCTCGACCTGCTGGAGCCAGCTCTTCGGCCACATCCGCGGCGCCTTCACCGGCGCGGTGGCCGACCGCGCCGGCAGCTCTGCGACGCCACCGGCGGCACGCGACATGCCCCTGCGCTCCAGGTCGCTGCGCGTGCTCCAGGAACGCATGGTCACCCTGGTCGGCGGCAAGCCGGTGCCGGTGGACGTGCGCATCCTCGCCGCCAGACCAGGACCTCGCCGCTGTGGTCGCCGACGGCCGCTTCCGCGAGGACCTGTTCTTGGCGCCTCGGCGATCCCCGTCCGGCTGCCAGCTGCGCGAGCGCCTGTCCGACATCACGCCGCTGGCCGAGTACTTCGACGCTCGCCGGCGGCCTGCCCCGCACCCTGTCGGCCGAGGCCGGCGCGCCGCTGCTCGCCCATCCCTGGCCCGGCAACGTCCGCGAGCTGCGCAACGCCATGAGCGCGCCGCCGCCCTCGCCCGCCGCCCGGTCATCACCGCCGACGACTCCGCCTTCCTGCGCCGCACGCCGGCCCGTGGCGAGACCGACTGGCTCACCGGCGAGCTGCCGGAGGTCGGCCTGGCTGGAGAGCGCGATGATCAGGGCCGCGCGCCATCCAAGGGGCCGAAGCCGCGCCGCTCTACGAGAAGATGCGCCGCTACGGCATCGAGCCGTCCGAAATCCGGACGGAAACCCGCCTCGCCGGACGCATGCTAGCGGACGTCCCATGCAAGTATTTGAATTTGCTTGATTGAACCTCTGGCACGGCAGCGATAGCCTGATGCGCGGGCCAGCCCGGCCCGTCCTGATGGAGTATCCGACCATGTCCCGACTGAAATCCGCCCCGCTTTCGCCGCCACCCTGCTTCAGCCGGCGCCGGCGGGTTCGCCCTGGCCCAGTCCGGCCCCACCTACGACCCGGCCCAGCTCCCCACCGTGAAGGGCAAGGTCGCCCAGTTCACCTCTGCCGCGCGGCGACATCGACGGTGCTGCCGCCTTGACGACGGCACCGAGGTCCATGTCGGCCCCGGCATCTCCTCCGAGCTCGCCCTCAAGCCCGGCGACGACCATCCACGGCCTCAAGGCCGTCGGTGCCGATGGCCGCCTCCATCGTTCATCCATCGCCACTCACTACCCGTCACTGGCTGCATGGGCCGCGACGAGCGCGGCGCCTCCTGGAAGCTGAGGGCACCGTGAAGTAGAAGCGGCATGCCCTGCGTGGGGAGGTGAACGGCGTGCCGTCGACAACGGCACCGTGGTCCGCCTGCCGCCGCAGGAGGCGACCAGGCTCGCCGCCCAGCCTCGCCGTCGGCCAGAAGCTGTTCGTCCGCGGCGTGGCCTCGCCGGCAAGGTGGTCATGCACCAAGCAGCTCGGCCCCGACCGCACCAAGCTGACCGGCGTCGCCGGCCCCCGCTTCCCCGGCCGCGACGGCATGCACGGCCCGCGCGGCATGATGCAGCGGCCATGACGGCCACATGGGCCCGATGCGCGGCGGCCCGGCGCGCCCCGCCGCCGTCGAACGGCTGAACCGGCCGTCCCGCCACCGCCTCAGGCGGCCGCAGCGTATTCCGGCATGGTTGCGGCCGCCGCGCTTGGCGGCATACAGCGCCTGGTCGGCCGTCCGCAGTCGCGGGATCGTCGCTGCAGGCCACGCCGTACTACGGTCAGCCGGTGCTGGCGCCCGGGCTCGGGGAAGAACTGGCGCCTGGCGCAGCCGCTCGGCCGCGACCATCGATCCCTTCCCGCGTCGTGGCCGGGCATGGACACCGCGAACTCCTCGCCGCCGCGCGGGCGATGGAATTCGAACACGCGGATGCGCTGGCGTGAAGCGCGTCGGCCACCGCGCGCAGCGCCTGGTCGCCGATCGGATTGCCCCAGCGGTCGTTGACCTGCTTGAAATGGTCCACGTCCACCATCATCACCGCGAGATCCTGCGCCGGCCCCGCCGCGATCAGCCCGCGTGCAGGTGCCGCATCAGGTAGCGCTGGTTGTAGAACCCGGTCAGCGGGTCGGTCAGCGCCATTTCCAGCGCGTATCTGGGACCAGCGCAGCCGGTCCTGGTAGATCTTGCGGCGGATCTGGTTGCGCGCCCGCGCCCGCAGCTCGTTCGTCCACCGGGCGCACAGTCGTTGGCGTCCCAGGTCGGTGCCGCGCAGGATGCGCGACTTCTGCTCCGGATCGGCCACCAGCAGCAGCGGGATGTCATGCGCGGTCGTCGGCTACGCGCAGCCGGCCAGCCGCAGGGTCGGAGCCAGCGCCAGGCTCAGCACCAGGTCGAACGGCATCGCCGCGGTCAGCTGGAACACCTCCGGACTCGCTCGACGCCCGGCCGGTCACGATGCCCTCGCGCGCCAGCGCGTCCTGCATGGCCAGCACGCTGGGCTCGAAATCGTCCACTCACCGCGGCGGATCGAGGGCGGCGAACCCGTCGCCGCCGATGCCCAGCGCCCGCGCCGTCTCGCCGCGCAGCCGCCATTCGTCCAGCAGCGTTTCATCGGCTTGGTCAGGAAGTCGTCGGCCCCCCACCTGTTCCTCCGCGCAGCCGCTCGCCGGGCTCGGACAGCGCCGTGATCATCACCACCGGGATGTGCAGCGTCTTGCCGTCTTCCTCTCAGCCGCCGGCAGGTCTCGTAGCCGTCGAGCTCCGGCATCACGTCGAAGGCGGCCGCGATCGCATCCTTGCCGGAATGGGCGGCGACCTGGTAGTATTCGGCGCCCAGCTTCGCCTCCAGCAGGCGCGGCATTGTCGTCGACGATGAGAATGCGGGCCATCGCCGGTCGCCTCCTGTCCGTGATTGCGGATGGATAGAACGGCGCGGGCAGGCGGAAGTGACCGCCTGCGCGGGCCAGACGCCCGTACCCCGGGCTGTGCGGGACTCCGCCGCCCGCAGGCCGACTTCGCCCAGCGTGCCGATCAGCAGGTCGCTGAAATCGCCGAGATGGCTGATGCGGAACACCTGGTCCTTCAGCTGGCCCAGCCCGTTGCCCAGCGACATGTTGCAGCGCGCCAGGATCGCGTTCGCAGCGCGTCGGCGCTGTGCCCTCCGGCACCCGCACCGCCGTCAGCGAGGAGGAATAGTGGCGCGGCTCGGCGCACTGGGTCTCCAGCCCCCAGGCCCGCACCGCGCGCCGCGTCGCCTCGGCATGGCGGCGGCGAACACGTTGGCCAGCCCTCCTCCAGCAGTATCGAAACCGCGGCATCGAGCCTGCAGGTTGGTCCCCGGCGTGTAGGAAAGAAGCCGTCGCCAGCATCGGCCGCCAGTCCCAGTAGGAGCGCGGCATCCTGGCCGCGGCGGCAAGCGCCTTCGAGATCGCGTTGAACGACAGGCCCGGCGGCAGCATCAGCCCCTTCTGCGAGCCGGCCACCGTCACGTCCACCCCCATTCGTCGCCGGTAGTCGATGCTGGCCAGCGAGAGATGGTGTCCACCATCAGCAGCGCCGGATGCTTCGCGGCAGATCGCGGCGTGGACTCGTCGATCCGGCTGCGGTGCCGGTCGAGGTCTCGTTGTGCACCACGCAGACCGCCCTTGATCCGATGCCCTGCATCCTTCGCCAGCGCCTCGCGACGCGGGCTTCAGCTGCAGCCGCTCCGCCATCTCCTGCCACAGCGAGGCGAACCAGCCGGTGCGGCACATCAGCACGGCGTCGCCCGGCGACAGCGTGTTGGTCAGCGCCGCCTCCCATCGCCCCGGTGTGCCGGAGGCCGGATAGACGATCACCGGCCCCTCGGTCTGGAACACCTTCCGCAGATTGGCCAGGATGCGCGCGCCGAGCCGGCCGAAATCCGGCCCGCGATGGTCCATCGTCGGGTTGTCCATCGCCCGCAGCACCGTCGGGCACTGGTCGGCCCCGGCAGGTATGGTGCTGGTGCCGGGGACGTGGGCGGTCTGAAATAGGCCATGGCGGTGCTCCTGTCGGCGGCAAGGATGCGCTGGCAGGCCGCGTTTGCCAATGCGCCGGCGCTTTTCACCGCCGCCATGTGGAACCGGACCGATCGGGCGGCGTTTCCAGCACGCTTTCGACCGGCATGAGTATCTGCCGGCCGAGGAATTGAAGCGCACCTGGCCACCTCTTGCCGTGCCGGGCCTGGCTGTACCTGGCGATCGCAGGACCTGCCCCCGGAATGCACAAATATAGCGGAGTATATCCATGCGCGAACTGACGCAGAACTGGCGCAAGGCCGGTCTGCCCTCGCTGCTCAAGGCACCGCCGGCCCGGGCGACCGTCGTGGAAGCCGGTGCCCACCGCCCAGCCCCAGGTGGTGGCCTCGGCACCGTCCGGGCCCAGGTGATCATCGCCCCACCGCACCCCGCCGGCGCAGGTCGAGGTCATCCCGCCCGCCCCCAACACCTCCGTGGTGTGGCAGCCGGGCCGGCAGACGTGGAACGGCACCGGCTGGACGGCAGCCCGGCCATTACGAGACCCGCCCCGGTCTGGGTGCCCGGCTTTCAGTGGCCGGCCAGCGGCGGCGGCTATTCCTGGGTGGAAGGGCACTGGCAATGAGCGTCGCCGCCACCGCGAAACTCGCCGCACCGGCCTCGCGCATCGCCTTCATGCCGAGCCGATGCCGCCAGTTGCAGACCACCACCGCGGTGGTCACGCCGCAGCCGGCAGGCCATGATGGTCTCGCTCGCGCCGCCCCGCCCCGCAGCGAGCTCGTCCCCCCGCCCACCGTCCCGGGCTCGGTGTGGCAGCCCGGCCACCGGCGCTTTTGCCGGCGCGCAGGGCTGGGACTGGGCCTCGGCACCTACGTGATGCCCGCCGCACCATGTGGCAGCCCGGCCAGTGGCAGCAGGCCGCCGGCGGTACTGCGGCAGGAGGGCCAATGCCCTGGGGCGCAAGCCGACCGTTGCGCCGTCCCGCTCATCCTGCGCGTGAGCGGAGGGTCGGCATGACGGCAGTGATCAGATCTGCGCCTGCTGCGGCTGCGGCGGAGATCGAAGGCGAGGTCCTGTTCGGCCGATCGCGGCCGCTACGCCACCGACGCATCGATCTACCAGGTCGAGCCCGGCGTGATCGCGCCGCGGCGCATCGAGGACGCCATGGCGATCTGCCGCGAGGCCGGCATCCCCGTCCGCGCGGCGGCGGCACCAGCCAGTGCGGCTACGTCAACCGCGCCCTGGTGATCGACTGCTCCTGCCACCTGAACCGCGTCCTGTCGGTCGAGGGCGACCGCGCCTGTCGAAGCCGGGCATCGCTGCTCCAGCTGAACGCCCTGATCCGCTCCGACCGGCCGGTTCTTCCCGGTCGATCCCTCCACCAACGCCTGCTGCACCATCGGCGGCATGGCCGGCAACAACTCCTGCGGCTCGAAGCGATCCGGCTACGGCTGATGGCCGACCTCGACCACGCCATCGACGCGATCCTGGCCGACGGTTCGCGCCACCGCTTCGGTCTGCCAGCCAACCTGCCGCCGCGCCCGCCGCGGTCGTGGCGCTGCTCGACCTCGGCTGCGCGCGCTGGGCCTGGCCGAGGCCGACGAGACCGCCGCCCGCTTCCCGCCAGCTCCGCCGCGTCGGCGGCTACAACATCGACGCGCTGACGCCGGCTGCACAGGCGGCGTGGCCGCGACAACCTCGCCCGCCTGCTGGTGGGCTCCGAGGGCACCTCGCCTGCCGCGCTCGAGCTCGCGCTGCATCCGATCGCTGGCCAAAATTCCCACCTTCCGCGCCGCGATGGCGGCCTCGTTGGTCACCCTCGACCCAGGCGGAGCTGGTGGACCGCACCATGCATCGAGCTTTGGCCGCGCGATCCCGATCTACCGCGGCACCATCGACCGGATGCTGATCGGCGAGCCCGACAGCGTCCTGATCGTCGAGTTCCACGGCCACGACGCCGCCCTGCTGCGCAAGCTGGCCGAGCTCGACGCCATGATGGGCGACCCGGCTATCCGGCCAGGTGGTGCGCGCCATCGCCGAGGTGCGGGAGGCCGGGCTGAAGACAGATGTCGATGAAGGGCGACGCAAAGCCGGTCTCCTTCATCGAGGACTGGCCGGGTCGACCTCGACCTCGCCGACTACACCGAGCGCTGGAACGACGTCTTCGCCAGGCACGGCGCATGCCCGGTCGGCTGCCTGCATGTCCGCCCGCTCAGCATGAAGGACCCGGGCTGACGTCGCCACCATGCGCGCGGTGGCCGAGGAATGCTTCGGCCCTGGTGCGCGAACAGCAGCCATTCCGGCGAGCACGGCGACGGCATCGTGCGCAGCGAGTTCAACGAACTCCATGTTCGGCCCCTGCATCGCCCGCGCCTTCGAGGCGGTGAAGGATTTTTCGACCCCGCCGTCCGCTCAACCCGGGCCGCGTGCGCCCGCCGCGCATGGACGACCGCAGCCTGTTCCGCTACCCGCCGACGCGGGCGGGGCTGCGGGTTTCGCCCGGCGACTGGTCGGCCTGGCCTGGGCCGCTCGGCGGCATGTCGGCGCGCGATAACGCCAACAACGGCACCTGCCGGCTGCTGCTGCTGCTCGGCGGCATGTGCTCCGAGCTTCCGCGTCACCCGCGACGAGATCGACGTCACCCGCGGTCGCGCCAACACGCTGCGGCTCGCCCTCACCGGCCAGCTCGGGCCGGACGCGATGGCGGGCGGCGGGGCCGAGGCGTTGAAACTCTGCGTCGCCTGCAAGGGCTGCCGCGAATGCCCGACCGGGGTGGACATGGCGAAGTTCAAGATCGAGGCCATCAGCGGCGGCGCGGCACGGCGTGGCGCTGCGCGAGCGGGCTGGTCGCCGGGCTGCCGGTGCTCGCCCTGGGCCGCGCGTCCCTGTTCAACCTGCGCAACTGCTCGGCGCGCTGCGCCGTTTGGGCGAGCGGATCGTCTCTGCCGCCGCCCGCCCGCTGCCGGAATGGCGCGCCGACCCGTTCCGCGACGACGAGGGCGACGGCCCGGCGGCAGCGCGGTGCTGTTCGCCGACACCTTCAACCGCGCCTCGAGCCGGAGAACCTCCGCGCTGCGCGTGCTGCGCGCGGCCGGCCATCGCGTCACCGTCGCCGGCGATGGCGGCCGCGCGCCGTGCCGGCCGCACCCGGCTTGCCGCGGGCATGGTGGAGGCGCGCCGAGGCGGCACGGACCCTCGCCGCGCTCGCCGGCGAGACGCGCCCATCGTCGGCCTCGAGCCGTCCTGCCTGTTCGCGCTGAAGCGAGGTGCTGTCGCTGCTGCCGGGCGCGGCGGCCCAGGTGTCGCCGGGCGCGCCATGCTGTTGGGCGAGTTCCTGGCCAAGGCGCCGCCCATGTCCACGGCCACTGCCACCAGAAGAGCTTCGGCGCCTTCCCGCCGGCCTGGCCGCGCTCCGGCAGGTGCCGGGGCTCGCGGTGACGCTGATCCAGTCCTCCTGCTGCGGCATGGCCGGCGCCTGGCTGGTGGAGACCGATCGCCTGCGCGCCATGGCCGAGGCAAGCCTGCTGCCGGCCGTGCGCGCGGCGGCGGTGACCGACCTCATCGTCGCCGACGGCACCAGCTGCCGCCACCAGATCCGCGACTGGCGGCAGGCGGTGCATTCGGTGCTCAAGGCGTGAAGCCAGCCTGGGCGGCGCTGCTCTCTGCTCGCCGCCCCCGGCCTCGGCCAGGTCTATGCCGGCTACCCGCCAGGGCGTGCTGCTCTGGCTGCGCTCGAGGCGCTGTCGCTCGCCGGCTGGGCGATCATGGCGACCATCCGCCGGCCCGCGGCCCGTTCCTCGGCGGTGGCGGCGCTCACCGTCCCCGGCCTCGCGCTCCACATCGGCAGCGCGGTCGCCGCCTGCCAGAAGCGGCGCCAGCCGCCCGGCCCTGGCCGCGCTGGTTCCGCTCCACCTGGCTCGCCGCCCTGGCGGTGCCTGCCCTGGCGGCGGCCGAGAACGGCGGCCTCGGCCGCGGCGAGGACTGGCGGCTTCTCCATTGTGTCCGGCTCGAGCTCTACCCTGCTGGTGGGCGACCGCCTGCTGGCCGACGCCGCCAGCGCGGCTATCGAGATGGTGGTGTTCGTGCAACCTGCTCGGCCTGACTACGCTGGGCGCGCGGTGGCGGTGGCGGGGCAGCGGGTGCAGATGCGCGGCGGGGCGCTGTGGGTGGACGGGCAGGAGGCGGCGCGGCAGATCGGGCCGCTCGCGCTGGAACGGGGCGGGTGCCGCTGGCCGCCATGGTGTATCGAGACGCTGCCATCGGATCGCCCGGCTGCCGGGGCGGCATCTGCTGGACGACGCCGGAATATAAAGAGGCGGACCGACAGGTCCTGGTCCTCGATGTCCTCCGAATGCTGAAGGGCAGATAGAGGAAGCAGCGCTGCACCTTGGTCAGTTGCGCATCCTGTCCTGCGTCGATCGACCCGCCTTGCATGGGCGTCGCCGGCGAAGGCGAGGTGGGGAGCCCGCAGCGAACTGGTCGAGCACGCTGACCAGTGCGAGCGTCCCTTCGGCCGTCGCGGTCCAGGCGTCGAGCGCGCCGTCTTGGCGGCCTCAACTGGGCGAAGCGGTCGATGGCGGCGTCGAAGGTCGTCCTTCCTGAACCATTCGGCGCGGAACAGGGTCGGGTCGTCCCTGAACCAGAATGCCAGCACGTCGTCGGCGGTCATCGGCGTCTCCTATTCGATCTGCATCAGGATGCGCGACCAGCCGGACCAGAAGATCAGCATTGCCGGCCCGACCGGCGTTGGCCGCCGGCACGAAGCCCATCTCGTCCATCATCCAGGCTGTCCACGCTGCTGTCGCGATAGTCGCCGAGGGCGAAGAAATGTCCCAGCGGGCACCATATTCTCGGGCGTACCGTCCAGCAGATGCCGCCCCGGCAGCCGGGCGATTCGATAGCTGCGTCCGCTGGGCAGCGTCTCCTGATACACCATGGCGGCCAGCTGGGCACCCCGCCCCGTTCCAGCGCGAGCGGCCCGGATCTGCCGCGCCGCCTCCTGCCCGTCCACCCACAGCGCCCTGCCGCGCATCTGCACCCGCTGCCCCGCCACCGCCACCGCGCGCGCTTGACGTAGTCGAGGCCGGAGCGGGGATGCACGAACACCACCATCTCGCCGGGGTGGGCATGTGGCCGCGCTGGCGGGCGTCGGCCAGTAGGCGGTCGCCCACTCAGCAGGGTGGGGGATGTCCGAGCCGGACACAATGGAGAAGCTGCGCCAGTGCCTTCGCCGCGGCCGAGGCCGCCGTTCTCGGCCGCCGCCAGGGCGAGCACCGCCAGGGCGGCGAGCCAGGTGGAGTTGAACCAGCGCGGCCGGGGCCGGGCGGGCTGGCGCCGCTTCTGGCGGAAGGCGGCGACCGCGCTGCCGATGTGGAGCGCGAGCCGGGGACGGTGAGCGCCGCCACTGCGAGGAACGGGCCGCGGGCCGGCGGATGGGTCGCCATGATCGCCCAGCCGGCGAGCGACAGCGCCTCGGCGCGCCAGCCAGAGCAGCACGCCCGGCGGGCGCGGCCGGCATAATCTGGCCGAGGCCAAAGCGGCGAGCGAGAGCAGGCCGCCCAGGCTGGCTTCACGCCTTGAGCCTGATCGAGCACGATCACCGAATGCACTCGCTCTGCCGCCCCGACAGGTCGCGGACCTGGTGGCGCAGCCAGGCCGTCGGCGACGATGAGGTCGGCGCCGCCGCCGCGCGCACGGCCGGCAGCAGGCTTGCCCGGCCATGGCGCGCGAGGCGTCCTGCGTCTCCGCCTGGTAGCCGAAGGCGCCGGCCATGCCGCAGCAGGACTGATCGGCGTCACCGCGAGCCCCGGCACCTGCCGGAGCGCGGCCAGGCTGGCGGGGAAGGCGCCGAAGCTCTTCTGGTGGCGGTGGCCGTGGACATGGGCGGCGCCTTGTATCTCCTTGAGCGGCAGGGATCGCCTTGGCCAGGAACTCGCCCAGCAGCATGGCGCGCGCCGCGGCCGCCTGGGCCGCCGCGCCCGGCAGCAGCGACGGCACCTCGTCCTTCAGCGCGAACAGGCAGGACGGCTCGAGGCCGACGATGGGCGCGTTCGCCGGCGAGCGCGGCGAGGGTCCGTGCCGCCCGGCGCGCGCCTGATCCACCATGCCCGCGGCAAGCCAGGTGCGGCCGCAGCACAGCGCGCGCCGTCATCAGTTCCACGGTGACGCGATGGCCGGCCGCGCGCAGCACGCGCGAGCGCGGCGCGGAGGTTCTCCGGCTCGGAAGGCGCGGTTGAAGGTGTCGGCGAACAGCACCACGCGCGCTGCCGCGCCGGGGCCGTCGCCCTCGTCGTCGCGGAACGGGTCGGCGCGCCATTCTGGCAGCGGCGGGCGGCGGCGAAGCCGATCCGCTCGTCCAGGCGGCGCAGCGCGCCGGAGCGGTTGCGCAGGTTGAACAGGACGGGAAGCGCGCGGCCCATGGCGAGCACCGGCAGCCCGGCGACCAGCTCGCTCGCGCAGCGCCACGCCGTGCCGCGCCGCCCGCGCCGCATTGGCCTCGATCTTGAACTTCGCCATGTCCACCCCGGTCGGGCATTCGCGGCGGCAGCCCTTGCAGGCGACGCAGAGTTTCAGCGCCCGGCCACGTCTTCGCCCGCCATCGCGTCCGGCCCGAGCTGGCCGGTGAGGGCGAGCCGCAGCGTGTTGGCGCGACCGCGGGTGACGTCGATCTCGTCGCGGGTGAGCATCGACCTTCCGGCAGGTGCCGTTGTTGTTGCACATCTCGACCGCGCCGAGCATGCCGCCGAGCGGGCCGGGCCAGGCGGACCAGTCGAGCGCCGGGGCGAAGCCCTCGGCCGCCGCGTAGCCGGGCGGGTAGCGGAACAGGCTGCGGTCGTCCATGCGCGGCGGGCGCACCACGCGGCCCGGGTTGAGCAGGGCGGCGGGGTCGAAGGCGTCCTTCACCGCCTCGAAGGCGCGGGCGATGCGGGGGCCGAACATGGGTTCGTTGAACTCGCTGCGCACGATGCCGTCGCCGTGCTCGCCGGAATGGCTGCCCTTGTATTCGCGCACCAGGGCGAAGCATTCCTCGGCCACCGCGCGCATGGTGGCGACGTCGGCCGGGTCTTTCATGCTGAGCACCGGGCGGACATGCAGGCAGCCGACCGAGGCATGGGCGTACCAGGTGCCCCTGGTGCCGTGCCTGGCGAAGACGTCGTTCAGCCGCTCGGTGTAGTCGGCGAGGTCGGCGAGGTCGACGGCGCAGTCCTCTATGAAGGAGACCGGCTTTCCGTCGCCCTTCATCGACATCATGATGTTCAGCCCGGCCTCCCGCACCTCGGCGATGTCGGCCTGGAACTGGGCGTCCACGGCGCGCACCACCTCGCCCGGATAGCCGAGGTCGCCCATCATGGCGTCGAGTTCGGCCAGCTTGCGCAGCAGGGCGGCGTCCTCGTGGCCGTGGAACTCGACGATCAGGACGCTGTCAGGCTCGCCGATCAGCATCCGGTCGATGGTGCCGCGGTAGATCGGGATCGCGCGGCCAAGCTCGATCATGGTGCGGTCCACCAGCTCCACCGCCTCGGGGTCGAGCGTGACCAGATGCTGGCTCGCGGCCATCGCGGCGCGGAAGGTGGGGAACTGGCAGATGCCGAGCACCTTGCGCGGCTTGATCGGATGCAGCGCGAGCTCGAGCGCGGCGGAAAAGGCGAGGGTGCCCTCGGAGCCCACCAGCAGGCGGGCGAGGTTGTCGCGGCCCGCCGCCTGTGCGGCCGGGGTCAGCGCGTCGATGTTGTAGCCGCCGACGCGGCGGAGCTGGCGGGGGAAGCGGGCGGCGATCTCGTCGGCCTCGGCCAGGCCCAGCGCGCGCAGCCGGTCGAGCAGCGCCACGACCGCGGCGGGCGCGGCGGCGAGGTTGGCGCCCGGCGGGCCGAAGCGGTGGCGCGAACCGTCGGCCAGGATCGCGTCGATGGCCGTGGTGTTGTCGGCCATCAGCCCGTAGCGGATCGACTTCGAGCCGCAGGAGTTGTTGCCGGCCATGCCGCCGATGGTGCAGCGGGCGTTGGTGGAGGGATCGACCGGGAAGAACCGGCCGGTCGGGCGGAGCTGGGCGTTCAGCTGGGCGAGCACGATGCCCGGCTCGACCCAGGCGCGGTCGCCCTCGACCGACAGGACGCGGTTCAGGTGGCGGGAGCAGTCGATCACCAGGGCGCGGTTGACGGTCTGGCCGCACTGGCTGGTGCCGCCGCCGCGCGGCAGGACGGGGATGCCGGCCTCGCGGCAGATCGCCATGGCGGCGGCGACATCCTCGATGCGCCGCGGCACGATCACGCCGATCGGCTCGACCTGGTAGATCGATGCGTCGGTGGCGTAGCGGCCGCGATCGGCGCGGCCGAACAGGACCTCGCCTTCGATCTCCCGCCGCAGCCGTTGCGCCAGGCGCGAATCCCCGATCACTGCCGTCATGCCGACCCTCCGCTCGCGCGCAGGATAGGCGGGACGGCGCAACGTGTCGCCCCGGGGGCTTGCGCCCCCGGGGAGCGATCACATCCAGTGGCCCTCCTGCCGCCAGCGCCGCCGGCGGCCTGCTGTACTGACCCCGAGCTGCCGCCTGCCACATGGTGCGGCGCGGCCGGGCAGAAGGCATCCGCATGCGCATGCCGAGGACGATCCAGCCCTGTGCGCCGGCAAAGCGCCAGTGGCCGGGCACCACACCGAGCGCCAGGACGGTGGGCGAGACGAGCGCTCGCGCTGGGGCGAGCGCGAGCGAGAAGACCATCATGGCCTGCGGCTGCGGCGTGACCACCACGGTGGTGGTCTGCGGCGCCGGCGGCATCGGCTTCGGCGCAGGCGACCAGGGCGACCTTGATCTCGCGGGGCGATGCGGCGAGTTTCGCCGGTGGCGGCGACGCTCATTGCCGTTGCCCACCCAGGAATAGCCGCCGCCGCTGGCGGCTGCCACGCAGCCAGGCACCTGGCCGAGACCGCCTGCAGCCAGGTCTCGTGGCCGGGCTGCAGGGTCCAGCCGGTGCCGTTCCATGTCTGCCGGCCCGGCTGCCACACCACGGAGGTGTTGGGGGCGGGCGGGATGACCTCGACCTGCGCCGGCGGGGGTGCGGTGGGGGCGATGATCACCTGGGCCCGGACGGTGCCGGGCACCACCACCGCCTGGGGCTGGGCGGTGGGCACCGGCACCACGACGGTCTGCGCCCGTGCCGGCGCCAGGGCGGCGGCGGTGCCGAGCACGGCGAGGGTCAGGCCGGCCTTGCGCCAGTTCTGCGTCAGTTCGCGCATGGATATACTCCGCTATGTTGTGCATTCCGGGGGCAGGTCCTGCGATCGCCAGGCACAGCCGGGCCCGGCACGGCAGAAGGTGGCCGGAATGCGCGCTTCAATTCCTCGATTGGCTCCGGCGAATACTCACGCCGGTCGAAAGCGTGCTGGAAACGCCGCCCGATCGGTCCGGTTCCACATGGCGGCAGTGAAAAGCGCCGGCGCATTGGCAAGTGCGGCCTGCCGGCGCATCCTTGCCGCCGACAGGAGCATCGCCATGGCCTATTTCGAGACCGCCCACGTCCCCGGCCGCCACTTCCTGCAGATACCGGGGCCGACCAACGTGCCCGACCGGGTGCTGCGGGCGATGGACAACCCGACGATGGACCATCGCGGGCCGGATTTCGGCCGGCTCGGCGCGCGCATCCTGGCCAATCTGCGGAAGGTGTTCCAGACCGAGGGGCCGGTGATCGTCTATCCGGCCTCCGGCACCGGGGCGTGGGAGGCGGCGCTGACCAACACGCTGTCGCCGGGCGACGCCGTGCTGATGTGCCGCACCGGCTGGTTCGCCTCGCTGTGGCAGGAGATGGCGGAGCGGCTGCAGCTGAAGCCCGCGTTCATCGACACCGACTGGCGGCGCGGCGCCGACGTGCCGGCGATCGCCGAGGCGCTGGCGAAGGATGCGGGGCATCGGATCAGGGCGGTCTGCGTGGTGCACAACGAGACCTCGACCGGCTGCACCAGCCGGATCGACGAGGTCCGCGCCGCGATCGATGCCGCGAAGCATCCGGCGCTGCTGATGGTGGACACCATCTCCTCGCTGGCCAGCATCGACTACCGGCACGACGAATGGGGGGTGGACGTGACGGTGGCCGGCTCGCAGAAGGGGCTGATGCTGCCGCCGGGCCTGTCGTTCAACGCGATCTCGAAGAAGGCGCTGGCCGCCGCCGAGACGGCCAGGATGCCGCGGAGCTACTGGGACTGGCGGCCGATGCTGGCGGCCAACGCGACCGGCTTCTTTCCCTACACGCCGGGGACCAACCTGCTGTACGGGCTCGATGCCGCGGTTTCGATGCTGCTGGAGGAGGGGCTGGCCAACGTGTTCGCCCGCCATGACCGCCATGCCGAGGCGACGCGGCGCGCGGTGCGGGCCTGGGGGCTGGAGACCCAGTGCGCCGAGCCGCGCCACTATTCCTCCTCGCTGACGGCGGTGCGGGTGCCGGAGGGGCACAGCGCCGACGCGCTGCGGGCGACGATCCTGGCGCGCTGCAACATGTCGCTGGGCAACGGGCTGGGCCAGCTGAAGGACCGGGTGTTCCGCATCGGCCATCTCGGCGATTTCGGCGACCTGCAGCTGATCGGCACGCTGGGCGGGGTGGAGATCGGCCTGCGGGCGGCAGGAATCCCGCACAGCCCGGGGGGTGTGCAGGCGGCGATCGACCATCTGGCCGGGAACGCCTGAGCGGTCCTTCCGCCTGCCCGCGCGCCGTTCTATCCTTGCATCCGCAGTACGGACAGGAAGGATGACCGACCGGCGATGACGGCCCGCATTCTCATCGTCGACGACGTACCGGCCAACACGCGCCTGCTGGAGGCGAAGCTGGGCGCCGAATACTATCAGGTCGCCGCCGCCCATTCCGGCAGGGATGCGATCGCCCAGGCGCTGGCCTGGCAGCCGGACCTGATCCTGCTCGACGTGATGATGCCGGAGCTCGACGGCTACGAGACCTGCCGGCGGCTGAAGGAAGACGGCAAGACGCTGCACATCCCGGTGGTGATGATCACGGCGCTGTCCGAGCCCGGCGAGCGGCTGCGCGGGCTGGAGGTGGGGGCCGACGACTTCCTGACCAAGCCGGTCGACTACGAGACGCTGCTGGCGCGGGTGAAGTCGCTGGTGCGGCTGAAGCGGCTGCTGGATGAATGGCGGCTGCGCGGCGAGACGGCGCGGGCGCTGGGCATCGGCGGCGACGGGTTCGCGCCGCCCTCGATCGCCGGCGCGCGGGCGCTGGTGGTGGACGATTTCGAGCCCAGCGTGCTGGCCATGCAGGACGCGCTGGCGCGCGAGGGCATCGTGACCGGCCGGGCGTCGAGCGAGTCGGAGGTGTTCCAGCTGACCGCGGCGATGCCGTTCGACCTGGTGGTGCTGAGCCTGGCGCTGGCCGGCTCCGACCCGCTGCGGCTGGCCTCGCGGCTGCGCGCCGACGACCGCACGCATGACATCCCGCTGCTGCTGGTGGCCGATCCGGAGCAGAAGTCGCGCATCCTGCGCGGGTTCGACCTGGGCGCCAACGACTGGCTGGTGCGCCCGGTGGACGAGAACGAGCTGCGGGCGCGGGCGCGCAACCAGATCCGCCGCAAGATCTACCAGGACCGGCTGCGCGCCGACCTGGGCCACGCGCTGGAAATGGCGCTGACCGACCCGCTGACCGGGTTCTACAACCAGCGCTACCTGATGCGGCACCTGCGCGGGCTGATCGCGGCGGGGCCGGCGCAGGGGATCGCGGTGATGATGGTGGACGTGGACCATTTCAAGCAGGTCAACGACCGCTGGGGCCATCCGATCGGCGACCAGGCGCTGCGCGCGGTGGCCGACGCGCTGCGCCGGCGCATCCGCGTGTTCGATTCCATCGCCCGCTACGGCGGCGAGGAGTTCGCGGTGGTCATGCCCGGCACGACGCGGGAGGAATCGATGGTCGCGGCCGAGCGGCTGCGCCAGGCGATCGCCGAGATGGAGTTCTTCCCCGAGCCCGGGCGCCAGCACCGGCTGACGGTGAGCATCGGCGTGGCCTGCAGCGACGATCCCGCGATGACCGCCGAGCGGCTGCTGCGGACGGCCGACCAGGCGCTGTATGCCGCCAAGCGCGGCGGCCGCAACCGTACGGAATACGCTGCGGCCGCCTGAGAGGCGGTGGCGGGGAGGCCGGTTCAGCCGTTCGACGGCGGCGGGGGCGCGCCCGGGCCGCCGCGCATCGGGCCCATGTGGCCGTCATGGCCGCGCATCATGCCGCGCGGGCCGTGCATGCCGTCGCGGCCGGGGAAGCGGGGGCCGGCGACCTCGGTCAGCTTGGTGCGGTCGGGGCCGAGCTGCCGGGCCATGACCACCTTGCCGAGCGGCGAGGCCACGCCCATGCCGCGGACGAACAGCTTCTGGCCGACGGCGAGCTGGGCGGCGAGCCTGGTCGCCTCCTGCGGCGGCAGGCGGACCACGGTGCCGTTGTCGAGCAGCACGCCGTTCACCTCCCCGCGCGGGGCATGCAGCACCTGCTTCACGGTGCCCTCGGCTTCCAGGGAGGCGCCGCGCTCGTCATGGCCGCGGCCCATGCGGCCGGTGACGGTGGTGCCGGTGGCGTCGTTGGTGATGGAGGCGGCGGCCACCATCGGCACCGACTTGGCCTTGAGGCCGTGGATGGTCACCGCGTCGCCGGGCTTGAGGGTGAAGGCGAGCTCGGAGGAGATGCCGGGGCCGACATGGACCTCGGTGCCGTCGTCGAGCAGCATGCCGTCGATGTCGCCGCGCGGCGAGAGGGTGAACTGGGCGACCTTGCCCTTCACGGTGGGGAGCTGGGCCGGGTCGTAGGTGGGGCCGGACTGGGCCAGGGCGAACCCGCCGGCGCCGACGAGCAGGGTGGCGGCCAGCAGGGCGGATTTCAGTCGGGACATGGTCGGATACTCCATCAGGACGGGCCGGGCTGGCCCGCGCATCGGAGCTATCGCAACTGCCGTGCCAGAGGTTCAATCAAGCAAATTCAAATACTTGCATGGGACGTCCGCTAGCATGCGTCCGGCTTGGCGACGGGTTCCGTCCGGATTTCGGACGGCTCGATGCCGTAGCGGCGCATCTTCTCGTAGAGCAGCTGGCGGTGGATGCCGAGCCGCCTTGCGGCTTCGGCCCGGTTGCCGGCGGTGGCCTCCAGCGCGGCCCTGATCATCGCGCTCTCCAGCCGGGCGACCGCCTCCGGCAGCTCGCCGGCGAGCCAGTCGGTCTCGCCACGGGCCGGCGTGCGGCGCAGGAAGGCGAGGTCGTCGGCGGTGATGACCGGGCGGCGGGCGAGGGCGGCGGCGCGCTCCATGGCGTTGCGCAGCTCGCGGACGTTGCCGGGCCAGGGATGGGCGAGCAGCAGCGCGCCGGCCTCGGCCGACAGGGTGCGGGGCGGGCCGCCGGCGAGGGCCAGGAAATGCTCGGCCAGCGGCATGATGTCGGACAGGCGCTCGCGCAGCGGCGGCAGCCGGACGGGGATCACGCCGAGGCGCCAGAACAGGTCCTCGCGGAAGCGGCCGTCGGCGACCATGGCGGCGAGGTCCTGGTGGGTGGCGGCGAGGATGCGCACGTCCACCGGCACCGGCCTGCCGCCGACCGGGGTGACCACGCGTTCCTGCAGCACGCGCAGCAGCTTGGCCTGGAGGGCGGGGGCCATGTCGCCGATCTCGTCGAGGAACAGCGTGCCGCCATTGGCGTCGCGGAAGCTGCCGGCGCGGTCGGCCACCGCGCCGGTGAAGGCGCCGCGGACATGGCCGAAGAGCTGGCTTTCCAGCAGGTCGGCGGGGATGGCCGCGCAGTTGACGGCGACGAAGGGCCTGGCCGCGCGGCGGCCGTGGCGGTGGATGGCGCGGGCCACGACCTCCTTGCCGGTGCCGGTCTCGCCGGTGATCAGCACGGTGGTGTCGGCATCGGCCAGCATGCCGATCGCCTTCTGCACCTCGCGCATGGCGGGTGCGTTGCCGACCAGGGCGTCGGGATCGGCGGCTTCCTGGGGGGTGGGGGCGGCGACCGGGAGCATGCGCGCGATCAGGGCGGCCAGCGCGGCGCGGCCGATCGGCTTCTCGACGTGATCGACGGCGCCGAGGCGCATGGCCTCGATCGTGTTGGCCGCGGTGGGGACGGCGGTGAGCACGGCGACCGGCGGCGGGTCGGGCAGGGCGCGGATGCGGCGCAGCACCTCGATGCCGTCAAGGCCGGGCATGCGCAGGTCGAGCAGCACGGCGGCGACCCTGTCGCTGCGACCTTGTCGCTCGCCCCCGCGGAGACCTGATCGCGCGCGAGCACGGCGAGGCCGGCCGCGCCGTCGGCGGCTTCGAGCGGGCGGTGGCCGAGATCGGCGATGGCTTCGGCGAGGCCGGCGCGCAGTGCGGCGTCGTCGTCGATCACCAGGATCGTCATGGCGCGCATGGCACCTCCAGGCGAAATGTGGCGCCGGGCCCGGGATCGGCCAGGACCAGCGTGCCGCCCATCGCTTCCGTCATCTCGCGGGCGATGGCGAGGCCGAGGCCGGTGCCGTCGGGGCGGCCGCTGACGAAGGGCTCGAACAGGGTGGCGCGCAGGGCTTCCGGCACGCCGGGGCCGCGGTCGGCCACGTCGATGGTGAGGCGGCCGGCGGCGATGCTGGCGTGCAGCGCTGCGCCGCCGTGGCGGGCGGCGTTGGAGAGCAGCTCGTCGAGCGCGCGGCGGAGCAGGGTCGCGTCGAGCGTGACCTCGGCCTCCGGCGCGGTGGCGGTGGCGCCGTGGTCGGCGGCCGCGGCGGCAAGGAAGGGGGCGAGGGCGACCGGTGCGGGCCGGGCCTGGCGCGACTGCGTCATCGTCAGCAATTCGCCGGTCAGCCGTTCGAGGCGGGCGACCTGGTCGAGCACCGCCTCCAGCGCCGGGCGCAGCCGGGCGGGGTCGCCGGCCAGCGCGTTCTCGGCCCTGAGGCGCATGGCGGCGACCGGGTTGCGGACCTCGTGGGCGACGCCGGC
>JBGAIK010000192.1:0-9164 GCA_044225615.1 Acetobacteraceae bacterium | reverse complement strand
GCCTTCATCCAGTCGCTGGCCGATGACGGCGCCCGGAACTTCCTGGTCATGAACGTGCCCGACATCGGCAAGATCCCGAACATCACCGCCGGCGGGGCGCTCTACAGCCAGATCGCCTCGGCCGTCGCCGGCACCTACGACTACTACCTGAACGTCGCGCTGTCCGGCATGGTCGACGAGCAGGGGCTCAACATCCACGTGCTCGACGCGTTCACGCTGATGAACTCCATGGTCGCCGACCCGGGCGCCTACGGGCTCACCAACGTGACCGATCCGCTGTGGTCCGGCAATTTCACCGACCCGGACAGCGGCACGCTGGCCGCCACGGGGGCGGCGGCCGATGGCTACCTGTTCTTCGACGGCATGCACCCCACCGCTGCCGGCCATGCCATCCTGGCCCAGGCGGGGTATCTGGCGTTGCAGCCGGTGGGCTAGCCCCCGCCCTCATCGAGCGACCGGAACCCGGCCCCCGCCATTGCCGCCATGATCCCCGGCAGGCGGGGCAGGTACCGGTCGCCGTGGCCGGCCGCCAGCACCCTGGTCAGCACGGCGTGCGCCGCATCCGCCATCGCGGTGGGCGCGCCGCCGTCCCTGGCCAAGCCCATGTATTGCTCCAGCACGCCCATCCCGTTCACCAGCCGTCCCCGCCCGCGGCTGTCGTCGCCTTCCAGGATCCACGGCTTGATCCACTGGAACATCATCGAGTTGGACCCGCCGGCCTCGATCATCGCGGTCAGCGCGTCGAACGGCACCCCCAGACGGCTCGCCGCGGCGAAGGTCTCCGAGATCACCACCGCGTTGGTGAAGGAGATGAAATTGTTGACGATCTTTGCCGTCAGCGCCATCCCCAGCGGCCCGGCGTCGATGATCGTGTCGGCATAGGCTTCGATCACCGGCCGCACCTGCGCGATCGCCGCCGGATCGCCGCCGAGCAGGGTGGACAGCCGGCCCTCCTGCGCCTCCTTCGGCGTGCGCCCGATCGGCCCGTCGATCAGCCCCACCCCGACCGCCGCCAGCCGCGCGCCCATGCGCCGCGTCGCCTCCGGGTCGCCGGTGCTCTTGTCGATCACCACCATGCCGGGCCGCAGCGCCGGCCAGGCCGCCTCCAGCACCTCGGCCACCGCAGCCGAACCCGGCAGGCACAGGCACAGCACGTCGGCGGCCGCCGCGAGCGCCGCAGGGTCCGCCGCCTCCGTCGCGCCGCGCGCCACCATGTCGTCGATCGGTGCCCGGTTGCGATGCGCCAGCACCGTCACCGCGAACCCCTTGGCGAGGATGTTCTTCGCCGCCCCGTGCCCCATCAGCCCCACGCCCGCATAGCCCACGCGCATTTCCGCCTCCCCGGTTGTGGCCGCGAGCCTGCCCCATCTGGCCTCCCGCCGTGAAGCGGGCCACACTCGCGCCATGCGAGACCAGGACCCGTCCATGACCGCCCACAACCGCAAGAAACTCCTGCTGCCCGCCCTGATGTCGGAGGCCGGCTGGGCGATCGCCCGCGCCCGCGACGACGTGGACACCGTGCGCTACGAGGACCTGACGCCCGAGGCCGAGTTCCGCGCCCTGCTCGCCGACACCGACGCCGTGTGCCTGTGGGGCCGCCCGTTCCGCGCGCCCGACATCGATGCCGCCCCGGCGCTGCAGGCGGTCAGCCGGATCGGCGTGGGCTACGACGCGGTCGAGGTCCCGGCGCTGACCGCCCGGAAGATTCCGCTGCTCATCGCCGGCACCGCCAATTCGGTCACGGTCGCCGAGCATGCCGTCTATTTCATGATGCACCTGGCCAAGCGCGGCTTCGACCAGCACGCCTTCGTCCGCGACGGCCGCTGGCGGGAGAAGATGTCGGCGCCGATCGTGGACCTGTTCGGCAAGACCGTGCTGATCATCGGATTCGGCAAGATCGGCACCCGCGTCGCCGCCCGCTGCCTGGCGATGGAGATGACGGTGCTGGTGCACGACCCGTTCATCGCCCAGGACGTGATCAGCGCCCGTGGCGGCATCCCGGCGCCGGACCTGGACGCGGCGCTGGCCAAGGCCGATTTCGTCACCATCCACTGCCCCAAGACGCCGGGCACGATCGGGCTGATCAACGCCGCCCGGCTCGCGCGCATGAAGAAGACGGCGTTCCTGGTCAACACCGCCCGCGGCGGCATCATCGACGAGCCGGCGCTGCACGCCGCCCTGACCGAGGGCCGCCTGGCCGGCGCCGGGCTCGACGTGTTCGTCCATGAGCCGATCGAGCCGGGCAACCCGCTGCCCAGCCTGCCCAACGTCATCACCGCGCCGCACATGGCGGGGGTCACGCTGGAATCGCTCGACCGCATGGCGGTGACGGCCGTGCGCAACGCGCTCTCGGTGCTGGACGGCAACCCGGCCACCGAGAACGTCGTCAACAAGGAGGTGCTGGGCTGACTCCGCCCGCCTGGATCACCGCGCCCCGGGGAGGCGGGGCTTCCACGCCAAAGCTCTGGCTGCTGATCGCGCTCTGCATCTCGGGCACGCTGTCGCTGCACATCTTCGTGCCCGCCCTGCCCGTCGCGGCACGGAACCTCGACGTTTCCAGCGGCACCATCCAGCTCACGCTGACGCTCTATCTGATCGGCCTCGCCGGTGGGCAGCTGCTGTATGGACCGCTGTCGGACCGCATCGGCCGCCGCCCGGCGCTGCTCGGCGGGCTCGTGCTCTACGCCGCCGGCAGCCTGGCCTGCGCCGCCGCACCGGGGGTGGCCAGCCTGATCGTGGCCCGGGTGGTACAGGCGATCGGCGGCTGCTCGGGCCTGGTGCTTGGCCGCGCCATCCTGCGCGATGTGTCCAGCCCGCGCGAGGCGGCGGCCAAGCTCGCACTGCTGAACCTGTTCCAGTCGGTCGCGCCGGCCAGCGCGCCGCTGGTGGGCGGGCTGCTGGCGACCTTCCTGGGCTGGCGGGCGATATTCCTGCTGCTGGCGACGATCGGGCTGGTGACGCTGGCCGCGACGCTGCGCACGCTGCCGGAGACCAATCAGGCGCGCAGCACGGGCGGCGGCCTGGGCTCCATGCTGCGCAGCTACCGCCGCCTGCTGGGCTTGCCGGAATTCCGCGCGCTCGCCATCGGCGGCGCCTGCTCGACCACCTGCTTCTTCGCCTTCCTTTCCGCCGCCCCGTTCATCTTCACCGGCCTGCTGCGACGGCCGCCGGCCGAGATCGACTTCTACTTCGTCATTCCGATCATCGGCTTCTCGATCGACAGCTTCGTTGCCAATCGGCTGGTGCGCCGGGTGGACCCGCTGCGGCTGATGCTGGTCACCAGCGCCATTGCCACCACCGGTGCGGCGCTGTTCGCCGGGCTCGAGGCCGGCGGCCACCTCACCGTGGCGACGGTGCTGGCGAGCATCCTGGTGTTCACCATCGGCTCCGGCACGGTGAGCCCGATGGCACTCAGCACCGCAATCGGCGTGCAGCCGGGCATGATCGGCGCCGCCGCCGGCCTCTACGGCTTCTGCCAGATGGGCTACGGCGCGATCTGCACCCTGGTGGTCAGCCAGTGGCACGAGAACCCGGCCGAGGGCGCCGCCGTGGTGCTGCTCGGCTCGACGGCGACGGGATTCGTCGCGCTGTGGCTTGGGGTGCGCGCGATCCGGCGCAAGCAGGCGCCGGGCTAGGTCGCGTCCCCCAGCAGCCGCAACGCCTCGGCGACCGTCGCCCGCCGGATCGCCGTCCGGTCCCCCGGAAAGACGTGCGACAGCGACACCGTCGCGCGATCCCGACAGGCACAGCCGAACCACACCAGCCCCACCGGCTTCGCCGCGCTGCCACCGCCAGGCCCGGCCACCCCGGTCACGCTCACCGCCACATGCGCCCGCGAGCGCGCCAGCGCGCCGTCGGCCATGGCACGGGCAACCGCCTCGCTGACCGCGCCATGGTCCGCGATCAGCCGGGGGTCGACGCCGACGAGGTCGGTCTTGGCCTCGTTGGAATAGGTGATGAAGCCGCGATCGACCACGTCGGAGCTGCCGGCGATCGCGGTCAGCGCGGCCGCGATCAGGCCCCCGGTGCAGCTTTCCGCCGTCGCCACCATCACGCCCCGCGCCCGGCACCGCGCCAGCAGCGCCTCCGCCTGGGCCAGGATCGCCGCGTCGATCATCATGTCCTCCCGGTCACCTCGGCCAGCAGGCCGAAGAAGCCCTTCTTGCGCGGCGCGTTGATGCCCCAGTCGACCGGCAGGCTCTGGTAGCCGTCGGCGAACCGCTCGCGGCCCATGCGGTAGTCGAAATAGCCCCAGCCGGCGCGCGCGCCGACGGCGGCGAGCATGTTGTTGTCGGCGCTCTCGAAGCCGAAATGGTCGTCCTCGTTGAACAGGATCGGCTGGCCGCGATAGGCGGAGGACGCGCGCACCTGCGCCACCATGTCGCGGATCCGGTCCGGCCGCTCCACGTTGTTGCCGTGCAGCAGCACGTAGTCGGAAAGCGCGACGAGATGGTCGGGCGGCACCACGTTGCCGTTGAAGCTGGTGCTGACCGGCAGCCTGCCCTGCACCCGCGCGAACAGCTCGGCGCAGCGGGCGGGACGGATGATCTCGTGGGTGAAGGCGACGTTGTCGATCTCGTTGCCGATCTCGATCAGCACGTGGCGCCAGCCGCCGGCCAGAACGTGCGCGACGGTCGCATCAAGCGCACGGATCACGGCCGCCTCGCCGTCGAGGCGCCTTGCGGCCATGCCGTAGAAGATGCCCAGGATCACCGCCATTCCGCACGCATCCGCCGCCGCCAGCACCTGGTCCAGCCGCTCCAGCGTGTCGGCATGGGGCGAGCCGTCGGCCGCGAAGCCCGACAGGTTCCAGGGCTGGTTCCAGGAATAGCCCTGCGGCGAGCCGCCCTGCATGTTGATCGCCACCGCATCGAGCCCATGCGCCCGGTATTGCGGCAGCATGGCCACGAACTCGCGCGTGTTGCGTGCCGCATCCCACGGCCCGTCGGCATAGGCCCACACGCCACGGGTGGACAGGTTGCGGTCGTCCACGATCGCGTTGGCCATCCGCGAATTGAACAGCAGGCCGGATATGTCGGTGCCGCGGAAGCTGCGCCCGGCATGCGTCGGCACGCCGTCGCGGGTGAACCGCTCGCCCTGGATTGCGATGACTGTCATGTCGTTCTCCCCCTCAGTCGAACACGCCGGGCCAGCCGCTGCGCGCCATCCACAGCAGCAGCGCCGCGACCGCACCGGCCACCACGTCGTCATCCATCACGCCGCGGGCGCCGCCCTGCAGTTCGGCGAGCTTGATCGGCCCCGGCTTCACGATGTCCAGCAGCCGGAACAGCACGAAGGCCGCGAGCAGCCCCAGCGGCCCCGGCCCCCCGACGGCCCCGGCCAGCGGCAGCATCGCGATCCACTGGCCGGCGAACTCGTCGATCACCACCCAGCCGGGATCATGCGCCAGCTTCGCCGTGCTGACCGCCCACAGCCCGCCCAGATAGGCGGCCAACGCCGCCAGCGGCAGGACGGGCGGGAACCAGTGCAGCATCGCCGCGCCGAGCAGCAGCGCCACGGCCGAGCCGGCGGTGCCCGGCGCCACCGGGAAGCGCCCGCTGCCGAAGCCGCCGGCCACCAGCCGGGCGAGGCTCACCGCAGCCATTGCGCCAGCGGATGCGGCTTCGCCTCGCCGCGCAGCGCGCGATAGACCACCTGGTTCTCGATCACCCGCTGCACGTAGTTGCGGGTCTCGGCGAAGGGGATCAGCTCGATCCAGTCGATCACGTCCACCGCCGGCGTGCGCGGATCGCCGTTCTGCGCCATCCAGTCGGTCACCCGGTGCGGCCCGGCATTGTAGCCGGCCACGGCCATCGGCACGCTGCCTTCGAACTTCTCCAGCAGTTCCGCCAGATAGGCCGTGCCCAGCCGCATGTTGTAGGCCGGATCCGCGGTCAGGGCCGGCACCGAGGCCGGGATCGCCAGCCGCCGCGCCACCTGTGCGGCGGTCGCCGGCATCAGCTGCATCAGCCCGCGCGCGCCGGCCGGGCTCATCGTCGCGCTGTCGAAGCTGCTTTCCTGCCGCATGATGGCCAGGCTCAGCGCCGGCTCGGGTCCGGCGGGCGGCGCATAGGGCTGCGGCCAGCCGGTGCCGAGCAGCACGATTCCGTCCCGGCCGGCGCGGCGGGCCAGTGCCACCGCGGCCTCCGGCAGGCCGAACCCGGTGGCCAGCTTCGCCCCCAGCGCACGGTCGGCCGGGTCGGGCGCGATCTCCTCCAGCCGCAGCAGGAAGGCCTGCGCGCGGCGCGCCTCGCCCCAGCCCACCAGATAGGCGGCCGCGCGGGCCAGCTCGCGGGCGGCGAAGTCGCGCGCCAGCTCCGGCCCCGCCGGCGGATCGCCCGCGCCCAGGATGCGCGCGCCCAGCGTTGCCGCGGTGCCGCCGCCGCGCAGCGCCGCCAGCTGGCCGTAGAACGTGTTCGGCCATTTCGCCGCCTCGGCAAACTCCACCTGCGCGCGCTCCGTGTCGCCGCGCTGCGCCGCCGCCCGCCCGAGCCAGTAATGCGCCCGCCCCTGGGTGATGGCGGCGCGCGAGAGCGCGTCCAGCCGGCGGAAATGCGCGGCGGCCCGGGCCGGATCGGCAAGCGAGCGAAGCGCGATGAACCCGGCGAGGAACCCGGCATCGAGCAGCGGCTCCACCGCGGAGCCCGCATAGCCCGCCGCCACCTCGTAGGCGCCCGCCGCGTCGCCCTGGCGCAGCAGCCGCCGTGCGACGATGTTGCGCTCGTTCCAGAACGCCGCGTCGCGCTCGCGCCCCGCCGCACGCTCGGCCGCCGCCCCCTCCGCCGCCCAGAGCTGGCGCGCCGCCTGGTCCTGGCCGGAGCGCCGCAGCCACACGGCCCGGTCCAGGAACAGGCCGGGCTGGGCGAGCTGGCGGGCGTCCAGCGACGCCAGCAGACGGCCCGAAGCCGGATCGTCGCGCCGCAGCGCCAGCCGTGCCGCTGCCACGGCACGTTCGGCGCCATCGAGCCGCGCGGCCTGCCGCTCCGGAGTCAGCGCGGCACCGCGTTCGGCCAGGAAGCGCTGTTCCCAGGCGGCATCGGCGATGCCGCCGACCCAGGCCGCCCGCGCCATGCGCGCCGCGGCGGGCGCATCCCCGGCCCGGCCGAGCACGTCCGCGCAGCGCAGCAGCGCGGCAGTCGCGGCCGGCACCGCGCGGGCGCATTCCGCCTGCACCACCTTCTCGTCCGGCTCGCCCGCCAGCGCCTCGTCGCGCCGCCGGGCCAGCACCGCCTGGGCCGGCCAGTCGGGGCTGGCGTCCTGGAAGGCGGCGATCTCCGCCGTCGCCGCGGCGCCGGGCGCCAGAAGGCGGAAATAGGTGACGAGCTTGGCTGCCACCGGGTCGGCGTAGTGCGCGGCGGCTGCCTCCGCGTCGGCCCAGCGGTCGGCCCGCACGAGCGCCATCAGGTCCGGCCCGTCCGCCGCAGCCGGCCCGGCGGGCAGCGCGAGCGACGCGACCAGGCACAGGGAGGCGAGCGGCGCGAGGCGACCTTTCATGCCCCTTCCTACCCCACCGCGCCGCGGTTCCGCATCCCCCCACCCGCGCTGCCGCGCGTGTCCCGCACTTGCCTCGCCGCCCCGCCGCGCCTAGGTTTTCCGGCCAATCGCCAGCAACCGGAGAACGTCGATGCTCAAAGGGTCCCTTGTCGCCCTGATCACGCCCATGCGCGCGGATGGGTCGGTCGACGAGAAGAAACTTGCCGAGTTCGTCGATTGGCAGATCAAGGAGGGCACCAAGGGAATCGTGCCCACCGGCACCACCGGCGAGAGCCCGACGCTGAGCCACGAGGAGCACAAGCGCGTGGTGGAGATCACGGTGCAGGCCGCGGCCGGCCGCGTGCCGGTGATCGCGGGCACCGGATCGAACTCGACGGCGGAGGCGCTGGACTTCACGCAGCACGCCAAGAAGGCCGGCGCCGACATGGCGATGCTGGTCACGCCGTACTACAACAAGCCGACGCAGGAGGGGATGTACCTGCACTTCTCCACCATCGCCGACGCGGTGGACATCCCGATCATCATCTACAACATCCCGCCCCGCAGCATCATCGACATGTCGCCCGAGACGATGGGGCGCCTGGCCAGGCACAAGAACATCGTGGGCGTGAAGGATGCCACCGCCAACCTCGCCCGCCCGCTGCACACGCGGCGCCATTGCGGCGCCGATTTCGTGCAGTATTCGGGCGAGGACCATACCGCGCTCGCCTTTCTTGCTGCCGGCGGGCATGGCTGCATCTCGGTCACCGGCAACGTCGCGCCGCGCCTGCTCAACGAGATGCACACGCTGTGGCAGGACGGGAAGATCGACGCGGCGATGGCGATCCAGGATCGGCTGTGCCCGCTGCATGACGCGCTGTTCAGCGAGACCAGCCCGGGCCCGGTGAAATATGCTGCCTCCCTGCTCGGCCTCACCGACGAGAAGGTGCGGCTGCCGCTCGCGCCGCCGGCCGAGGCCACCCGCGCCCGCGTCCGCGACGCCATGGCCCATGCCGGCCTGTTGAACTAGGCCACCGCGCGCCCCTCCCGCCACGGCGGGAGGGGCTGGCGGCGCCACCGCACGAGAATCCCCATGGCCACCGCCAAGAAGAAGTCCTCCCTGATCAGCCACGGCGTCGCGGCGCAGAACCGCAAGGCGCGCTTCGACTACGCCATTCGCGAGACCATGGAGGCCGGCCTCGTGCTCAAGGGGCCCGAGGTGAAAAGCCTGCGCGCCGGCCGCGCCACCCTGACCGAAGCCTGGGCCGGCGAGCGCGAGGGCGAGCTGTACCTGTTCAACTGCTACATCCCCGAATACCAGGGGGGCGTGCTGTCCCGCTTCGAGCCGCGCGCGCCGCGCAAGCTGCTGGTCAAGCGCAAGGAGATGAACCGGCTGTTCGCCTCGGTTGCCCGCGAGGGCATGACGCTGGTCCCGCTCGACATCCATTTCAACGAGCGCGGCGTGGCCAAGGTGCAGCTCGGCCTGGGCGCCGGGCGCAACAAGGCCGACAAGCGCCACGCCATCGCCGACCGCGACTGGCAGCGCGACAAGGCGCGGCTGATGCGCGAGCGGGGCTGAGCGGTTCCGTTGCGGCCAGCACCTGCCTCCCGACCGACGCAGGCGCCGCCGGCATGAGCATCGGCTACGAGGACACCCACTATCGCCGCACCGCCGACCTTTCCGCGCAGCA
>JBGAIK010000191.1:0-10159 GCA_044225615.1 Acetobacteraceae bacterium | reverse complement strand
CCTCTCCTCAACAACCCTTGAGCGAATGGGTTCTAAGGGCTCCGCCCTCAGCGGGGTCCAGGGGCAGCGCCCCTGGCCTTCCTTGCTTCCACACCCTCAAACCCGCGAGTGGTCCTGAGATGCTGGGCGTTCAGCTGGCGGGGGGCGGGCGGGCGCGGGCGCCGCGGTTGGCGGAGCTGGTGCAGGCGCAGTTGATCCGCCTTGTCGATCGGGGCGAGTTTCCGCGTGGGTGCAAGCTGCCGACCGAGGGGGAGCTTTCGGCGCGCTTCGGCGTCTCGCGGCCGGTGCTGCGGGAGGCGCTGCAGGCGCTGAAGGATGCGGGTGTGGTGCAGTCGCAGCGCGGCTCGGGCACCGTGGTGGTGCAGGGATCGGCGCCGGGCGCGTCGATGTTCCCGCCGGTCAGGACCATGGCGGACCTGCTGCGGCTCTACGAGTTCCGGATCGTGCTGGAGGGCGCGGTGGCGGCGCTGGCGGCCGAGCACCACACGCCGGAGACGCTGGAGGAGATCAGGGGCGCGCTGCGCCTGGCCGAGGAGGCCGCCGCGGGCGAGGCGCCGGCGCTGCTGCTGGACCTGAACTTCGCCTTCCATCGCGCGGTGGCGCGGGCGACGCAGAACCCGTACCACCTCGCCACCGTGGCAAGCCTGCCGAATTTCGTGGGCATGGTGCGGCTGAATACCGCAAGCTTCGGCCCCGACGTGGCTGCCCGCGCGGGCCGCGTGCTGGAGCAGCACTGGGTGATCTTCGAGGCGATCCGCGTGCGCGACGCGGCCCGCGCCCAGGCCGAGATGGAAAGCCACATCGTCGCCGCGCGCGACCACGTCATGGAACGCCAGGCGCTGGCCTGACGCTCCCCACGAAGAACAAATTTGTAAGGGGAACAAGGATCATGCTGTCACGTCGCACGCTGCTCGCCGCCGGGACTGCCGCACTCGCCATGCCGCATGTGGCCCGGGCTGCGGAGAAATTCACCATCATCAGCCACGCCGTTCACCGCACCGCCGCCACCAAGGGCGCCGGCGGCGACGTGACCGAGGCCTGGTGCAAGGCCAACAACGTCGAGATCGAGTGGCTGACCTTCAGCGTGGAGGCGACCAATGAGCGCGCGCTGAAGGAGGCCAACCTCGCCCAGGGCAATGCCGACCTGGTGTTCATGCTGGACCGCTACACCGCGCCGCAGTTCGCCCCGCTGTTCGAGGATTTGAACGGCTGGATGGCCAAGGACGCGATCCCGGACTTTGCCGAGATCCCGCAGGGCATGCTGGCCGCGCACCGGTTCGGCGCCGTCCAGGCTGCCATGCCGTTCCGCCACGCCACCCACGGGCTGCACCTGAACCGCACCTTCCTGTCCGAGCGCGGCGTTGCCGCCCCGCGCACGCTGGACGACGTGCAGGCCGCGATCGACAAGCTCAGCTGGATGCGCGACGGCGGCCGGGTCTACGGGCTGGTGATCAACATGGACGACCCGTCGAGCCCGATCGACTGGGTGCGCGCCTTCGGCGGCGACTTCATCACCGCCGACTACAAGGTGGTTGTGGACCAGCCGGGCGCGGTGAAGGCGATGGCGTTCTTCGCGGAGCTGTTCAAGAAGAACCAGATGCCCCGCAACGTGGTGAACATGAAGACGGAAGACGTCATCACCGTGATGCAGCAGGGCCGCGGCGCGATGACCAACCAGCCGTTCAACCGGGTGTTCAATTACAACGATCCCAAGGCCAGCAAATTCCCCGGCCAGTTCGACGTGATGCCGCTGCCGCTGGGCGCCGACGGCAAGCCGATCCCGGCCAAGACCTCGGTCTGGGCGATGGCGATCCCGAAGAACGCGAAGCGCAAGGAGCTGTCGTACAGCCTGCTCAAGCACCTCTCGCTGCCGGAGAGCACGCTGCGCGAGGCGCTGAACGGCAACGGCCCCGTCCGCCCCTCCACCTATGCCAGCCCCGAGCTGCAGAAGGTGGTGCCGTACGCCATGGCCGAGGCGGAGGCGCTCAAGTCGGCCCGCCTCGTGGTGCCGGGCTTTGCCAACAACGCCAAGGCGATGGACATGTTCATCGAGGAAATGGGCGCGGTGCTGCTGGGCAGCAAGGAGCCGCAGCAGGCGATGACCGATCTCGCCGGGCGGGTCAGGCCGCTCCTGCCATCCGCCTGACCGACGCCATGGCTGCCCGGCGGCGCGGTCCGCGCCGCCGCCTTGCCACGCTGCACGCCGTGCGCCCCGTCCACTGGCTGATGGTGGCGCCGGCACTTTGCCTGCTCGTGGTCTTCCTGTTCCTGCCCTCGGCCTACGTCGCCTGGCTGTCGGCGCATGAGAGCACCTACGGCCAGGCGGCGAAATTCGTCGGCTGGGCCAACTACGCCACCATCTTCGGCGACCGGATCTTCTGGCGCGCGCTCGGCAACACGATCGTGGTGGTCCATATCGTCGTCTATGGCGAGCTGCTGCTCGGGCTGGGGCTTGCCTTCCTGCTGGCCGCGCCGCTGCGCGGGAAGGGGCTGGTGATCGCCCTGCTGCTCGCCCCCTACGCCATCACCGAGGCGAGCGGCATGGCGATGTGGCGCTACATGCTGGAGCCCGATGTCGGGCTGATCAACCAGGCGCTGATGGGCGTGGGCCTGGAGCAGATCGAATGGGCCACGCGCCGCTGGACGGCGCTGGTGGTCGCCGCGCTGGTGGCGATCTGGCACCATCTGCCGTTCACCTTCCTGATCCTCTACTCGGCGGTGACCACCGTTCCGCGGGAGCTGATGGAGGCGGCCGCGATTGACGGCGCGAGCCCCTGGCAACGCTTCCGCAGCGTCACGCTGTGGCTGATCATGCCCGCGGTGCTGGTGGCGATGCTGTTCCGCACCATCTTCGCGGTGCGCATCTTCTCGGAGATCTGGCTGCTGACCGAGGGCGGCCCGGCGCGGCTGACCGAGGTGCTGGCGATCTACCTGTACCGGGCGACGTTCAAGTATCACGAATTCGGCGCGGCCTCGGCGACCGGGACGATCATGCTGGTGCTGTCGGTGATGATCGCGATGCCGTACCTGTGGCGCCTGTACCATCGGTTGGGAAGGCAGGCGTGAGGATGTTCTTTTTTGAAAAAAAGAACCAAAAAACTTTTATCCGTTTGATGAGGAGCCTCATGGGCGCCCCACGAAGGACAATGGATAAAAGTCTTTTTGCTTCTTTTTCTACAGAAAAAGAAGCGCTTTCCTTATGATGCGCTTCCTTCGCTATGCCCTGATCGCGCTCGCCATCGCCTGGTCGGTAGGCCCGATCGCGCTGGTCGTCGCCTCCTCGTTCAAGGAGGCGCGCGACATCTTCGCCACCCCGCCGGCGCTGTTCTTCACCCCCACGCTGGAGAACTACGCGGCGCTGTGGGAGCAGCACCCGGTGTTCTTCCGCGGCCTGTGGTCGAGCCTGGTGGTGACGGCGGGGGCGACGGTGCTGACGCTCGCGGTGTCCTGCATGGCCGGCTACGTCTATGCCCGCCAGCAGGGCAGGCTGCTGCAGGGCACGGCGTTCTTCATGCTGGCGCTGCGCATGCTGCCGCCGATCATCATCACCATCCCGCTGTTCCCGGCGGTGAACGCGCTGGCGCTGAACGACACGCATCTGCTGCTCGTGCTGCTGTACGCGGCGTTCTACGTGAGCATCGCGACCTGGATCATGCGCGCCTTCATCGCCGCACTGCCGCGCGAGCTGGAGGAGGCGGCCGAGGTGGACGGGGCGGGGCTGGCCCGCATCCTGCTGCAGGTGATCCTGCCGCTGGCCGCGCAGGGCATGGTGGCGGTGGCGATCTTCGTGATCGTGTTTGCCTGGAACGAGTTCGTCTTCGCGCTGGTGTTCACCACGACCGCGGCCAAGACGGCGCCGATCGCGATCGCCGAGATGCTGGGCACGGTCGAGGGGGTGCAGTGGGGCGTGGTGTTCGCCGCGGCCACCGTGCAGCTGGTGCCGGTGCTGGCGGTGGTGCTGGCGTTGCAGCGGTACCTGGTGGCGGGGCTGACAGCGGGAGCGGTCAAGGAGTGACCGGCTCGGCGGTGAGGCAGTAGCCGCAGCGCCCCCTACCCGGCATATTCGTCCAGACATAGCGTCTGCCGGAGCCTGCCGATGCGCCGCGTCTTGCCGCTCGCCGCCCTGTCTGGTTTCACCCAGCGCCTCCCCGCCGCCGGCAGCGGCCACGGCACGCCGCTGCTGGACCTGAAGCCGGACCGGGCGCTGTTCCGCCCGGCCGCCTCGCCGCAGGCGGGCGATTTCCAGACCGGATGAACTGCGCTATTCTTCGACGCATACAACGCAGCTCCCGACGGGAACGATGCCATGACCCCTTCCGCCCTGACGCGCCGCGGCTTCCTGCTGGTGATGGGCGCGCTGTCGGCGCTTCCCGCCGTGCCGGGCGCGGCGGAGGCGCAGCCGAGCCAGAGCTCGTCTCAGGGCAGGGACGTCATCGTCTTCGCCGCCGCCTCGATGAAGAACGCGCTGGACGAGATCAACGCCGCCTGGTCCGGCCGGCGCGGCGGCAGGAAGGCGGTGATCTCCTATGCCGCGTCCTCGGCGCTGGCCAAGCAGATCGAAGCGGGCGCGCCGGCCGACATCTTCATCTCCGCCGATCTCGACTGGATGGACTACGTGGCCCAGCGCAAGCTGATCCGGCCGGAAACGCGCACCAACCTGCTGGGCAACAGGATCGTGCTGATCGCGGCGAAGGAGTCGAAGCTTTCGGCCGTCATCGCCCCGGGCTTCGACCTCGCGGCCCTGCTCGGCCCCGGCAACCGGCTGTCGATGGGCAGCGTCGACGCGGTTCCGGCGGGGAAATACGGCAAGGCGGCGCTGGAGAAGCTCGGCGCCTGGAACGGCGTGAAGGACCGCATCGCCCAGGCCGACAACGTGCGCGCGGCCATGCTGCTGGTCTCGCGCGGCGAGGCGCCGCTCGGGATCGTCTACCAGACCGATGCCGCCGCCGATCCCGCGGTGCGCGTGGTGGGCACCTTCCCCGAGGACAGCCACCCGCCGATCATCTACCCGGTGGCGGTGACGAAGGACTCCACCCATCCCGACGCCGCCGCCTTCCTCGCCTTCATGCGCGGCGACTTCGCGCGGGCGGCGCTGGAGAAGCAGGGCTTCACGGTGCTGCGGGGCGCGGCCTCCGGCACCTGATGCCCGCGCGATGATGCCGGGCCTGTCGCCGGAGGAATGGACCGCCGTCCGGCTGAGCCTGCTGGTCGCCGGCGTCGCCGCGGCCTGCAGCCTGCCGTTCGGGATCGGCATGGCGCTGCTGCTGGCGCGCGGACGGTTCTGGGGGCGGTCGGTGCTGGACACGGTGGTCCACCTGCCGCTGATCCTGCCGCCGGTCGCAACGGGATACCTGCTGCTGCTGGGTTTCGGGCGGCGGGGGCCGATCGGCGGCTTCCTGCACGAGCAGTTCGGCATCGTGCTTGCCTTCCGCTGGACCGGGGCGGCGCTGGCCTGCGCGGTGATGGGCTTCCCGCTGATGGTGCGCGCCATCCGCCTGTCGATCGAGGCGGTGGACGCGCGGCTGGAAAGCGCGGCCGGCACGCTGGGCGCCAACCGCGCGATGGTGTTCCTGACGGTGACGCTGCCGCTGATCGTGCCCGGCATCCTCGCCGGCGTGATCCTCGCCTTCGCCAAGGCGATGGGCGAGTTCGGCGCCACCATCACCTTCGTCTCCAACATCCCGGGCGAGACGCAGACGCTGCCGGCCGCAATCTACACGCTGACGCAGGTACCCGGCGGCGAGGTGGGTGCGATGCGGCTGACGCTGGTTTCCATCGCCATCTCGATGGCGGCGCTGCTGGCCTCGGAGCTGATGGCGCGCGGTGCGAGCCGGCGGATCGCCGGATGAGCCTGGAGGTCGCCGTCCGCCACCACCAGGCGAGTTCACGCTCGATGCCGCCTTCACCGCCCGCGCGTAGCGGCGGCGCTGTTCGTATCGGGTCCGGCAAGACGACGCTGGTGAACGCGATCGCCGGGCCTGGTGCAGCTGACAGGGCTGCATCGCCATGGACGGCACCGTGCTGCTGGACACCGCGGCCGGCGTCAGCCTGCCGGTGCATCGCCGCCGGCTCGGCTATGTGTTCCAGGAGGGTCGGTTGTTCCCGCATCTGACGGTGCGGCAGAACCTGCTCTACGGCCGCTTCTTTGCCCCGGCCGGCCGTGACGGCCTGTCGTTCGACGATGTGGTCGTGCTGCTCGGCATCGGCGCCCTGCTGGGCCGGCGGCCTGCCAGGCTGTCGGGCGGCGAGAAGCTGTGCGTCGCCATCGGCCGTGCCCTGCTGTCCCGACCGCGCCTGCTGCTGATGGACGAGCCGCTGGCGGCGCTGGACGACGCGCGCAAGGCGGAGATCCTGCCCGCGCTGGAACGCCTGCGCGACGAGGCCGGGGTGCCGATCGTCTACGTGTCGCACGCCTTGGCCGAGGTGGCGCGGCTGGCCACCACGGTGGTGCTGCTGGAGGATGGCCGGGTGGCCGAGGCCGGGCCCACGGCCGAGGTGCTGGGCTGCGGACTCGGCGAGGTGCTGGGCGAGCGCGAGGCCGGCACGGTGCTGGAGGCGCGGGTCGCCAGCCATGACGCGGGCTTCGGCCTGACCTGGCTGGCTTCGGCCGCCGGCCCGCTGGTGGTGCCGCGACAGAACGTGCCGGAGGGGGCCGCGCTGCGCGCCGTGGTGCGCCCGCGCGACGTGATGCTGGCGCTGCGCCGGCCGGAAGCGGTGAGCGCGCTGAACGTGCTGCAAGGCGAGATCGCCTCGCTGGTGGCGGCGGGGGACGCCGCGGTGGAAGTGCGCCTGCGTTGCGGCGAGGGCCACCTGCTGGCCCGGATCACCCGGAAATCCGCGGTCGAGCTCGGGCTGGCGGAGGGGCAGAAGGTGTTTGCGGTGATCAAGAGCGTGGCCATCGACGGGGACGGAACGCGCCATTGACGGCGCCTTGCCGGCGGCCTCGCCACAATTCCGCCGGTCTGCCATGATTTCAGGGCGCATCGCCGCCCAGACGAGGAATCGCCCCACGTGCCAAAACCCCTCCGCAAGGCCGTCCTGCCCGTTGCCGGGCTCGGCACCCGCTTCCTGCCGGCCACCAAGGCCATGGCGAAGGAAATGCTGCCGGTGGTGGACAAGCCGCTGATCCAGTATGCGATCGAGGAGGCCCGCGCCGCCGGCATCCAGCAGTTCTGCCTGGTCACCGGCCGCGGCAAGACCGCGATCGTCGAGCATTTCGACATCGCCTACGAGCTCGAGGCCACGCTGCGGGCGCGGCACAAGGAGGCCGAGCTGCGCATGCTGCGCGAGGCGCAGCTTCCGCCCGGCTCCATCGTGACCGTGCGCCAGCAGGAGCCGCTCGGACTGGGCCATGCGATCTGGTGCGCGCGGGCCTTCGTCGGCGACGACCCGTTCGCCATCCTGCTGCCCGACGACCTCGTGCTGTCGGAGACCGCCTGCACCCAGCAGCTCGCCGAAGCCTACTACCAGACCGGCGGCTGCGTGGTGGCCGTCACCGAGGTGCCGCGCGACCAGACCAACCGCTACGGCATCCTCGACACCGGCAAGGATGACGGCCGGCTGGTGGAGGTGAAGGGCCTGGTGGAGAAGCCGAAGCCGGAGGACGCGCCGTCCAACCTTTCGATCATCGGCCGCTACGTGCTGGTGCCCGAGGTGATGCAGTATCTCGGGCTGCTGGAACGCGGCGCCGGCAACGAGGTTCAGCTCACCGACGCCATGGCCAAGCTGATCGGCCAGGTGCCGTTCCACGGCCTGCGCTACGAGGGGCGGCGTTTCGACTGCGGCGACAAGATCGGCTTCCTGGAGGCGCAGATCGCCTTCGCCCTCAAGCGGCCGGACATGGCGCCGGCCGTGCAGGCCTTCCTCAAGACCTACTGCTGATTTGGTCGCGTGATTCACGCTTTCCGGCCTTCGGCCTCAAGCGAACACGCTTAGACGGGATCCTCGACGCATGGCATTCGCCCACACCTTCAACCCCACCATGCTGCGCGAGTACGACATCCGCGGCATCGTCGGCGACACGCTGCACGAGGCCGACGCCTTCGCCATCGGGCGCTGCTTCGGCAGCGTTGTGGCGCGCAACGGCGGCACCTCGACGGCGGTAGGATACGACGGCCGCATCTCCTCGCCCGTGCTGGAGAAGGCGCTGGTGGCCGGGCTCAGGGCGAGCGGCATGGAGGTGGTGCGGATCGGCCGCGGGCCGACGCCGATGCTGTACTACGCGGCAACCGTGCTCAAGACCGGCGGGGCGGTGATGCTGACCGGCAGCCACAACCCGCCCAACTACAACGGCTTCAAGATGATGCTGGCGGGCAAGCCGTTCTTCGGCCGGCAGATCCAGGAGATCGGGCGGATGGCCGCGGCCGGCGACGTGGTGGCGGAAGCCGCGGGCAGCGAGCGGACGATCGACATCTCCGAAGAATATATCGACCGGGTGGCGAAGGACTGGGACGGCGGCGCGCGCGCGCTCAACGTGGTGTGGGACAACGGCAACGGTGCGGCGGGCGACGTGCTGCAGCAGCTGGTGAAGAAGCTCCCCGGCACCCACACCGTGCTGTTCCCCGAGATCGACGGCACCTTCCCCAACCACCATCCCGACCCGACGGTTGCGAAGAACCTGGAGGCGCTGGTTGCCGAGGTGGCGGCCCGCGGTGCCGATCTCGGCATCGCCTTCGACGGCGACGCCGACCGCATCGGCGTGGTCGATGACGGCGGGGCGATGATGTTCGGCGACCAGCTGCTGGTCATCCTCGCCCGCGACGTGCTGAAGCAGCACCCGGGTGCGACCATCATCGCCGACGTGAAGGCGAGCCAGGTGCTGTTCGACGAGGTCGCGCGGGCCGGCGGGAAGCCGCTGATGTGGAAGACCGGGCACAGCCTGATCAAGGCGAAGATGGCCGAGACCGGCTGCCCGCTGGCCGGCGAGATGTCTGGCCACATCTTCTTCAACGACCGCTGGTACGGGTTCGACGACGCGCTGTACGCCGCCGTGCGGCTGCTCGGGATCATTGCCCGCGGCAGCGAGAAGGTGTCCGCCATCTCCGCGCCGCCCTGCCGCAGGTGATCAACACGCCGGAGCTGCGCTTCGACTGCGACGACGTGCGCAAGTTCAAGGTGATCGAGGACGTCGCCGGCCGCCTCCGCGCCGCCGGCGCCGAGGTCAACGACGCCGACGGCGTGCGGGTGAACACGCCCGACGGGTGGTGGCTGCTGCGCGCCTCCAACACGCAGGCGGTGCTGGTGGCGCGCGCCGAGGCGCGCAGCGAGGCCGGGCTGGAGCGGCTGAAGGCGGCCCGGGGGGCGCAGCTTGCCGCCTCGGGCCGGGTGGCGCCGGACTTCTCGGGGCAGAACGCGGGGCACTGAGGCCGCCGGCCTTTTGCCGCCGGAGGCCCTTCCTTCCATGCCCTGCCTCGTGCAGCATTGCGCCGCAGCAGAGAGGGATCGGGAAGTTGCGGATTTGCGTCTACGGCGCCGGGGCGGTCGGCGGTTATCTGGCGGGGTATCTGGCGGCGTCGGGGGCCGACGTCTCCATCGTCGTGCGCGGCGCGCATCTGGAGGCGATCCGCAAGGACGGGCTGACCGTCGAGGTGGAGGGGAAGATCACCCATAGCCGGCCGCGCGCCACCGACGATCCGGCGACGCTGGGCGTGCAGGATGCGGTGGTGGTGGCGGTGAAGACCTCCGGCCTCGCCGCGGTGGCGCCGCGGATCGGGGCGCTGCTGGGGCCGGACACGCCGGTGGCGTTCCTGAACAACGGCATTCCCTGGTGGTATTTCTTCGGCCATGGCGGCGCGATGGACGGGCGGCATCTGCCGCTGCTCGATCCGGGCGACGCGCTGTTCAATGCGGTGGGGCCGCAGCGCGCGGTGGGCGGCATCTTCTGGCCGGCCAGCTCGGTGCCTGCGCCCGGGCATGTGCGCCTGGTCAGCGGCGCGTCGCGCGGCACCGTGTTCGGCGCGCCCGACGGGGTGGAGACGCCGGGCATTGCCGCGCTGGCGGAGGCGTTCCGCACGGCCGATCTCGCGGTGACGGTGAGCCCGACCATCCGCGACCTGATCTGGGAGAAGCTCGCCTTCAACCTCTCGGCCGGGCCGATGTGCGTGCTGACCACGACGCCGGTGAAGAGCACGCATGAGGAGCCAGTATTGGTCGAGACCTC
>JBGAIK010000190.1:0-9269 GCA_044225615.1 Acetobacteraceae bacterium | reverse complement strand
AAGGCGGTGAGCAGGAGCCACCAGGGGCTGAGGAACCAGCCGAGCGCCAGGCTCAGCAGCACCATGAAGCCGGCGAAGGAAAGAACGGCACTGTCTATGGTCATGGAAGCCTCCGATGTTGGGTTTCAGGCGGCGCGGCGGCTGGCCCGCGCCCAGGCGGCGATGCGCGCGGCCTCCATCGCGCCCGCGGTGCGGGCGACGACCTCGCCGAGCTCGATCAGCAGCAGCGCCGGGATGCCCTGCACGCCGAGCCGGCCGGCGAGCTCCGGCGCGGTGTCGGCATTCAGCTTCAGCAGCCGCATGCCGGGCTCCAGCAGCCCGGCGGCGCGGGCGAAATGCGGCGCCATGGTGCGGCACGGGCCGCACCACGGCGCCCAGACGTCCACCAGCACCGGGATGTCGTTCTTGTCGGCGTGGCGCGCGAAGCCCGCGGCATCGACCTCGGCCGGCGTGCCGGTGAACAGCGCCGCGCGGCAGGCGCCGCAGCGCGCCGCGCCGGCGGGTCGGTCGGCCGGCACGCGGTTGAGCGCCTGGCAATGCGGGCAGACGATGTGGTGCGACATGGCCATGGCAGCGCCCCTCAGCGGGCCTCCTTGAGCTTGTGGATGTCGAGCTGCCGCATCAGGAAGCGCTCGTAGAACGGCTCGCTCTCGCCGGTGCGGATCTTGCGCAGGAAGTATTTCTCGAAGCCCACCTTCGCCAGATGCACCCAGCCCCCCTGGGCCGACCAATTTACGTTGCGCGGCGGGATCTGCGGCTGCGCCACGAAGGCCACGCCGCCATCGCCGAAATCGGCCAGGCACACCGCGTTCCAGGTCGCCCGCGCCCGGGCCGGCTGGCCGCGCAGCAGGGCGCCGATGTTCATTGCGGTCGCGGTGACCATCGATTCGATCATGAAGCCGGTCTTGGGCACGCCCACCGGCACCGGCGTCGGCCCCAGCGGCGGGATCGCGACGGCGACGCCGATGCCGAAGATGTCCGGCCAGGTCGGGTTGCGCTGGCATTCGTCGATCAGCACGAATCCGCGCGGGTTGGTCAGCCCGGCCACGCCGCGGACCGCCGCCACGCCGCGGAAGGCCGGCAGCATCATCGTGAATGACGCGGCGATCTCGCGCGCCCGCCTCACGGCGCCATCCTCGCCGACCTCCTCCACCTGCACGGCGCCCGCCGTGACCCCCGCCACCCGGGCATTGGTCACCCAGGCGATGTGCCGGTTGCGCAGCTCGCTTTCCATCAGCCCCCTGGTGTCGCCGACGCCGTCGAGCCCGAGATGGCCGATATAGGGTTCCGACGTCACGAAGGTCATCGGCACCCGGTCGCGGATGCGCCGCTTGCGCAGCTCGGTGTCGAGGATGAAGGCGAACTCGTAGGCCGGCCCGAAGCACGACGCCCCCTGCACCGCCCCGACCACGATGGGACCGGGATCGCGGCAGAACGCCTCGAACGCCGCATGCGCGCGCACCGCATGCTCGGTGCGGCAGATCGACTGGGTATGGGCATCGGGGCCGAAGCCCGGAATCTCGTCGAAGGCCAGTTCCGGCCCGGTCGCGATCACCAGATAGTCGTAGGCGAGGCTTTCGCCGTCGTTCAGCTCCAGCCGTTTCGCCTCCGGCACCACGCGCCGGGCGCCGCAGGTGACAAACCGCACGCCCTTGCGCCGCATCGGCGCCGCGAGGTCCGCCTCGACGTCCGGCTGCGTGCGCCACCCGACCGCAACCCAGGGGTTGGAGGGGGTGAACTGGAAGCGCGGCCCTTCGCCCACCACCGTCAGCCGGTCCTGCGGCCGCAGTTGCGCGGCGATCTCGTAGGCGGCCAAGGTTCCGCCCAGGCCCGCGCCGAGAACGAGGATTTCCGCCATGACGCCACTCCGCTGGTTCGTTGGACCGATTGTTGACCGGCCCTCCCGGCCGGTGCTTGACAATATATTCATATCTCCGTAGATACGCAAGTATGAATATTGAACCGGAGAGGATGGCGGCGGCGGCCGGGCAGGCGAGCGAGCTGCTGCGCTCGCTCGGCAATCCGCACCGCCTGATGCTGCTGTGCCAGATGATCGAGCGCGAACGCACGGTGGGCGAGCTCGCAGCCTCGCTCGGCATTCGCGAGTCCACCGCCTCCCAGCACCTCGCGCTGCTGCGGCGGGAGGGGCTGGTGCGGGCGCGGCGCGACGGCCAGGCGATGTGGTACTCGATCGCCAGCCGCCCCGCGCAGCGCGTGATGATGACGCTGTTCGAGCTGTTCTGCGCGCCCGACCCGCTCTGCGGGGACGCCGCGCCCAACCAGGGAGACTGACCATGCTGGGATTCCGCCGCGCGCGCCTCGAATCGTTCACCCCGGGCGAGGTGATGGAGAAACAGGCGCTGGGCGAGATCGTGCTGGTGGACGTGCGCGAGGCCGCCGAGTTCGCCCGCGGGCATATCGAGGGCGCAACGCTGGCGCCGCTCTCCACCTTCAAGCCGGCGGACCTGCCGGCGGGCAGGCTGGTGTTCTACTGCGCCGGCGGCCGGCTCCGCCATTGCGGCCGAAAGCGCCCGCAAGGCGGGGGCGGACGTGGCCGGGCATATGGGGGACGGCATCGCCGGGTGGGTCGGGGCGGGGTTGCCCGTCACGACATCGTAAGAAAGCATGCTCTATCTTAAAAAACGAACCAAACAAATTCTGTCCGCATGGATTTCGCCGCGCGGGTGCCCCAACAAGAATAACGGATAGAAGTCTTTTTGCTTCTTTTTCTTCAGAAAAAGAAGACTCTTCCTAGGAGACTTCCGATGTCCCTGCGCCCCCTGGCCGCCGGCCTGCTGGCCCTGTACGCGACGCACGCCGCCGCCGAGACCCTCGTGGTCGCCCCGCGTCCCATCGTGGACGAGAAGGCGGTCTTCGCCACCGTCGAAAGCCCGAACGTGGTCCCCGCCCGCGCCCGCATCGGCGGCACCATCGCCGTGCTGTCGGTGCGCGACGGCGACAGCGTCACCCCGGGCCAGGCCATCGCCACCGTCGGCGACGACAAGATCCTGCTCCAGATCGGCGCGCTCGACGCGCAGATCGCCGGGATGCAGTCCCAGCTCGCCCAGGCGCAGACCGATCTGGCCCGTGCCGACACGCTGTTCCGCCAGGGCTCGGGCCCGCGCGTCGCGCTCGACCAGGCGCGCACCGCGGTCGAGGTCGCGACCTCCGCGCTGAAGGCGCGCACCGCCGAGCGCGCGGTGCTGCAGCAGAACCTCGCCGAGGGCGCGGTGCTGGCCCCGGTTGCCGGCCGCGTGCTGAAGGTGCCGGTCACCAGGGGGTCGGTCGTGCTGCCCGGTGACGGCGTGGCGATGATCGCCGAGCAGCGCTTCCTGCTGCGCCTGCGCATTCCCGAACGGCACGCAGCCGGCCTCAAGGCCGGCGATCCGGTGCGCCTCGATGCCGGCCAGCTCGGCGTCGGCGCCGCGGCACAGGGACGCATCGCGCTGGTCTATCCGCAGATCGAGGAGGGGCGCGTGGTGGCCGATGCCGAGGTCGCGGGCCTCGGCGACTATTTCGTCGGCACCCGCATCCGCGTCTGGATCGCCGCCGGCACCCGCCAGGGCTTCGTCCTGCCCCCCGCCTATGTCGCCACCCGCGCCGGCATCGACCAGGTGCGCCTGAAGCGCGGCGAGGCGGTGACGGATGTCCCCGTCCAGCGCGGCGCCGAGAGCCCCGACGGCATCGAGATCCTGTCCGGCCTGCAGGCCGGCGACGTGCTGGTGACGCCATGAAGCCCGGCCTGTCCGGCTGGCTGACCCGCGGCGCCATCCGCTCCCCCCTCACGCCGCTGTTCCTGCTCGCCGCGCTGGCCGCCGGCATGGTCGCCCTGCTGACCATCCCCCGCGAGGAGGAGCCGCAGATCAGCGTCCCGATGGTGGACATCTCGGTCAGCGCCAACGGGCTGAAGGCCGACGACGCGGCGGAGCTGGTCACCAAGCCGCTGGAGGCCATCGTCAAGGCCATCGCCGGCGTCGAGCACGTCTACAGCCAGACGCAGGATGACCAGGTGATGGTCACCGCGCGCTTCCTGGTCGGCACGCCGGAGGATTCGGCCGTGCTGCGCGTGCACGAGAAGATCCGCGCCAATCTCGACCGCATCCCGATCGGCATCCCCGAGCCGCTGGTGGTCGGCCGCGGCATCAGCGACGTCGCCGTCGTCGTGCTCACCCTGTCGCCGAAGCCCGGGGCGGCCGGCCGCTGGACCGGTGCCGCCCTGCGCCAGCTCGCCGGCAAGCTGCGCACCGAGCTGGTCAAGGTGGACGATGTCGGCACCACGCAGATCGTCGGCGCCTCCCCCGACGAGATCCGCGTCGAGCCCGACCCCGAGCGCCTCGCCCTCCACGGCATCACGCTGCAGCAGCTGATCGGCAAGGTGCGCGACGCCAACCGCTCCTTCGTCGCCGGCACCGTGCGCGATGCGGGCCAGTCCCGCCGCCTGTCCGCCGGCCAGACCCTGCACGGCGTGCCCGATATCGGCCTGCTCGTGCTCACCGCGCGCGACGGCCGCCCGGTCTATGTCCGCGACGTCGCCCGCGTCGTGGTCGGCCCCGGCACCGAGGAAAGCCGCGTCTGGAACCTCGCCGCCGACACCTCGGGCGCCTGGCACACGGCACCCGCCGTCAGCGTCGCGGTCGCCAAGCGCGCCGGCGCCAACGCCGTCACCGTCGCAGAGGCCGTGCTCGACCGCTTCGCGAACCTGCGCGGCCAGCTCATCCCCGGCGACGTCGAGGTCCAGGTCACCCGCGACTACGGCCGCACCGCCGACGACAAGGCCAACGAGCTGCTGTTCCACCTGGGCCTCGCCACCGTCTCGATCGTGGTGCTGATCGCGCTCGCCATCGGCTGGCGGGAGGCGGTGGTGACGCTGGTGGTCATCCCCACCACCATCCTGCTGACCATGCTGGCGGCGAAGCTGATGGGCTACACCATCAACCGCGTCAGCCTGTTCGCGCTGATCTTCTCGATCGGCATCCTGGTCGACGACGCCATCGTGGTGGTGGAGAACATCGCCCGCCACTGGGACATGCGCGACGGCCGCACGCGCCTGGCAGCCGCGATCGAGGCGGTGGCGGAGGTCGGCAATCCCACCATCGTCGCGACCCTGACCGTGGTCGCGGCGCTGCTGCCGATGCTGTTCGTCTCCGGCCTGATGGGCCCCTACATGGCGCCGATCCCGGCCAATGCCTCGGCCGCGATGATCTTCTCCTTCGTCGTCGCCATGGTCGTCGCCCCCTGGCTGATGCTCAGGCTCGCCCCGGCCGACGGCGCCGCCCCCGCCCATGCGGCGCATGGCGAAGGCTGGCTCGGCCGCGCCTATCGCCGCGTCGCCGCCCCCGTCATTGCCAGCCGCGGCCGCGCCTGGGCCTTCCTGCTGCTGGTGGGCGCGCTCACCATCGCCGTCTGCCTGCTGTTCTGGACCCAGTCGGTCACCGTCAAGCTGCTGCCCTTCGACAACAAGCCGGAGCTCCAGGTCGTCGCCAGCCTGCCCGAGGGCAGCACGCTGGAAGACACCGAGCGGGTGCTGCTCGCCGCCGCCGACATCGCCCGCCAGCTTCCCGAGGCGCGCTCGATCCAGGCCTATGCCGGCACCGCCGCCCCGTTCAACTTCAACGGCCTGGTCCGCCACAGCTTCGCCCGCCAGGCGCCGGAGCTGGGCGACCTGCAGGTCAACCTCTCGCCCAAGGCGCAGCGCGGCCGGGCCAGCCACGAGGTGGCGCTGGACCTGCGCCGGCGCCTGGCGAAGCTCGACCTGCCGGCCGGCACCGCGATCCAGGTGGTGGAGGTCCCGCCCGGCCCGCCGGTGCTCGCCACCCTGCTGATGGAGGTCTACGGCCCCGACGCCGCCACCCGCCGCGCCGTGGCCCGCGAGGTCCGCAAGCTGTTCGCCCAGGTGCCGTTCATCGTCGACATCGACGACAGCATCGGCGAGCCGCCGCCGCGCCTGTCGCTGGCGCTCGACCAGGGCCAGGTCGAGTTCTTCGGCGTCGAGCAGTCCGACATCTACGACACGATCCAGGCCCTGTTCGGGGGCGTGGCCGTCGGCACCTCCCATCGCGGCGCCGAGCGCGACCCGATCCTGATCCGCATCGCCCTGCCCAAGGCGGACATGGCCTGGTCGGAGCGCCTGGCCGCCACCCCGGTTCCCGCCAACACCCAGCCGGGCAGCCGCACGGTGGTGGAGCTGGGCCAGGTGGTGCGCGCCACGGCCGGGCTCGGCTCGCCCACCCTGTTCCGCCGCGACGGCCGCTTCGCCGACATGGTGACCGCCGAGCTGGCGGGCGGCTTCGAGGCGCCGATCTACGGCATGCTGGCCGTGAACCGGCTGATCGCGGCGCATGACTGGGGCGGGCTGCCCCGCCCGGAAGTGCGCCTGCGCGGCCAGCCGGAGGACGAATCCCGCCCCGCCCTGCTGTGGGACGGCGAGTGGGAGATCACCTGGGTCACCTTCCGCGACATGGGGGCGGCCTTCGGCGTGGCGATCCTGGGCATCTACATCCTGGTCGTGGCCCAGTTCGGCAGCTTCCGCCTGCCGCCGGTGATCCTGGTGCCGGTGCCGCTCACCCTGGTCGGCATCGTGCCGGGGCACTGGCTGCTGGGCGCACCCTTCACCGCCACCTCGATGATCGGCTTCATCGCGCTGGCCGGCATCATCGTGCGCAACTCGATCCTGCTGGTCGACTTCATCCGCCACGCCCCGGCCGGGCACGGGCTGCGCGAGAAGGTGCTGGAGGCCGGCGCGGTCCGATTCAAGCCGATCCTGCTGACCGCGCTGGCCGCCATGATCGGGGCGGCCACCATCCTGACCGATCCGATCTTCCAGGGGCTCGCGATCTCGCTGCTGTTCGGGCTCGCCGCCTCGACGCTGCTGACGCTGCTGGTCATTCCGGCGATCTACGTCGCGCTGCGGGGGTAGCGTCAGGGTGCGGCGATCGGCGCCGGGTGGGTGATCAGCCCGCGCAGCGCGGGCGTCGGCCGCGCCAGCCGCGCCAGGTCCGGCCGCGGCCGCGCAAGCCCGTCGATGCCCCGGAACGCGGCCTCCATCGCCTCGGCCGCATCCAGCAGCGCGGCATCGCCATGGAACCGCCCCACCACCTGCAGCCCGAACGGCATGCCGTGCTCGTCCACCCCCGCCGGCAGCGAGATCGCCGGGTTGGTCGCCAGCGTCACCACGTAAGTCAGCGCCAGCCAGTGGTAGTAGTTGCGCAGCCGGACCCCTTCGAGTTCCTCCAGATAGAGCTGCGTCCAGGGGAACGGCGTCACCGGCACCGTGGGCGCCATCACCAGGTCGTAGTCGCGATACAGCGCCTGCACCTTGCGGAAGATGCGGGTCTGCTCGGCATGCGCCCAGGCCGCATCGGCCAGCGACATCGCCGCCCCGATCTCGTAGTTGGCGCGGATGTTGGGGCCGAGCGACTCGCGGTCCTTCTCCCAGCTGGGCAGGTAGCGGGCCAGGAAGCTCGTCGCCCGCACCACGTCGAAGCAGCGGTCCGCCTCGCCCAGGTCGAGCGCGACCTCGTCGCAGCTGCGAAACAGGTGCCTGATCGCACCCATCCTGGCCCGCATCACGCGGCGGATCTCGCCGCCCACCGGGCACTGGCCGAAATCCTCGGTCCACGCCACCCGCAACCCGCCCAGATCGACCGGCCGCGCCGCCGCCACCGCATCCGGCGCCAGCGGATAGGAGAGCGGATCCCGGTCGTCCACGCCGAGCTGGGCGGCGAACAGCAGCCGCGTGTCGGCGACGTCGCGGCCCATCGGCCCCAGCACCGAGATCGGCGTCCAGCCCAGCCCCCGCGTCTCCATCGGCACCAGCCCGGGCGACGGTCGGAACCCCACCACCCCGCACATCGCCGCGGGAATGCGCAACGAGCCGCCGGTGTCGGAGCCGGTGCAGACCGGCAGCATGTCGCAGGCCAGCGCCACCGCGCTGCCGCCCGAGGAGCCGCCCGGGTTCAGCAGCGGGTCGAACGGATTGCCCGTCGCTCCCCAGACCGGGTTGCGCGAATTCGCCCCCGCGCCGAACTCGGGCACGTTGGTCTTGGCCACGATCACCGCGCCCTGCGCGCGGACGTTGGCCACCATCGCGCAGTCGGCCGCCGGCACGTGGTCGCGGAACAGCGGCGAGCCGTAGGTGGTCAGCAGCCCGCCGGTCTCGTGCAGGTCCTTGATCCCGGTCGGCAGCCCGTGCAGCCGGCCCAGTGCCTCGCCGCGCCGCGCCGCCTGCTCGGCCCGCATCGCCTGCTCCCGCGCCGCGCGGTGGTCGGTGGCGGTGATCGCGTTCACCGCCGGGTTGATCCGCGCGATCCGGGCGATGCACGCCTCCAGCAGCTCGGCCGGCGAGACCTCCCGGGTGCCGATCCGCCGCCGCAGCTCCACCGCCGACAGCGCCAGCAGCGATTCGTCCTGGGTCATGCGCGCCTCCGCCAATGCCGCGCCAGACTGGCCCGCCGGCGTCCGCCCGCCAACCCCGCGCTGGATTTCGCTGCCGCCCGCGGGCATGAAGGAGTCGGGCAGAAAGGAGGCCGGGCGTGCAGGGGATCGATCGCGTCAACGTCGTGGTGACCTTCCTGCGCATGGACGCGCCACCGTCGGACCCGGCCCCGCCCTTGCCGTCCGATGCCACGGTGATCCAGGCCACGTCCTGCACGGTGGGCTTCTACCGCTATCTCTACGACACCGTCGGCGCCCGCTACGTCTGGTGGCTGCGCCGCACCATGGCGGACCGCCAGCTCGCCGCCCTGCTGCGCGACCCGCGCATTTCCATCCACGTGCTCCACCAGAACGGCGAGCCGGCCGGGTTCTACGAGCTCGACGCCACCAACCGGCCGCTGGTCAACCTGTCCTATTTCGGCCTGATGCCGCACGCCGTCGGCCGCGGCATGGGTGCGGCCTTCCTGCGCCACGCGGTGGACACGGCCTGGCGCGGCGGAACGCGGGCGGTGACGGTCAACACCTGCACCGCCGACCACCCGCGCGCCCTGCCTACCTATCTCAGGGCCGGCTTCCGCACCCTGCGCGCGGTGCCCGAGCTGTGGGAAGTGCCGCGCTCGCTCGGCCTGGTCATTCCGCCCGGGCTGATCGAGTAGCGACCAGGTAGGGGCCGGCCATCGCCACGACGACGTCCAGCATGCGCCCCGCCGGCAGGCGCAGCGCCGCCGCGCCGTCGGTCCAGCGCCAGGCGCCACCCTGCTCGGGGCCATGCCGGCCGCGCCGGGCACGTCGAGCGTGGCGTAGCTGCCGGCCTGCTACGCGAACCCGTGCATGGC
>JBGAIK010000189.1:0-9568 GCA_044225615.1 Acetobacteraceae bacterium | reverse complement strand
CCAGGCATGCAGCGGCGCATCGAAGCCCAGCCACCATGCCGCCAGCCCGCACCCCGCCACCGCGACGGCCGGCACGACCCCGAGCGGCAGGGCCAGCGCGTACAGCGCCAGCCCCCCCGCCAGCACCCGCATCAGCGGCGCCAGCAGGCTGGCCGGGGTGAACAGGTTCCAGGCGTTGCGCCCCAGCACCTCGGCCACGTAGGGGTCGGGCCGGATCGCCAGCCGGCAGGCCGCCCAGACCGCCAGCAGAAGCACGAACGAACCTGCGGCGCGCGGCAGCGTCTGCCGCCACCCGGGCGCGAAGCGCAGCGCCGCCACCAGCACGCCGGCCCAGACCACGCCCGCCTCGTGCGACAGCATCGCCACGCCCAGCGCGGCCGTGCCCGCCGCCCAGCGCCACCCGGCCGGCCGCCAAAGCAGCGCCAGCGCCGGCCAGATCGCCGCATGCGCGAACCACAGCTCGGTCGGAAAGCCGAACACCACCGGGCACAGCACCGCCGTCGCCATCGCCGCCCAGGCCCGGATCACCCGCGTGCCGTCCGCCGCCCAGCAGGCGGCCAGCCCCAGGCCCGGCATCGCGAACAGCAACACGCCGTACAGCGCCACCCCCGCCGCCGGATCGCCGGTCAGGCGGCCCCAGGCCTCGCCCGGCAGCGAGGCCAGGGCAAAAGCGGCCACCCGCCCGCCGATCTGCCGCCAATGGAACGCCCACGCGTCACCCGCGGCCACCGCGTAGCTGAACAGCGACCCGTCGGCGAACCAGTGCAGCCGCGCCGGCACGCCAAGCAGCGGAAACGCCACGCACCACAGGGCCGCGATCAGCCCCGCGGCCCGCCCGGTCAGATGAACTTGCCCCGCAGGAAACCCAGCGCCGGCAGCGGCTTCCAGCCGCGCGGCAGGTCCGCCCGCCGCACCGGCGCCACCGTGTAGTTCGGCACCGGCTGCCGCGCCGTGCGGATGAAGCCGGCATAGGCGGCAACCTGCTGCTCGCGCCAGGCACGGTCGGCCAGCGCGGCATTGCGGTTGGAATAGACGTCGGCCACCCGCGTCGTGCGCCCCAATGACGCGATCACACCCCAAAGCGTGTCTTCGGCGGGAGCACGAGCGAGGTTCACCACCTGGCTCATGCCGCTCAGATCCGGTCGCAAATGCAGGCGTTGGCGCGGCGGGGCGTGATCAAGCCGGTCCTCTGCGTTCAGGCCGTGACCATCAAAGCGGAGCATGGCCGCCCCCGCGCCGTCAAGCGTGACCGCCGGCGAAACCCAAACACTGGCTTAACCTCCGCCCGGCCATGCTGGCGCAATGAACCGGGCGCTCCCCGGCCGAGTCGCATGGAAGGGGAACACATGCAGCATGTCGCGACCAGCACCGCCGGGACCGCCTTCCCGCTGATCGACCACGCCGCGATGACGGAGATGTGGAACGATGCCGGCCCCGACCTGTTTCGCGACATCGCCGGCCTGTTCGAGGCGGAGCGCACCCGCCGCGTCGCCCAGCTGCCCCGGGCGCTTGCCACCTGCGACCGCGCCCAGCTCGCATTCGACGCCCACTCGCTCAAGGGCGCGGCCGCCTATGTCTGCGCCGCGCGCCTCCAGGACGCCGCCCGCGCCCTGGAACAGGACGCGCCCTCCGCCCATCCCGAGCAGCTCGCCGCCCTCGTCGCCGACGTCCTCTCCGCCGCCGCCGCAACCGGCCCGGCCCTGCAGGCCGCCATGGACGGCATGCCGGCCTAGTGTCCTGTCCCCGAAGCTCGCCATCCTTCATGGCGGACGTAGGGGTGAACAGGACACTGAAAACAAAGAGCCAGTGTCCCGATTCCGACCACTGCACGTGGCAACGAACTTCGGAATCGGGACACTAGCCGGCGGCCCGGCTCAGCGATACGTCGCCTCCAGCAGCGCGCGCAGCTCCGCCGTCGGCTCCGGCTCCACGCCGAACCATGCCTTGAAGGCCGGCCGGGCCTGGTGGATCAGCATGCCCAGCCCGTCGATCCGCGGATTGCCCCGGGCGGCGGCGGCCCGCAGCAGCGGCGTCTCCAGCGGGCTGGTCACGATGTCGCTGACCAGCGCATCCCCCGGCAGCGCGTCGAGCCGCAGGTCGAGCTCCGGCTGCCCGGTCATGCCCTGGTTCGTGGTGTTGACCAGCAGCGCCGCACCGGCCAGCGCCGCGTGCCGGTCGGCCCAGTCGAGCACCGTGACCGGCCCGCCGATCTCGGCCGCCAGCCCCTCGGCGCGCGACCGCGTGCGGTTGATCAGCCGCAGCTCCCGCACCCCCTCATCGAGCAGGGCCACGATGATCCCGCGCGCCGCCCCGCCGGCGCCCAGCACCACCACCGGCCCGGCCTCGCCGCGCCAGCCGGGCTTGCCGTCGCGCAGGTTCTCGATGAAGCCGTACCCATCCTTGTTGTAGCCGGACAGCGAGAAGTCCGGCTCCACCACCACCAGGTTGATCGCCCCCATCCGCCGTGCCGTCGCGTCCACCCGGTCCACCGTGCGGAACGCCTCCTCCTTGTGCGGGGCGGTCACGTTGCAGCCGGCGAAGCCGAGCGCGGCCAGGCCGCGCAGCGCCGTCGCCACCTCCCCCGCCGCACCGGCATCGGCAGGTAGGCGCGGGCAGCCACGTAGCCGCGCCAGCCCAGTAGCCGATACCTTCGGCGAGCGCGGTGGCGACCGGCATGCCGATCACTTACGACGGCATGAACAGGCGCGCGTATGCCGGCGCTCGCCGCGGCACCGGCACCCACGCGCGATCTCGACCAGCTGGCCCCACGTGGTCTCGTCGATATAGATGCCGTTGGCCAGCCGGTCGGCGCGGGCGATCTGCTCCGGCAAGCCTGCCAACCTTCTGCCCGCGCGCATCCGGGGCTGAGGACTTCACCCAGGCCACCATCTCGTCGATCTCCGCCTCGATCGCCGCGCGGTTGGACAGCGCGGTCGGGTCGATGACGATGGTCAGCATGCCATTGATGATGCCGCGCTCGGGCGGCGTCATGGTGGCGACGGTGGCGGAGCCCACGATCGCGCCGGCCAGCAGCTCGCAGATCAGCGCGAGGCCCGAGCCCTTGTGCTCGCCGAACGGCAGCACCACGCCGCGCCGGTCAGGGCTGTCGGTGTACATCACGCCGGGGTCGTTGCTGGGCCTGCCCTCGTGATCGAGCAGCGCGCCGTCCATCATCGCCTTGCCGGCATTGTGGGCCACCCGCACCTTGCCCATCGCCACCCGGCTGGTGGCGAAGTCGAGCAGGATCGGCGCCGTGGTCGCGGTGCCGGGAATGGCGATGCAGACCGGGTTGGTCAGGAACCGCCCCTCGCGCCCGCCGAAGGGGGCCACCGGCGGCGGGCCGGAGGCGACGTTGACGAAATGGAGCGAGACCATGCCGGCCCGCGCGGCGATCTCGCCATAGGTGCCGACGCGGCCGATATGGTGGGCATTGCGCAGCCCGTTCACCGCGACCCCGTGCTTGCGCGCCGCCGCGATCGTCGCCTCCGTCGCCTGGCGCGCGATCACCTGGCCATAGCCGGCGCGCGCATCCCAGACCGCGACCACGCCGGTGTCGGAGACGATCTCCGGCGTCTGGTTGGCCTTCAGCGTCCCGGCGCCGAGGTCGCGCACATAGGCCACCAGCATGCCCACGCCATGGCTGTCATGGCCGCGCAGATTCGCCTCCAGCAGGTGGTCGGCGACGATCTCGGTCTCGTCCGGCCCGCTGCCGCCGGCGGCGACGATGCGCCGCGTCATCTCGCGCAGCTTGTCGTGGCTGATGATCATGCTTCCTCCGTGAATTTCTTGACGACGTTGTGCAGCAGCGTGGAGACGTTGCCGGTGAAGTCCCGGTGCTCCGGGTGCCACAGGCTGCCGCAGAAGGTGATGGAGCCGACGGCGAACACCGCACCGCCGCCCGGCAGGGTGAAATGCACGATCTCGCCGCGCTTGAGCTCGTCCGGTGGCTCGCCGGTGACGGTGGCGAGGTGGGACAGCAGCTCCTCCGGCACGGTGACGAAGGAATGCGGCGGGTCCTCGGACCGCGCCAGGATGACGGTGTTGAGCGGCGTGCCCAGCGCGAAGTCGGCCCGGTCCAGCTCGAACCCCGCCGCCCCGCCGCCGGACAGGCCGTACTCGCCGATGATGTCGCCCGCGATTCCCTCGAACATCCAGCTGTATTCGGGATCGTACGAGGCCGGCAGCCGCCGGTAATGCGTGCCCTCGAACAGCCCCTGGCCGGAAAATCCCACGCCGGCCAGCGCCTGCGGGGCGCGGCGGTTGCGCCGCCACAGCCCGCCATAGCCGCCATCGAGCTGGTGATAGTACTCGCCCGGCTCGGCCGCCCAGGCGCGGATGCCGCCCTCGGCCCGGCGCAGCTCGATGATGTGCGGCAGCTCCGGCACCCGGGCCACGCGCCAGTAGAAACCGTTGCCGCCCAGATAGCACAGCCGCCCGCCATGCCGCGTGTAGTGGAGCAGCCCGTCGAGCGTGCCGGGCGTGTGGTATTCCGGGTGCGATCCGGTCAGCACCGCCTTGTAGGGCGCCAGCAGCGCCGGTCCCTCGTCGTCGAGGTCCTCGTCGGTCACCACGTCGAAGGCGATGCCCTTGGCCTCCAGCCAGGCCAGGATATGGGTGTCCGCCGGATAGTGGCGCAGCCCCGAGCCCGGCGGCGCGTTGCCCAGCGGCCGGCCGCTCACCGGCTCATTGAAGGTCATGAAGCCCGGCCGCATGGTCAGGATCGGCCGCGCCCGCGACGAGATCGAGATGCCGGTGCCGTCGGCATGGCGGTTGTAGGTGGAGCGGCCATAGATCGGGTAGTCGTCGGGATTGTGCGGATAGGCCGCCCACTCGGCCACCCGGGCCTTGTAGGCCGCATCGGCATTGCCGCGGGCATGGCAGGCATAGGCCTGGTAGGTGAAGGTGGAGGCAAGGAAGGCCACCCGGCTGTGCGGCCCGCTCCGCTTCGGCAGCACATAGAGCGGCAGCCAGTCCTCGCCGCCGGCGCAGGTCAGATGCAAGGCGTAGGCGCCGCTCCTCAGGCCATCCGGCACCGTCCAGGTGAAATCGACGCCCCAGCCGCAATCGTCGAGGTCGTCGTCATGGAAGGCGATCGCGGCATAGTCCTCCGGCGCATGGCGCCAGCACATCTCGCGCCCCGACCAGCCAGCGCCGACCATGCCGCGCGCCGGCAGGTTCACCAGCCTCGCGTGGCAGGAATGGGGGCCCCGGTCGGTCGCGATCTGGGTGCCGATGCCGTCGGCGAAATCCCAGGCGGCGAGCACCGCGCCGCCGCGGCCAAGGATCGCGGGCGCCTCCAGCTTGCCGGTGTAGTGGTTGCGCGGGGACGCGGCGTCCTCCGCCGCCAGCAGCACCGTGCCGCCACTGGGCAGCCGGAATGCGCCGGCCATCGACGCCGACACGGATTCGCCCCCAAGCACCGCCTGGGTCAGCGTCGCGCGCCCATCCTCGACGGCGAGCGTCAGCCGGGTCCAGCTGCGCGGCGGCAATGCCGCACCCACGGCCAGCACGGCCTCGCCGATCGCCGCCTCCACGCCCGCGGGCGTGAGGCGCAGGGCCACGCGGGCGGCGCCGTCCTCGTGGCACAGCAGCGTGCCCGGCCGCGCGGGGGCCGCGGTGAACAGCAGCAGCGTCCAGCCCCGCGCCTCGCCCGGCGGCGCCTTGGCGATGCCGTAGGAGCCGATCGGGATCGGCTGCCGCCGCCCCGGGAAGTCCAGCGCGAACACGTCCGACATGTCGTGCAGCCGCATGCCCGGCCCCGCCGGGTTGGGGTCGGCGCATTCCACCCGCACCAGCCGCGCCCGCGCCGGCCCGCCATCCCGCACGCTGACATGGGCGGCGAAGCGCTCCCCCGGCCGGCGCGAGAAGCGGTCGAGATAGCCGGCGATCGGCAGTTCCTGGATTTTCATGGCGTCCGTTTCGGCCCTTCGGCTTGACGCCGTCTGCATCGGGGCTGAATGATCGGGGACCGGCGCCGTGCTGCGCCGCAACAACTGGGAGACAAGCTCGATGGCATCCTCTGCTCTCGCCCGGATCGGGCTGGCGGCCGCGTTCGCGTTGTCCAGCGTCCCCGCAATCGCCGCACAGTTCAAGTGCCCCAGGGTCGGCGGCAACTTCGTCTTCGGCCAGGAGGCGAACGTCAACAGCCTCGACCAGATGACCTCCAGCACCATCTCCACCCGCAACGTGGCGATGAACATGTTCGAGGCGCTGATGACGCGCGACGAGAACACCTCGCCCATCCCCGAGCTCGCCGCCAAGGTCGACGAGTCCGCCGACGGCATGACCTACACCTTCACGCTGCGCCAGGGCGTGAAGTTCCACAACGGCAAGGCGATGAGCAGCGCCGACGTGGTCGCCTCGTTCGACCGCTACAACAAGGTCGGCATCCTGCGCTCGATGTTCGGCAACGTCGCCGGGTGGGAGGCGCCGGACGCCAACACCTTCGTCATCCGCATGAAGAAGCGCCAGCCGACCTTCCTGCTGCAGCTCTCCTCCTTCAGCGTGCCCGTCGTCATCACGCCCGCCGAGAACAAGGACGCGCCCGCCCAGCAGCTGCCCACCGTCGGCACCGGCCCCTGGCAGCTGGTGGAGTTCACCCCGGGCAGCCAGGTGCGCATGAAGCGCTATGACGGCTACGCGCCCAACACCAGCTTCGAGGAGCGCACCGGCTTCGGCGGCTTCAAGCAGGCCTGCTTCGACACGGTCACGGTCCGTATCGTCACCGAGCCGGGCGCGCGCGTCGCCGGCATGAAGACCGGCGAGCTGCAGGGCGTGGAGGACCTCCCCACCAAGGCGCTGGCCGAGCTGAAGAACGACAAGAACGTCACCCTGCTGCCGCTGCAGAACTGGTGGATCCAGATCGCCACCGTCAACACCTCGGCCCCGCCCACCGACAACCTGGCCTTCCGCAAGGCCGTCCAGGCGGTGCTGGACATGGACGAGATCATGGACGCGGCCTCCGACGGCAACTACCGCCTGAACGTCGGCTTCCGCTACCCGAACAACCCCGACTACACGGACGCGGGCAAGGAGACCTACAACATCAAGAATGCGGCCCTGGCCAAGAAATACCTGGCCGAGGCCGGCTACAAGGGCGAGCCGGTGGTGCTGCTGACCAACAAGGACTACCCGGCGATGTACAACTCGGCCCTCGTCATGGCCGAGCAGATGAAGGCGGTCGGCATCAACGCCCAGCTCAAGGTGCTTGACTGGCCGAGCTCGGTGCAGATGCAGCAGAACACCACCGAGGGATGGAACTTCTTCTACACCGGCTGGGGCACGCAGCCTTCGCTGGGCGGGCTCGACACCATCCAGCTGATGATCAACCCCGGCGCCGCCTACAAGCCCAAGGGCAACGTGGACGACCCCGACCTGCTCGCCGCCTGGCAGGAAATGAACAACCTGCCCACGCCGGAGGGCCGCCAGCTGGGCTTCGCCCATGCCCAGAAGATCGCGCTGGAGAAGGTCTTCGCCATTCCCTTCGGCTCGCTCACCAAGGTGCAGGCCACGCGCGCCAACGTGCAGGGCTTCAAGCCCTTCCGCATCCCGCGCATGTCCAACGTCTGGTTCACCAACTGAGGCGCGCGAGCATGATCGCCGCAGGACGCAGGCCGGAGGCGTGGATCATGCTCTCAAACAAGGCTGTTAGGCTGTATCCGATGCGCGCTTCCGCGTCGGATACAGCCTAGCGAGGCGGCACATGTTCGGCATCTTCCTGCGCCGCCTCGCCAGCGCCGTGCCCATCCTGCTGCTGGTCAGCCTGATGACCTTCAGCCTGATGCACTTCATCCCCGGCGACCCGGCGGTGGCCATCGCCGGCCTGTCCGCCTCGCCGCAGCAGCTGATGCAGATCCGCCACGATCTCGGCCTCGACGCGCCGTTCCTGGTGCAGCTCGCCACCTGGTACGGCGGGCTGCTGCACGGCAATCTCGGCCGCTCGCTGCTGATGGGCCAGCCGGTGCTGGACGTCATGCTGTTCCGCCTGCCGGTCACCTTCGCGCTCTCGGCCTACGCGCTGGTCCTCACGCTCGCCATCGGCCTGCTGGCCGGCATCTTCGCGGCGCTGCGGCAGAATACCTGGGTGGACCAGCTGGCCATGATCTTCGCCATGTTCGGCATCTCGGTGCCCAACTTCTGGCTCGGCCTGCTGATGATCATCTTCTTCGCCGTCATGCTCGGCTGGCTGCCCACCGGCGGCTACATCGCCATCACCGAGGACCCGATCGGCTGGCTGCGCACCTCCACCATGCCGGCTCTCTCGCTCGCCCTGCTCCAGGTCGGCCTGCTCGCCCGCATCACCCGCTCGACCATGCTGGAGGTGCTGCGCCAGGATTTCATCCGCACCGCCCGCGCCAAGGGCCTGCCGCGCCGCACCGTCGTGGTGAAGCACGCGCTGGCCAACGCGCTGATCCCGATCACCACCGTGGTCGGCATCATCGTCAGCCTGCTGGTCTCGGGCTCGGTGGTGACCGAGACGCTGTTCTCGATCCCCGGCGTCGGCCAGCTGCTGACCCAGGCGGTGCTCAACCGCGACTACCCGCTGGTCCAGGGCGGCCTGCTCGTCGTCACCGCGCTGCTGGTGCTGGTCAACGTCCTGGTCGATGTCAGCTACGCGCTGCTCGACCCGCGGGTGCGCTATGAAGGACGCTGAGCCCGCGGCCGACAGCGGCATCGACGAGGATGCCGTCGCCCTCACCCGCCAGCATCCCGCCATCGCCACGCTGCGCCGGCTGTTCCGCCACCGGCTGTTCCTGACCGGGCTCGCGCTGTTCGGCATCATCGTGCTGGCCGCGGCACTCGCGCCCTGGATCACCTCGGTCGATCCCACCAGGCTGTCGATGCGCAACAAGTTCCGCCCGCCTTCCTCCGACTTCGTGTTCGGCACCGACAATTTCGGCCGCTCGCTGTGGAGCAGGGTGATCTGGGGCGCCCAGCTGTCGATGTATATCGGCGCCTCGGTCGTCGCGCTCAACGCGGTGTTCGGCACGCTGATCGGCGCGCTGGCCGGCTATTTCCGGCGCATCGACAACGCGCTGATGCGGGTCAACGACGCGCTGATGGCGTTCCCGGCGATCCTGCTCGCCATCGGCATCACGGCGGTGCTCGGCCCGTCCACGATCAACGCCATCCTGGCGCTGGCCATCGTCTACATTCCCCGCACGGCGCGGATCGTCCGCGCCTCGGTGATCGTGCTGCGCGAGATGGAATACGTGCAGGCCGCGGTCGCCGCCGGCGCCGGCCACTGGCGCATCCTGCGCCGCCACATCCTGCCCAACGCCATGGCGCCGCTGATCGTCCAGCTCAGCTTCCTGTTCGCCTACGCCGTGCTGTCCGAGGCGACGCTCAGCTTCCTCGGCCTCGGCGCCGTGCCGCCCACGCCCACCTGGGGCAACATCATGGCCGAGGGCCGCCAGTACATGACTGATTCGTACTGGATCATCACCATTCCCGGCATCGCCCTGATGATCACCGTCCTCGGCCTCAACCTCCTCGGCGACGGCCTCCGCGACGTCCTCGACCCGCGGCTGAGGATCCAGCAGTGATCAGCGTGTTGAGCAACGCGAAG
>JBGAIK010000188.1:0-9361 GCA_044225615.1 Acetobacteraceae bacterium | reverse complement strand
CGGGAATGGAGGCGATCAGCGCCTGGGTGTAGGGGTGCTGGGGGTGGTCGAAGACCTGCGCGGTCTCCCCCGCCTCCACGATCTCGCCGTCGCGCATCACATGGACGCGGCGCGCCAGGTAGCGGATCACGGCAAGGTCGTGGGAGATCAGCACGATCGACAGGCCCTGGCCGAGCAGGCCGTGGAACAGGTTCAGCAGCTGCGCCTGGGCCGACTGGTCGATGGCCGAGGTCGGCTCGTCGGCGATCAGCAGCGCGGGCGTGGCGGCGAGCGCGCGGGCCACGCTGGCGCGCTGGCGCTGGCCGCCGGAAAGCAGGCGCGGCTTCTTGCGCGCGTCGGTCGCACCGATGCCCATGCGGGCGAGCAGGCCGAGCGAACGCGTCTCGGCCTCGGCGGCGCTGCAGCGTTCGTGGAAGCGGGTGGCCTCGGCGACGGCGGCCAGCGCCGTCATGCGCGGGTTCAGGCTGCCATAGGGGTCCTGGAACACCATCTGCACCTGGCGGCGCAGCGGACCCGGATAGGCGGTGCCGCCGGCATAGACCGGCTGGCCGCGGAACCGGACCTCGCCGGCGCTGGGCGGCTGCAACCCCGCCAGGATGCGGGCCAGCGTGGACTTGCCGCTGCCGGATTCGCCGACGATGCCGATCGCCTCGCCGGGGCCGATGCTGAGTGCGGCCTCGCGCACGGCGGCGACGCGGCCGAAGCGCATGGTGACGCCGGTGGCGGAGAGCAGCGCGGTCATGCCGTTGTCCGACCGGCAGTGAGGAAGAAGGAAGATTCACAACGAGGCAGCGAGGCAGCGAGAAGAAAGCAAATCTTGCCTGCTTGCTTCTCGCCGCCTCGCTGCCTCTTTGTGAATCCTTGCTTCATTGTGCCAGCTCCGGATGCAGGCAGGCGCTGCCATGGCCCTCGCCGCGCAAACCAGGATGCGGCCCGGCGCGGCAATCGGGCTGCGCAATGCCGCACCGCTCGGCAAAGCGGCAGCCAGCGGGCCAGGACCCGACCGCCGGCGGCTGGCCGCTGATGGTGACCAGCGGCGCACCCGGCTCGGCCAGCTCGATGCGGGAGCGGTTCAGCGCCATGGTGTAGGGGTGGCGCGGCGCGGCGCGGGCGGGGGCGTCCTCCACGCAGGCGCCGGCATGCATGACCACGATGCGGTCGCACACGTCGTCCACCAGAGCGAGGTCGTGCGAGACCAGGATGATGGCGGTGCCGAGCCGGGCGCGGATGTCGCGCAGCAGATCCATGATGCCGGCCTGCACCGTCACGTCGAGGCCGGTGGTCGGCTCGTCGGCCACCAGCAGCTCCGGCGCCCCGGCGATGGCGCAGGCGATCATCACCCGCTGGCGCATGCCGCCGCTGAGCTGGTTCGGATACTGGCCGAGCACGATCTCCGGCCGGCGGATCTGCACCATGTCCAGCAATTCGAGCGCGCGGGCCCCGATATCGGCGCCGGGGGTGCCTTGCAGGATCGCCTCGCGCAACTGCGCCCCGATCGTCATCACCGGGTTCGGCCCGGCCAGCGCGCTCTGCGGCACGTAGCCCACCCGCCGGCCGCGGATGGTCCGCCAGACGCGCTCATCGTCATGGGCAAGGTCGGTGCCCGCCAGCGCGATCCGCCCCGACAGGATCGCCGCTCCCCGCCGCCGCAGCGTCCCGATCAGGCTGCGGCACAGCATGGTCTTGCCGGAACCGGACTCCCCGATCAGCCCCAGCATCTCGCCCTTCGCCAGCCGCAGGCTGGCCTTCTCCACGATGACCAGCGGCGCGGCGCGGCCGCGGGGGAAGCCGATGGTGAGGTCCTGGATGTCGAGCAGGCTCATGCCGTCACTCATAGACTGGGTCGCCCGCAGAAAGCAGAAAGGTTGAACAAAGAGGCAGCGAGACAGCGAGGAAGGAAGATGACCCCGTCCCTCCTTCTCGCTGCCTCGCTGCCTCTTTGTTCATTTCGCCTTCCGACACATGCCAACGCGCGGACCTTCCCGAGGCGCGTCACTCCCCCGCCCCCCGCTCGCGCCGCGACATGCCCTCGGCGATGAACGACAGCCCGATCCCCGCCCAGCACTGCTTCCTTCGTCACTCCCCCGCCCCCCGCTCGCGCCGCGACATCCCCTCGGCGATGAACGACAGCCCGATCCCCGCCCAGCACAGTGCCAGCCCCGGAAAGATCGTCATCCACCACGCGTTCTGCACGAACGGCCGCCCCTCGCTCATCATCACGCCCCACTCCGCGGTGGGCGGGTGGGCGCCGAGCGACAGGAACGACAGGCCCGAGATCAGCATGATGACCAGGATGAAGTCGCTCAGCGCATAGGCCAGCGTCTCCGACGACACGTTGGGCACGAAATGGCGCAGCAGGATGCGGTGGCGCGGATAGCCCTGGAGCCGGGCGGCCTCGATATACGGCATGCGCGCCACGATCGCCGCCCGGGTCCGCGCGATCCGCGCGTAGCGGGCCCAGTTGGTCATCGCCAGCACGATCACGATGCTGCCGAGCCCCGGTCCGAACAGCGCGATCAGCGCAATGGCAAGAACCAGCAGCGGCAGCGCGTTGATCGCATCGATCAGCGAGGCGGTCAGCGCGGTCATGATCCGGCTGGTGGTCAGGCTCAGCAGGATGCCGATCGCGGTGCCCAGCACCAGCGGAATGCTGACGCCCAGGAATGCCACGCCGAGGTCGCGATACACCGCGGCGAACACCCGGGTGAACACGTCGCGGCCGAGCTGGTCGGTGCCGAACCAGTGCGTCGCGTTCGGCGCCTGGAACGGAATGGCGACCAGCTCGTTGGGCGGGAACTCGCTCAGCAGCGGCACCGCGATGCCCGCCGCCACCAGCGCCGCCAGCATCACCACGCCCGCGGCAATGCCGATCCGCCCCTCGCTCACGCCGTCCCCACGCGCGGATCGAGCCAGTTGGCCAGCAGGTCGCCGGCCAGGCTCACCGCCACCACCAACAGCCCGAACACCAGCACGATCCCCTGCACCAGCGGATAGTCGCGGCTGATCACCGCCCCCACCAGGCTGCGGCCGATGCCGGGCAGCGAGAAGATCGTCTCGATGATCACGGTCGAGCCGATCATCACGCCCACCATGTACGACAACAGCACGATGCTCGGCGCGAGCGACGGCTTCAGCAGGTAGAACCACACGAAGCGCAGCCGCGACACGCCGCGGATGATGCCGGTCTCGACGAACTCCTCGCCCCGCGTCTGCACCAGCGAGGCGTGCAGCACGCGCGACAGCACCGGCACCAGATGGGTGCAGATCACCAGCGCCGGCAGCCACAGGAAACGCAGGTTGCCGGGAAACCCCGGCTCGTAGCCGATGATCGGCGCGATCCGCCAGTGCAGCCCGAAGGCGAGCAGCCCCAGCAGCGCCGTGAAGAAGGCCGGGATCGCCAGCATCACCGAGGTCGAGGCGCGGAACAGGTATGGCACCCACGGCCGCCGGCTGGTGGCGATCAGCAAGGCCAGCGGCACCGCCATCGCCAGCGCCATCACCAGCGTCACGCCGATGATGCCGAGCGTCACCGGCAGGGATTCCGCGATGATCGTCGCCACGTCCCGCTTGGTCTCGATGGACGTGCCCAGCCGCCCGTGCAGCATGCCCCAGCTGTATTCGGCGAACTGCGTGACCGGATCGACGTCGAGCCGCAGGTCGCGCCGCATCTTCTCGATCGCCGCCGGCGGCGCCTCGGCACCGAGCAAGGCGAGCACCGGATCGCCGGGCGCCAGCCGGATCAGGCCGAACGCAATCACCATCACCCACACCGCAACCCCGGCACCCCGGGCCAGCCGGCCGAGGCTGCGGCGCAGGAACGCGCCGCGTGCGGCCGGCTGGTCGTCCGTCGCCATGGTCTCAGTTCGTGGGCAGGCCGGGGGTGGTCTTCACGAACAGCCACTCGCCCGGCGTCACCGCCTCCATCACGCCGGGCGTGTGGCGCATGCCGCTCAGCGAGAACTGCGAGGTCAGCGGAATGTACGACGCATCCTCCACCGCCATCAGCTCCACCTTGTGCAGGATCGCCTTGATCTTGTCCCTGTCGGTGATCGAGCCCGCCTCGTTCAGCAGCGCCTCCGCCGCCGGATCGGCGAAGCCGCTGTTGACCGACCAGGCGCCGCCCGGCGCGAACCAGTTCTGCAGCTGCAGGATCGGCGTCGCCGCCGCATTGCGGAACAATACCAGCTCGTAGTTGCGCGCACGGATGCGGGCGCTGATCTCGGCGTCGGGCAGCGGCTTCACGGTCGCGGTGATGCCGATCTTGGCCAGTTCGGCCGCCACCACCTGCCCGGCCTCGGCCCATTGCGGCCGGGCGGGAATGATCATCTCGAAGGTGAAGCCATTGGCGAACGGCGTCTCGGCCAGCTTCGCCTTGGCCGCGGCCAGGTCCTGCGCCCCGTCCTTCGGCAGCGAGCACTGGAAATACGGGTTGCCCGGCTTGAACGCATAGGCGCAGGCCGGCTCGGCGATGCCGAAGAAGGCGATCGTGGCCATCTTCCTGCGGTCCACCGCGAGCGACATCGCCTGCCGCACCCGCTTGTCCTTCAGCGCGGCATTCGGCTGGCCGGCATAGTTGTTGGTGGCCAGCATGAACGTCCCAGGCTCGGCATGCGGCACGATCGCGACCTTGCCCGCATCCACCTGCGCGCGCGCGTTCAGCGGCAGCGTATAGACGTAGTCCACCGCCCCCTGCTGCAACGCCAGCAGCGCCGAGGTGCCGTCGGGGATCACGATGATCCGCACCTCGTCCACCGCCGGCTTGCCCCAGTAATGCGGGTTCGCCTTCAGCACCATGCGGTCGGTGCCCGGCGTCCACTCCACCAGCATCAGCGGCCCGGCGCTGACCGGCTTCTTGAAATACTCGGCCGGCCCCTTCGCATCGATCTGCGCCTTCGGATGGATGCCCATGAACTGCGAGGCCAGCGCGTACTTGAAATCCGGATACGGCGTGCTGAGCGTCCAGACGATCCTGTCCGCCCCTTCCGCCTTCGCCCCGGTGATCTTGGCGACATAGGCGCTGCTGATGCCCGACGCCTTCCAGCGCGTGTAGGCCAGCACCGCATCCTCGGCCAGCACCGGGCTGCCGTCGGAATACTTCGCACCCTTGCGCATCGTCTGCGTGATCGTGAGCCCGTCGGGCGAGACCGTCTCGGCCTCGATCAGGTCCATGCGCGGCGTCAGCCCCTGGTCCTGCCGGTAGAGCAGCCCCTGCTGCGGGTAGGCCGGCTGGTAGTCGGTGTTGGGGCCGCCATTGGCCGGATCGAGGCTGTTGGTGCGGCCGGTGATCGCCATGGTGATCACGCCGCACTGCGCCGAAGCCGCTGGCGTCGTCAGCGTGCAGTTCGGCCCGGGATCGGCCTGCGCCGGCAGGGCGAACGCCGCCCCGGCAAGCAGCAGCGATGAGATGGCCCCGACATAGCGCATGGCACACGCCCCCCGTTTTGTTGCGATCACCTTGCGTCAAACTGTGATCACAGTCAGTGTGGCGGCGTCGCGCGGGCTTGTCCAGCCCGGCGGACGGGAAAACGGATGCCGGATTCACCAAGAACGGATGGCGCCCCGCTGGGCCAGGCGGTGCGGGCGCTGCTCAGCGAACGGCTGATGTCGGGGGCCTACGCGCCGGGCGACAAGCTCTCGCTGCGCAGCCTCGCCGCCGGCTTCGGCGTGTCGATGATGCCGGTGCGCGAAGCCGTCAGCCGCCTGGTTGCCGACGGCGCGCTGGAAGTCACCCCCAACCGCGCCGTGCGGGTGCCGGTGCTGGACGTGGGGCGGTTCCGCGAGCTGACCGCGCTGCGCATGGCGATCGAGGGCCTGGCCGCCGCCTGGGCCGCCGAGCGCTGCGACGCGGCCCAGCTTGCCGCGATCGCGGAGGCCGAGGCCGGATTCCGCATCGAGCGCGCGCGGCCGTCGCCCGACCTCGCCCTGACCGTGGCGATCAACCAGAAGGTGCACTTCGCCATCTACCGCGCCGCCGGCTCGCCGATGCTGGTGGAGATCATCACCGGCCTCTGGCTCAAGGCCGGGCCGATCCTGAACCTCGACATGGCGACCAACCTCGCCCGCGTTTCCAGCGGCACCGGCGAGCGCTACCACGCCGCGGCCCTGGCCGCGATCCGGGCACGCAACGCCGCCGGCGCGCGCGCGGCCATCGTCGGCGACATCGCGCAGGCCTGCGACTACATCGTCTCGCTCGGCAAGCTGCCGGAATAGCCTGGCGCAACCGCGATCAAGCAGGTCCCGAGCCTGCGGTTCATAGTGGCCGCATGACGCCGGTGGCCAGAGCGATATGGTTCATGGAAACGCGCCTGGGGCAGGAGCTGACGCTGGCCGAGGTGGCGGCGCAGGCCGGCGTGTCGCGCTTCCATCTCTCGCGCGCCTTCGGCGCGGCAACCGGCATCTCGCTGATGCGCTACCTGCGCGGCCGGCGGCTGTCGCTGGCGGCGCGCACGCTGGCGGCCGGCGCGACCGACATCGTCGCCGTCGCGCTCGATGCCGGCTATGGCTCGCACGAGGCATTCACCCGCGCCTTCCGCGACCAGTTCGGCCACACACCCGAAGCGGTGCGCGCCGCCGGGCTCGACGGACTCACCCTGCTGGAGCCGATCGCCATGAATGAATCCCTCGACGTGCCCATCGCCGCGCCCCGCCTCGAGCACGGACCGGTGCTGCTGATCGCGGGGCTCGGCGAGCGCTACAGCTTCGAGACCAACGCCGGCATCCCGGCCCAGTGGCAGCGCCTCGTGCCCATGCTGCCCCTGCCCGGCCAGGTCGGGCACACCACCTACGGCGTCTGCTGCAACGCCGACGGCGCCGGCCAGTTCGACTACATCGCCGGCGTGGAGGTGCGCGACTTCGCCGACCTCCCGCCCGGCCTCGCCCGCATCCGGCTGGCCGCCCGGCGCTACGCCGTGTTCACCCATGAAGGCCACGTCTCCGGCATGCGCGCCACCGTGCATTCGATCTGGAACCGCTACCTGCCGGGCTCCGGCCTGGCGGTGGCGGACGCCCCGGATTTCGAGCGCTACGGCCCGCAATTCGACGGCCGCACCGGCCTCGGCGGCGTCGAGATCTGGATCCCCGTGCAATGATGATCGCACGGCGGGCAGCACTGGCAGGAGGGCTGGCAATGGCGGCAGGACGACCCGATGCGGGGGCACGGCTCGACGCGGCAATGGCCGCCGGCGAACTGCCCGGCCTGCACACCGTGCTCGTGCAGCGCGGCGGCACGACGCTGCTGCAACGCCACTACCCCGGCCAGGACGAGGCCTGGGGCACCCCGCTCGGCCAGGTGCAGCACGGACCCGCCACGCTCCACGACCTGCGCTCGGTGTCGAAAAGCGTCGTCGCCCTGCTCTACGGCATCGCCCTCGCCCGGGGAAAGGTGCCCGCCCCGGACACGCCTTTGCTCGACGCGTTCGACTACCCCGACCTCGCCGCCGACCCCGCCCGCCGCGCCCTGACCGTCGCGCACGCGCTGTCGATGACGCTCGGCATCGAATGGAACGAGAACCTGCCCTACACCGACCCGCGCAACGGCGAGATCGCCATGGAGCACGCACCCGACCGCTACCGCTTCGTGCTCTCCCGCCCGATCGAGGGCCCGCCCGGGCAGAAATGGGGCTATTGCGGCGGCGCCACCGCCCTGCTCGGCGGCCTCATCGCCCGCGGCACCGGCCTCGACCTGCACGCCTTCGCCCGCACGGCGCTGCTCGACCCGCTCGGCATCGCCCTCTCCGCCTGGAGCAACGGATTCGACGGCCAGCCCGCCGCCGCCTCCGGCATGCGCCTCACCGCCTCCGGCCTCGCCCGCATCGGCGCCTGCGTCATGGCCGGCGGCGAAGGCGTGGTGCCGGCCGCCTGGCTCGCCACCTGCCTGCACCCGCGCGTGCCCGTCGACGCCGAGATCGACTATGGCTGGCAATGGTACCGCTACAACGGGTCCGCCGGCGGGTCCCCCTGGGTCGGCGGGTTCGGCAATGGCGGCCAGCGGCTGATCGTGATGCCCGCCACCGGCCTGGTGGTGGTGATCTTCTGCGGCAACTACAACCAGCCCAGCCAGCGCACGGTGCCGCTGAAGGTCTTCAGGGATTTCGTGCTGGCCGGATGATGCCGTCCTGCCGCTTCGGCTGGCCGTAGAAGCCGGGCACCCATTTCTCCAGGCTCGAGCTGCCCTCGGCATGGCCCCTGATCCAGCGATAGGTCCAGGGCCGCCGCACCATGTAGCGCCCGCGCGTCCACACGAAGAAAGAGCCGTTCCAGCGCCACGCCCCCGGCGCCCACTCATAGCTGCGGCCCGGCGACGGCGGCACAGTCTCATGCTTCGGCGGCGGCCGCACCCGCGGCATCGGCAGCCCCTCCTCCTGGGCAGCGGCGGGCACGGCCAGCAGCAGCACCGCCACGGCGGCACAGACGGCCAGGCCGGCACGGACCATTCGCAGGCGCGACTCGATGGGCATGCCCGCAAGGCTAGGTGCCCCCCGGCAGGGGAGCAATGCACCCAACTAGCCCGTGAACGGGGTTGAAAACCCGGCCCCCGCGGGGCAGATCGTGCAGAACGCGCCGCCGGCGCCGACGTTCGGAGTGGTTAATGAAGAACTGGCGGATGAACGACATCGCCTGGGACCGGTTCGACCCGGCGCTGGCCGACCCCGCCATCGTGCCCCTGGTCAAGGCCGCCGCCCTGGTCGAGCGCAACGCCGTCGACTACGCCGCCTACCTGGGCAACGTCTTCCCCGACGACTGGGAGTTCCGCGACGCCACTGGCACCTGGAGCCGGGAAGAGGTCCAGCACGGCGACGCCCTCGGCCGCTGGGGCATGATGGCCGACCCGTCCTGGGACTTCCCCGCCGCCTTCGCCCGCTTCCGCGCCGGCTACAGCATCCCCACCGAGGTCGACGCCTCCGTCCGCGGCTCCCGCACCGGCGAACTCATCGCCCGCTGCATCGTCGAGACCGGCACCTCCAGCTACTACAGCGCGCTCGGCGCCCAGACCAAGGAGCCGGTGCTGCGCCAGATCTGCGCCCTCATCGAGGCCGACGAGCTGCGCCACTACAAACTCTTCTACACCCACATGAAACGCTACCTCGCCCGCGAAGACATCACCCTGCCCCGCCGCATCATGATCGGCGTCGGCCGCATCACCGAAAGCGAGGACGACGAGCTGTCCTACGCCTGGCACGCCGGCAACGACCCCGCCGGCACCGCCTACGACCACCAGCGCTGCCTCGCCGCCTACATGGGCGGCGCCGTCGGCGTCTACCGCTTCCCCCAGGTGGAACGCGCCATGGCCATGGCCTTCAAGGCCGTCGGCCTCAAACCCCGCGGCACCATCGCCCGCATCACCGCCCGCATCGCCTGGAAA
>JBGAIK010000187.1:0-9382 GCA_044225615.1 Acetobacteraceae bacterium | reverse complement strand
AACCGATCCACCGCCCCCACGCCGGGCCGATGCGCCCCTGCTGCGGCTGGCCGGTCCGCTCCTGGCGTTCCCGCTCGAAAAGTGAGGCGGCGGACGCCCGTCGATAATGTTACGATTCCGAAAGTATAACGCGATTATGGCAGCTCCAGCACGTTCTTCGCGATCACGTTGCGCTGGATCTCGTTGCTCCCGCCATAGATCGTGCTCGGCCGGGACTGGATGAACTGCCCCGCCGGATTCAGGTCGCGATTCCCCCCGATCGGCCCGAACAGCGCCCCTTCCTCGCCCGCCACCTCCAGCATCGCCTCGGTGATCCGCTGGAACAGCTCGGTCTGGTTGATCTTGAGCATGGAAACGTCCGGCCCCAGCGCCTCGCCCCGCCGCACCCGCTCGGCAAAGGTCTGGTACAGGTCGTTGTGATCGGCCAGGTCCATCCGCAGCCGCGTATACCGGTCCTGGAACAGGGGCTCATCCCAGACCCCCGCATGCTCGGCCAGCATCCGCAGCCTTTGCAGCGCGTAGCTCGACTGCCGCGGCGCCCCGATCCCGATCCGCTCGAACCCCAGCAGCGTCTTCGCCATCGTCCAGCCCTGGTCGACATTCCCCACCAGGTTGCCCTTCGGCACAAGCACGTCGTCGAAGAACACCTCGCAGAACTCGCCATGCATATCCAGGTTCACGATCGGCTTCACCGTGATCCCCTTGCTGTCCATCGGCACCAGCAGGAACGAGATGCCTTCCTGCTTCTTCGCCGCCTTGTTCGTCCGCACCAGAAGAAAAATCCAGTTCGCGTCCATCGCCAGCGAGGTCCAGATCTTCTGCCCGTTCACCACCCAGTGCTCCCCGTCGGGCACCGCCTCGGTCCGCAACCCGGCAAGATCGGATCCCGCATTCGGCTCGCTGTACCCCTGGCACCACACATGCTCGCCGGACAGGATCTTCGGCAGGAACGCCGCCCGCTGCGCCTCGGTCCCGAAACGGATCAGCAGCGGCCCCAGCATCGCCACGCCCATGTCGTTGCTGCGCGCGCAGCCATGGCGCTGGAACTCCTCGATCATGATCAGCTGCCGCGAAGCCGCCAGCCCCATCCCCCCGTACTGCCGCGGCCAGCCGGGCGCGAGCCACCCCTTCTCCGACAGCATCAGGTACCACACCTTGGTGTCGTGCCAGTGCAGCCGCTTCGGCGGGTTGCGCAGATGCGGCGGATAGTTCGCCTCGATCCAGCCGCGCACATGCATCCGGAACGCCTGGTCATCCATCGCGTCGAGTTCGGCGAGGCTGCTCATCGGCACTCTCCTTCCCATCCCCAAAACCCTGTCCCGCATGGCGCCCCGGGTCAACTCCGGTGCATCCTGGCCACAAAAGGGAGGACCCGCATGACCGTAGACCTGTCCATCGACGGCCCCATCGCCACCATCACGCTGAACCGCCCCGAGAAGCGCAACGCCCTCACCCTCGAAATGCGCGAGCAGCTCACCGCCCATTTCACCGCCGTCCGCTTCGACGACCAGGTCCGCGTCGTCGTCCTCGCAGGCCGCGGCCCCAGCTTCTGCACCGGCGCCGATGTCGACCGCATGGGGCAGATCGGCCTGCGCCCCGCCCGCGAGCGCCTGCAACGCCTCAGCCACACCTACATGCGCGCGCTCCACGCCATCGAGAAGCCGGTCATCGCCGCCATCCGCGGCCACGCCGTCGGCATCGGCTGGAGCCTGGCGCTGGCCGCCGACCTCGTCGTCGCCAGCGAGACCGCGCAATTCTCGCAAATCTTCCGCCGCATCGGCCTCGGCCCCGACGGCGGCGCCATCTGGTTCCTCACCCGCCGCCTGGGCATGAACCGCGCCAAGGAACTCGTCTTCACCGCCCGCATGGTCCAGGCGCAGGAGGCCCTCTCCCTCGGCCTCGTCAACCACGTGGTCCCCGACACCGAACTGGAAGCAAAAACGGCAGAACTCGCCGCCGACCTCGCCGAGGCCCCCACCTTCGCCCTCGGCCTCGCGAAAAAACTCTTCCACATGGCCGCCGGCCCCGGCCTCGAGGAATTCCTCGACTACGAAGCCCTCGTCCAGCCCCAGCTGCAGAATACCGAAGACAACCGCGAAGGCGTCGCCGCCTTCCGTGAAAAGCGCAAACCCAAATTTGTTGGCAGATAGGCAGTTTAACAAAGAGACGGCGAGGCAGCGAGAAGAACGGTCAACCCCCGTCTTCTCGCTGTCTCGCTGCCTCTTTGTTCAACTTCCTGGCTCAGATCGAATCGTACGGATAAACGTCCCGCGTCCGCTCCATCGGCGTCAGGCTGCTCTTCCACGCCCCCGGAATCACCTCGGCCAGCGTCTCCACGCTCCACCCATCCCCGCGCTGGATCGTCCGGATCGGCCGCGGCTGGCTGTACAGATAGATCTCGTTCCCCCGCGCCCCGAAAATCTGCCCGGTGATTTCGTGGGCCGCGTCGGATGCCAGGAACCCGGCCAGCTGCGCCACCTGGTCCGGCCGCGTCTTCGCCGCCCGGGCCTGCAACACTTCCTCCGGCATGCCCGGAATGGACTCGATCATCCGGCTGAACGCATGCGGCCCGATGCAGTTGGACCGCACCTTGTAGCGCGCCGCGTCGGACGCGATCGCCCGCGACAGCCCGGCAATGCCCAGCTTCGCCGCCGCGTAGTTCACCTGCCCGATCGACCCGATCAGCCCCGAGGTCGAGGTCATGTGCACGAACGCCCCGCTCTCCTGCGCCCGCATGTGCGGAATGGCCGCCCGGCTCATGTAGAAGGCGCCATACAGATGCACCTTGCACACCGCGTCGAACTCCTCCGGCGTCATCCGGTGGAAGATGCCGTCGCGCAAGATGCCGGCATTGTTCACCACGATGTCGATCTTGCCGAACGTGTCCACCGCCTGCTTCACGATCCGCTGGGCGCTGTCCCACTCGGCCACGCTGTCGGTGTTCACCACCGCCGTGCCCTGGCCGTGCGCCGCGTCGATCTCGCGCACCACGCCCTGCGCCGGCGTCTCGTCATGGCCCGCGCCGTCCACCGCGGCACCCACGTCGTTCACCACCACCTTCGCGCCGTTCTCCGCCATCACCAGCGCGATCGCGCGGCCTATTCCGCGGCCCGAACCCGTGACGATGGCGACCTTGCCTTCCAGCATCTTCTTGGTCATGCGGAGTTCCTTCCCCTTGCTTCACCAAAAGCAGCCCACCATGCCCCCGCCGGCAGGCCCTGTCACCCGGACGCGTCGAACTCCCCCAGCGCCGGCGAATCCCCGCGCGGGTGCGGCCGGGCACCGTCGAACGAGACCGGCAGCCCGATCACCTTCAGTCCGCTGCCCGGCAGGTCCCGCGCCATGTCCATGGCCGCAAGCTGGGCACTGGCCGCGAGTTCGCCGATGTCGTTCACCGGCGCGCACGGCACCCCCGCCGCCTCGAACGCCGCGATCCAGTCCTCCCGCGGCCGCGTCACCAGCACCGCCTCCATCAGCGCCACCAGCGCGTCGCGATGCCGCACCCGGTCCGGCCCGGTGCGGAACCGCTCCTCCGCGCCCCATTCCGCGTGCCCCATGGCGCGCGCCAGCTTCACGAAAATGCGGTCGTTGCCGGCCGCGATGCACAGCGGCCGGTCCGCGGTCGGAAACACCTGGTACGGCGCCAGCAGGTTGCTCGCCGTCCCGCTCCGGCTCGGCAGCGTCCCGCCATGCCAGAACCCGTTCACCGCGCCCTCCACCAGCGCCACCGCGCTCTCGAACAGCGAGGTGTCGATCACGCAGCCGCGCCCGGTCCGCGCCCGCTGCTGCAACGCCGCCAGCGCCCCGATCACGCACCACATCCCGGTCGTCTTGTCGTTCACCGCCGCGCCCGCGAAGGTCGGCGGGTCCTCCGGCCGCCCGGTCATCGACATCAGGCCCCCGAACGCCTGCAGCAGCGGATCGAACCCCGGCGCCATGCGCAACGGCCCCCGATGCCCGAACGCCCAGATCGAGCAGTAGATCAGCCGCGGATTGACCGCCATCAGGTCGCCCGGCCCGATCCCGCAATCCTCCACCACGCCGGGCCGCAGGTTCTGGATGACGATATCCGCCTCCGCCACCAGCCCCTTCAGCCGCGCCACGTCCGCCGGCGCCTTGATGTCCAACGCCACCGACCGCTTGCCCCGGTTCATCGCATGGAAGAACAGCGACGCCCCCCCGACGAACGGCGGTCCCCACAGCCGCGCGTCATCGCCGCCATCGGGCTTCTCCACCTTCAGCACAAGGGCGCCCATGTCGGCCAGGATCACCCCGGCCAGCGGCCCGGCCAGCGCCTGGCCGATCTCGACGACCCGGATGCCGTCGAGCGGCCCCGCCATCTACAGCCCCAGCCGATAGAACCGGCTCGCCGCCCCAACGAACAGATCCGCCTTCTCGCTGGCACTCGCCCCGGCCGCCAGCTTCTTGCAGGCGTTCCAGAACACCGGATAGCTGTAGCTGCCCTTGTCCACCGGGAAGTTGCTCTCGAACATCGAACGCGCCGGCCCGAACGCCTCGATGCAGGTCTCGATATACGGCTTCCACGCCGCCACCAGCGCGTCCGAGCCCGGTGCTGCGGCCTGTGCCTCGAAGCCGAACCCGTTGATCCGCATCCCCAGCCCGCCCAGCTTCACGAACACGTTCGGGCACGCAGCCAGCTCCCTGATCGAAGCCGCCCAGCCCGGAAACACCTCGGCATGCCGGCCCGCATACTTGCCGATGCCGAGCGGGCCGCCGACATGGTTCAGCACGATCTTCGTTGCGGGAAACGCCCGCGCCAGCGCCGTCAGCTCGGCGATCTGCGGGTGGTACAGCCAGGCCTCGAACGACATGTCCATCGGCGCCAGATGCGCAAACCCCGCGCGGAACGTCGCATCCCCGAGCAGCCCCGCCGGCGCCGGATTGCCCGGGTTCAGCACCACCGGGTCGTCGTCCCAGGCCACGATGTGGCGAATGCCGCGGAACCTGTCCCCGCCGGCCCGCACATGGGCCTCCAGCACCTTCACCACCCCGTCACCCAGCCGCAGATCGGCATGGCCGACGATGCCGGCGCAGATCCGTCCCGGCCCGTACTGCCCGGATGCCCCCATCGCCGCCGCGCCGTTGACGAATTCGGTCTCGCCGATCGGCCGCATCGCCTCCGGCCCGTCCGCCTTGTGGAAGGCGCGGGCCTGCACGAACACGGTGGCGATGATGTTGTGTCCGCTGCCCACGTCGTCGAGCAGGTCGTGCGGCATGTAGCGCCAGCCCGGCCGGTCCCACAGATGGTGATGCGGGTCGATGATCGGCAGGCCCGGCTCCAGGATCGGCTCGAGCGTGGTCGCAAGCCAGTCCTCGCGCACGGGAAGATAGGGATTGTGGCTGCCCTGGGTCGCGCTCATCCTGTCCGCTCCTCCGCTTTTCCGGTACCCTCGCGGTGGCGGCCGGCGGGGTCAAGGGGGCGCAATGACGGCGGAACGGCGGCTACTGGCGTCGCGCTACAACCTGTTCAGCCGCTGGGAATGGGCGGCGCTCCGCGCCAGCACCCCGCTCACCCTCGCCCAGTCCGACCTCGACGAGCTGCGCGGCCTCAACGACCCCGTCTCCATGGCAGACGTGCAGGACATCTTCCTCCCGCTCTCGCGCCTGCTGAACCTGCGCGTGGTCGCCGCCCGCAGCATGCGCAGCCTGGTCGAGACCGCCTTCCTCGGCCGCCCCGGCACCCCGGCCCCCTACGTCATCGGCATCGCCGGCAGCGTCGCCGTCGGCAAGAGCACCTTCGCCCGCCTGCTGCGCACCGTCCTCGCCCGCTGGCCCGACCATCCGCGCGTGGATCTGGTCACCACCGACGGCTTCCTGCACCCCCGCGCCACGCTCCAGGAACGCGGCCTCATGCAGCGCAAGGGTTTCCCCGAAAGCTACGACCTGCGCCGCATGATCGCCTTCCTCGCCGCGGTCAAATCCGGCCAGCCCGACCTGCGCACCCCGGTCTATTCGCACGAATCCTACGACATCGTCCCCGACCGCACCCAGGTCGTGGACCGCCCCGACATCCTGATCTTCGAGGGCCTGAACGTGCTCCAGATCGCTTCGGATTCCGCCGCGGTCGCCTCCGACTTCTTCGACTTCTCCATCTACCTCGACGCCGACACCGACCGCGTCGCCGCGTGGTACGAGGAGCGCTTCCTGCTCCTTCAGCGCACCGTCTTCCGCCGCCCCTCCTCCTACTTCCACCACTTCAGGGACCTGACCGAGCCCGAAGCCCGCGAGGCCGCCCGCACCATCTGGCGCGACATCAACCTGCCCAACCTGGTCGAGAACATCCGCCCCACCCGCGAGCGCGCCCAGCTCGTCGTCCGCAAGGGCGACGGCCACGCGGTGGAGGAGCTCTGGCTGCGGCGCGGCTAGCCGATCATCCCGCCAAGCATCACATTGAAAGCGTCCGCCGCCTCATATGACACCCAGTGCCCGGCGCCCTCGATCACCCTGAAATCGATATCCGGCCGTACCGCGCGCAATATGTCCCGCCGCGACTCGACCGAAGGGAACGCCGCCGCATCCCGCGCCCCCCAGATCCCGTGCAACGGCCCCGGATACGCCGCCACCGCATCCTTCAGCGACGTGCTCGCGGCAAACTGCGGGCTCTTCATCCGCGAGTGCCGCGTGTTCACCTCCTGGATTGCCAGCGCCAGCGGATCGATCCTGGCAGGATCGGCGATCATCAGCTTCGCCAGGTTGGCGCGGTGGCCTTCCACCCGCGCATCGCCCTCCAGCCGCCGCACCTTCTCCAGCCCCAGCCCGTGCCGCGGCGTGCCCAGGGCGCCGGCGCCGATCACGGTCAGCGAACGCACCTGGAACGGGTGCAGCAGCGCCACCCGGCTCGCGATCATCGCCCCGAAGGAAAAGCCGGCAAGGTCGTAGAACGCGCCCCCGATCGCCGCCGCAATCCCCGCCGCCACCACCCGCGCGATGCTGTCCGGCGTGTAGGGATCGGGCGGCGAGGCCGAATCCCCCAGCCCCGGCAAATCCGGCACCACCACCCGCCGCGTCTTCGCGAAATGCCCGATATTCCGCGCCCAGTGCCGCCACGAGCCCGACCCGCCATGCAGCAGCACCAGCGGCACCCCGGCGCCCCAGTCCCGCAGCACCATGGTGCCGTCGCCGCACGGCACCTCGTGCACCCGCGCCGCGCGCGCCAGTTCCGGCAACGGCTCGTCCGCCGCCGCCACCCGCGATACGCCCAGCCGCCGATCCATCCGCTGCCCGATATCCACCGCGTTCCACCTTCTGCCGCAGTGCAGAATGCACCACCCGGCCCCGCTTGCCACACCCCCACCCGGGCCGCATAGTTTCGGCGGAACGAGGCGGGCATGCGATATTCTGGATTCCGGCTGCTGACCGAGGCCTTGACCGGCAACCGCGGCTGGAAACCCGCGTGGCGCGATCCGCAACCCAGGCGCGCCTACGACGTCATCGTCATCGGCGGCGGCGGCCACGGCCTCGCCACCGCCTACTATTTGGCCAAGGAGCACGGCATCACCAATGTCGCCGTGCTGGAGAAGGGGCCGATCGGCCTCGGCAACACCGGCCGCAACACCACCATCGTCCGCTCGAACTACCTGCTGCCGCAGAACCACAATTTCTACGAGCACTCCCTCAAGCTCTGGGAAGGCCTCGAGCAGGACATCAACTACAACGCCATGGTCAGCCAGCGCGGCGTGATCAACCTGTTCCACAACGATGCCGGCCGCAACGCCGCCGCCCGCCGCGGCAACGCCATGCTGCTCGACGGCATCGACGCCGAACTGCTCGACCGCGAGCAGGTCCGCGCCCTGTGCCCGCTGGTGGACGTCGACAACGGCCGCTTCCCGGTCCATGGCGGCCTGCTGCAACGCCGCGGCGGCACCGCCCGGCACGACGCGGTGGCCTGGGGCTTCGCGCGGGCCGCCGACCAGCGCGGGGTGGACATCATCCAGCATTGCGAGGTCCTCGGCATCGACGTCGAGGGCGGCCGGGTGAAAGGCGTGCAGACCACCCGCGGCCCGATCCGGGCGAAGAAGATCGGCCTCGCGGTGGCCGGCAACACCTCGCGCCTGACCCAGATGGCCGGGTTCGACGCGCCGCTGGAAAGCCATGTGCTCCAGGCCTTCGTCTCCGAGGGCATCAAGCCGCTGGTGGACCAGGTGATCACCTTCGGCGCCGGGCATTTCTACATCAGCCAGTCCGACAAGGGCGGCCTCGTCTTCGGCGGCGGGCTCGACGGCTGGAACACCTACGCCCAGCGCGGCAACCTGCCGGTGGTGGAACATGTCTACGCCGCCGGCATCGCCATGATGCCGTCGCTGTCCCGCCTGCGCGGCCTGCGCCAATGGGGCGGCGTGATGGACATGACCTTCGACGGTTCGCCGATCATCGGCAAGACCCCGGTCGAGGGCCTCTACATGACCGCCGGCTGGTGCTACGGCGGCTTCAAGGCCACCCCCGGCTCCGGCTGGTGCCACGCCTGGACCATCGCCAACGACGCCCCGCACAAGCTCAATGAGGCCCACCGCCTCGACCGCTTCCGCACCGGCCACATGCTCGACGAACGCGGCAACGGCCCCTTCCCATGGGCGCAGTGATGGGGGCGCAATGACATGATCCAGATACCTTGCCCCCATTGCGGCCCGCGCGACGAGGTCGAGTTCACCTATCGCGGCGACGCCAACGTCACCCGCCCGGCCGCCGACGCGCCGGTCGAGGCGTTCCACGACTACGTCTACGCCCGCGGCAACCCGCGCGGCTGGCATCTGGAGTGGTGGTACCATTCCGGCGGCTGCCGCCAGTTCCTGAAGGTCGTGCGCCACACCATGACCCACGCGGTCCATGCCGCGGGCGGCGCCACCGACACGATGGAGATCCCCGCGGAATGAGCCAGAGATTCCGCACCGCCGCCGGCGGCCATGTCGACCGCGCCGCCACGCTGAACTTCCAGTTCGACGGCAAGGCGTTCGCCGGCCACCCCGGCGACACGCTCGCCTCCGCCCTGCTCGCCAACGGCGTCCGCCTCGTCGGCCGCAGCTTCAAGCTCCACCGCCCGCGCGGGATCTACGCCGCCGGCGCCGAGGAGCCGAACGGCCTCGCCGAGCTCCGCAGCGGCGCGCGGCGCGAGCCCAACACGCGCATGACCATGGTGGAGCTCTACGACGGGCTCCACGCCGCCAGCCAGAACCGCTGGCCCAGCCTGAAATGGGACCTGCTGTCGCTGAACGCGCTGGCCGCCCCGATCCTCAGCGCCGGCTTCTACTACAAGACCTTCATGTGGCCGGCGAAATGGTGGGAGAAGGTCTACGAGCCGCTGATCCGCCGCAGCGCCGGATTGGGCCGCGCCGCCGGCCTGCCCGACCCCGACCACTACGACGCG
>JBGAIK010000186.1:0-9487 GCA_044225615.1 Acetobacteraceae bacterium | reverse complement strand
CCGCCACCGCCCTCGCCGCGCGAGGCGCTGGCGACGATGCCCTGCGCGGCCGTCTATGGCGAGTCGACCCAGGCGAACCTGTCGCTGCGCGGCGTGGTGCCGCAGGAGAACCTGGCCACGCTGCGCGTGAGCTATGACAACGCCGCGGTGACGGGGCGCAACTGGGACGTGACCGCGATCCCCGGCCTGCCGGTCTATTGCCAGGTGATCGACGCGCTGCGGCCGGTGCTGCGCGGCCTGGGCGACGTGAAGGGGGTGTCGGCGAGGCTGCTACCCTCGCCGGTGACCCGCACCCTGCAGCTGCGCGACAGCGACCCGATCGACTTCAACATCGAAGGCCCCGATTTCCCGAGCGTGCTGCAGGTGGACTATGTCGGCAGCGACGGCAGCATCTCCCACTACATGCCGCGCAAGACCCAGCCGGCCCTGCAGGCGCGGCGGCTGGGCGCCGGGCAGCGGGTGCGGCTGTTCGACCAGCTGCGCGGGGCCGCGTTCCAGGTCGGCCCGCCCTACGGCATCGACCTGGTGGTGGTGATCGCCTCCTCGGCGCCGCTGCAGGTGAGCTGGGCAGTCGATGACGGCGACAGCGTGGCCGCCTACACCGCCGCGCTGCGCACCGCCATCGACGCGGCGCGGCGCAACGGGGTGCGCGTGTCGGTGGACATCGTGCCGGTGGAGTCGGTGCAGAAATAGAGCGTGATCGCCTGGGGCCGCAGGCCGGACAGCGTGACTCGCGCGACCAAACAAGCAGGTCACCCCCCACGAAACGTGGGGTGACGGGGCTGGCGGTTTGCGGTTCCCTGGCCGGCAGGGAGAGAACCGCATGGCCGACGTCACGATCTACCACAATCCGGGCTGCACGACCTCGCGCAAGGTGCTGGCGCTGCTGACGGAGCTGGGGCATGCGCCGCGCGTGGTGGAATACCTCAAGACGCCGCCGGACCGGGCCACGCTGACCGCGCTGCTGGCGAAGCTCGGCATGACGCCGGGGCAGCTGCTGCGGCGCAAGGGCGCGCTGCCGACGGAGCTCGGCCTCGACCGGGCCGACGACGCGGCGATCCTCGCGGCGATGCTGGCCCATCCGGTGCTGATCGAGCGGCCGATCGTGGTGACGGCCAAGGGCGCGCGGGTGGGCCGGCCGCCGGACGCGGTGCGCGAGATCCTGCCGGGCTGAGCGCGTGCCGACGCGCCCGGCCGACCTGCTGAAAGTCGTCCTGTGGATGAGCGGCGCGCTGGCGTCGTTCCTGGCGCTTGCGGTGTCGATCCGGGCGCTCGCCGGCCGGCTGACCGTGTTCGAGATACTGGCCATCCGCAATCTGGGGGGCATCGCCATCCTCGGCGCCTGGGTGCTGCTGCGGGCGCGCAACGACGTGGGCGCGCCGCGGCCGTTCTGGCTGCATTCGTTGCGAAATACCTTCCATTTCCTCGGTCAGGCCTGCTGGGCCTACGGGCTGACGGTGCTGCCGGTGGCGACCGTGTTCGCGCTGGAGTTCACCGCGCCGGCCTGGACGATGGTGCTGGCCATGCTGTTCCTGGGCGAGCGGCCCACCGGGGGTCGGGTGATGGCGGTGGGGCTGGGCTTCGTCGGCGTGCTGGTGATCCTGCGCCCCGGCCTCACCACCTTCCAGCCCGAGGCGCTGGTGGTGCTGGCGGCCGCGGTGGGGTTCGCGGTGCAGCTCACCACCACCAAGCAGCTCACCGGCAGCAACACGGTGCTCAACATCCTGTTCTGGATGAACGTGTTCCAGCTGCCGATGTATCTCGGCGCCGCGGCGCTGACCGGGCGGGCGCCGTGGATCTACCCCTATCTCGCGCCCGACATGGCGCTCGCTTTGCTTGCGCTGTGCACGACGGGGCTGCTGGCGCATGTCTGCGTGACCAACGCATTCCGGCATGGCGAGGCGATGCTGGTGGTGCCGCTGGATTTCCTGCGCGTGCCGCTGGTCGCGCTGCTGGGCGTGGCGCTGTACGGTGAGGCGTTCGATCCGCTGGTGCTGGTGGGGGCGGGGGTCACGGCCGCGGGGATCATCGGGAATCTTTGGCTGGAGACGAGGAGGAAGTAAGGGCTTCTCCTTCTGAAGAATGAGCAGCAAAAAGACTCTTGCTCGTTTGGTGCGCGCTTGAACTCACAGAAGGTTTTTGGTTGTTTCCTTCAAGAGGGAACCCCTTCCTTCCTTTGGGAATGTGATGCAGCTCCAGTTCACCTACGCACGGAGCCCCGACCAGGACCGCGTGGCCCATCACCCGGTGGTGGTGGTCGGCGCCGGCCCCGTGGGCCTTACGCTGGCGATCGACCTCGCGCGGCGCGGACAGAAGGCGGTGCTGCTGGACGATTCCGACCGGATCGGCGAGGGCTCGCGCGCCATCTGCTTCTCCAAGCGCACGCTGGAGGCGTGGGACCGGCTGGGCGTGGCCGCGCCGATGCTGGAGAAGGGCGTGGTGTGGCAGGTGGGGCGGGTGTTCCTGGGCGAGGAGCAGGTCTACCGCTTCGACCTGCTGCCGGAGAGCGGGCACCGGATGCCGGCCTTCATCAACCTGCAGCAATACTACGCCGAGGCGTTCCTGGCGGCGCGGGCGCGCGGGATGGACGGGATCGACCTGCGCTGGCGCAACCGGGTGGTGGGCGTGGCGCCGGCGGCGGACCATGTGCTGGTGACGGTGGAGACGCCGGACGGGCGGTATGCGCTGACGGCGGCGTATGTGGTGGCCTGCGACGGGGCGCGCTCGCCGGTGCGGGGCATGCTCGGGGCGGATTTCATCGGCGAGACATTCGAGGACCAGTTCCTGATCGCCGACGTGAAGATGACGGCGGATTTCCCGACCGAACGCTGGTTCTGGTTCGACCCGCCCTTCCATGACGGGCAGTCCGCGCTGCTGCACAAGCAGCCGGACGACGTGTGGCGGATCGACCTGCAGCTCGGTCGCGATGCCGATCCGGAGCTGGAGCGGCGGCCGGAGCGGGTGCGGCCGCGGATCGCGCGGATGCTCGGGCATGACGGTTTCGAGTTCGAGTGGATCTCGCTCTACCGCTTCCAGTGCCGGCGCATGGCGCGGTTCGTCCATGGCCGGGTGATCTTCGCCGGCGACGCGGCGCACCAGGTGTCGCCGTTCGGGGCACGGGGGGCGAATTCGGGGGTGGAGGACGCGGAGAACCTGGGCTGGAAGCTGGACCGGGTGCTGCGGGGGCGAGGCGAGGGCCTGCTGGCAAGCTACGACATCGAGCGGGTGCAGGCGGCGGACGACAATATCGGGCATTCGACGCGTTCCACCGACTTCATCGCGCCGCGCACCGCGTACGAAGCGCGGCTGCGCGAGGTCACGCTCAGGCTGGCGCGGCGGCACGAGTTCGCGCGGCGGATGGTGAATGCGGGGCGGCTGTCGCGGCCCACCGCGTATGACTCGCCGCTGTCCACGCCGGATGCGGAGGGTTGGGCGGCGGGACCGGCGCCGGGGGCGCATATGCTGGATGCGCCGCTGGGGCAGGGTTTCCTGAGCGAGGCGGTGACGGGGGTGGATTTTGCGCTGCTGACGTGCGGCCCGGTGGCGGCGCCGACGGGGCTGGCAATCATCGAGGCTGGCGAAGCTTGCGCCGCGCGGTACGACCTGACGCCGGGCGATGCCTGTCTGCTGCGGCCGGACGGCTATGTGGCGGGGCGGTTCCGGCGGCCGGATGCGGGGCGGATCGCGGCGGCGCTGGCAAGGGCGGGGGGGTAGGATGGCGCTGTCGACGGCGAGCAATTTCCCCGACCCGGATAGGGCCTTCCGGCTGCTGGCGGAGGCGCACCGGGGGCTGGACGCGGCGCAGTCGGCGGCGCTGGACGCGGCGCTGGTACTGATCCTGGCCAACCATGTGGGCGATGCGCGGGTGCTGGCGGAGGCGATCGCGGCGGCGCGCGAGGCGATCGGCTGATCCGTGTCTCGTTTGGTTACTGGACTGCATCGCGCCTTGGCGCGGCGGGTGGACGCGTGGTAAGGCCACTGCAACGGCGCCGGTGCGAGCGCCAACCAATCGAGGGATGGCCGAGATGACACGCTGGTCCGCCGGACTTATTGCTGCTTGTGCGCTGGTCGCGGGCGCCGCGGTTGCGCAGACCCCCAAGCCGGGGGGGACGGCGCGCATCTACCAGCGCGACAATCCGGCCAGCGCCTCGATCCATGAGGAGGCGACATTCTCGACCAACGTCCCGTTCATGGCGGTGTTCAACAACCTGATCCGCTACAAGCAGGACGTGCCGCAGAACACGCCGGATTCGATCGAGCCGGAACTGGCCACCTCGTGGTCGTGGAGCCCCGACAACCTGAAGCTGACCTTCAAGCTGCGCGAGGGCGTGAAGTGGCATGACGGCAAGCCGTTCAGCTCGGCCGACGTCAAGTGCACGATGGACCTGCTGCAGGAGAAGGCGAAGGACAAGTTCCGCAAGAATCCCCGCCAGACCTGGTACGACAACGTCAAGGACGTGACCGTGAACGGGCCGCAGGAGGTGGCGTTCACCCTGGGCCATCCGCAGCCGTCGCTGCTGGCGCTGCTCGCCTCCGGCTATTCGCCGATGTATCCCTGCCACGTCTCCGCCCGCGACATGCGGGTGCAGCCGATCGGCACCGGGCCGTTCAGGTTCGTGGAATTCAAGCAGAACGAGATCATCCGGCTGGCGCGCAACCCGAACTACTGGAAGGCGGGGCGGCCGTATCTGGATGCGATCGAGCTGCCGATCATCACCAACCGGTCCACCGCGATGCTCGCCTTCATCGCCGGCAAGGTGGACATGACCTTCCCGACCGAGGTGACGGCGCGCATCCTGAAGGACATCAAGTCGCAGCGCCCGGACGCGATCTGCCATTTCGGCCCGACCAACGTGTCCACGAACCTGATCGTGAACCGCGACAAGCCGCCCTTCGACAATGAGGAGCTGCGCCGGGCGATGGCGCTGTCGCTGGACCGCAAGGCGTTCATCGACATCCTGGCCGAGGGGCAGGCCGATGTCGGCGGCTCGCTGCTGCCCCAGCCGGACGGGTTCTGGGGCATGCCGCCCGACCAGATCAGGACGATGGTCGGCTACGACACCGACGTGAAGAAGAACCGCGCCGAGGCCCAGGCGATCATGGCCAAGCTGGGCTACGGGCCGGGCAAGCGGCTGGCGCTGAAGGTGTCCACCCGCGACATCGCGTCGTACCGCGACGCCGCCGTGATCCTGATCGACCAGCTGAAGGAGATCTATATCGACGCCACGCTGGACGTGGTGGAGACCAGCTCCTGGTTCGCCAAGGTGGCGCGCAAGGACTACGCCGTCGGGCTGAACCTGACCGGCAACGCGGTGGACGACCCGGACCAGACCTTCTTCGAGAACTACGCCTGCAACTCGGAGCGCAACTACACCCAGTACTGCAACAAGCCGCTGGAGGAGCTGTTCGTGAAGCAGTCCAGCGAGACGGACATCGCCAAGCGCAAGCAGATGGTGTGGGAGATCGACCGGCAGATCCAGAACGACGTGGCCCGGCCGATCATCCTGCACCGCCGCGAGGGCACCTGCTGGACGCCGAAGCTGCACGGCTACACGCCGATGGTGAACAGCTCCTACAACGGCTACCGCTTCGAGGACATGTGGATCGAGCATTGATCCCGGGCCGCCACCGCATCGCTCCGCGCTGGACATGACTGCCTATCTGGTCCGCCGGCTCGGGCTGATGCTGGTGACGCTGTTCGGCATCTCCGTCGTCATCTTCGTGCTGCTGCGGCTGGTGCCGGGCAACATCGTCGACATCCTGTTCGACAGCGCGGGCATGGTCGATCCGGCCGACAAGGCGCGGATCGAGCAGGAGCTCGGGCTCGACCGGCCGATCGCGGTGCAGTACGCGGAATGGATGGGCGGGCTGCTGCGCGGCGATCTCGGCTTCTCCTATGTCTCCGAGAAGCCGGCGCTGGACGAGATCCTGCCGCGCATCCCGATCACCGGGAAGCTCGCCCTGCTGGCGCTGGCCTTCTCGGTGCTGCTGGGGGTTCCGGCCGGGGTGCTGAGCGCGGTGCGGCAGGATCGGGCGATCGACTACGTGCTGCGGGTGGTGAGCCTGAGCGGGCTGTCGCTGCCGGCATTCTGGCTGGGGCTGCTGATCCTGATGGCCGCGGTGGCCTGGTTCGGCGAGATCCCGATCTACACCAATCCTCCCGAGACCTGGCTGCAGGCGCTGGCGCTGTACAGCATCCCGGCGGCCGCGGTGGGATTCCGCAGCTCGGCCCTGATCATGCGGCTGACGCGCTCGGCCATGCTGGAGGTGCTGAAGCAGGATTTCGTGCGCACCGCGCGCGCCAAGGGGGCATCGGAGGGCAGCGTCAACTACCGGCACGCGCTGCGCAACGCGCTGCTGCCGGTGGTGACGATCATCGGCATCGAGGCGGCGTTCCTGGTGGGCGGGCTGATCGTGACCGAGACGGTGTTCAACATCCCAGGCGTGGCGCGCTTCCTGGTGCAGGCGATCCGCTCGCGCGACTACCCGATCGTGCAGAACCTCGTGATGCTGATCGCGGTGGTGGTGGTGGTGGTGAACTTCGCGGTGGACATGCTGTACGCCGTGCTGGATCCACGGATCCGCTACGATGGCTGACACCGGTGGTACGGCGGAGTACGGCGCGGAGCTGCGGCGCGCGGGCGCGGGCACGAGCGGGCCGGTGGGGCGGTTCCTGCATTTCGCCCGGCGCTATCCGCTGGGCTTCGCGGGTGCGATCATCATGGCGGTGTTCGTGCTGGCGGCGGCCTTCGCCCCGGTGGTGGCGGGATGGAGCCCGCTGGACACCAATCCGAACCTGTCGCTGGCACCGCCGACGGCCGCGCATCTGCTGGGGGCGGACGTGATGGGGCGCGACATGTTCGCGCGCATCGTCTACGGCGCGCGCATCTCGCTGGCGGTGGGGCTCGGCGCCACCGCATTGGGCTGCGTGTTCGGCGTCGCGGTGGGGCTGGTCTCCGGCTACCTGGGCGGCTGGGTGGACCTGCTGGCGCAGCGGGTGATGGACGTGCTGCAGGCGCTGCCGTTGCTGGTGCTGGCGCTGGTGATGGCCGCCGCCCTGGGGCCGTCGCTGGAGAACACGATCCTGGCGATCTCGCTGCCGATGGTTCCCGCGGTGGCGCGCGTGATCCGGGCCAACACGCTGGCGCTGCGGGAGCAGGCCTTCGTCGAGGCGGCGCATGCGATCGGGCTGTCTGAATGGCGGATCGCGGTGCGCCATATCCTGCCCAACACGGTGGCGCCGCTGATCGTGCTGGCGACCGCGCAGCTGGGGGCGGCGATCCTGACCGAGGCGGCGCTGTCCTTCCTGGGGCTGGGGGTGCCGGAGCCGCACCCGTCCTGGGGGCGGATGCTGTCGGAATCGGCGTCGGAATACATCCGGGTGGCGCCGTGGCTGGTGGTGTTTCCGGGGCTTGCGATCAGCCTGACGGTGTTCGGTGCCAACCTGCTGGGGGATGCGCTGCGCGACATCCTGGACCCGAGGCAGCGCGGATGAGCGCGGTGCTGGAAGTGGAGGGGCTGTCCACCGTGTTCTTCACCCGCCAGGGGCTGGTGCGGGCGGTGGACGGGGTGAGCTTCACGGTGGATCGCGGCGAGGTGCTGGCAATCGTGGGCGAGAGCGGGTGCGGCAAGAGCATCACCGCGCTGTCGCTGATGCGCCTCGTGCCGCAGCCGCCCGGACGGATCGCCGGCGGCACGGTGCGGCTTGAGGGACGGGACCTGCTGGCCCTGGACGAGGAGGCGATGCGCGGGGTGCGCGGCAACGCGATCTCGATGATCTTCCAGGAGCCGATGACCTCGCTGAACCCGGTGATGACGGTGGGCGACCAGATCGCCGAGACGCTGACCATCCACCAGGGGCTCAGCGGCAGGGCGGCGTTCGACCGGGCGGTGGAGATGCTGCAGCTGGTGCGCATCCCGGAGCCGGCGCAGCGGGCGCGGGCCTATCCGCACCAGCTCTCGGGGGGCATGCGGCAGCGGGCGATGATCGCGATGGCGCTGGCCTGCAAGCCGAAGGTGCTGATCGCCGACGAGCCGACCACGGCGCTGGACGTGACCATCCAGGCGCAGATCCTCGACCTGTTGCTGCAACTGCGCGAGGAGACCGGGACGGCGGTGATCCTGATCACGCACGATCTCGGCGTGGTGGCGGAGACGGCGCAGCGCGTGGTGGTGATGTATGCCGGCCGCAAGATCGAGGAGGCGCCGGTGGAGGCGCTGTTCGAGGCGCCGCTGCACCCCTACACGGTGGGGTTGCTGGCCTCGGTGCCGCGGCTGGCGAGCCTGGACCCGGGCGCGGTGCCGCCGGAGCGGTTGCAGGAAATCCCCGGCATGGTGCCGGCGCTGAGCGGGTTGCCGGCGGGCTGCGCCTTCGCGCCGCGCTGCGCCCGGGCGGATGCGCAGTGCAGGGCCGAATATCCGCCGTTCCGGGAGCATCGCGCGGGGCATGCGGCTTCGTGCTGGCATCCGCATGGCTGAGACGCTGCTGCAGGTGGAAGGGCTGAAGAAGCACTTCCCGGTGCGCGGCGGGCTGCTGCGCCGGCAGGTCGGCACCGTGTTCGCGGTCGATGGCGTGAGCTTCAGCCTCGGCGCCGGCGAAACGCTGGGGCTGGTGGGGGAGAGCGGCTGCGGCAAGTCCACCGTGGCCCGCGCGGTGCTGCGGCTGGTGGAGCCGACGTCGGGCAGCGTGAAGCTGGACGGGCAGGAGATCACCGGGCTCGACAAGGCGGCGATGCGGCCGGTGCGGCGGCGGATGCAGATCATCTTCCAGGACCCGTTCTCCTCGCTCAATCCGCGCATGACGGCGGGTGACATCGTGGCCGAGCCAGTAACGTTCCACGGGCTGGCGCAGGGGGCTGCGGCGCAGGAGCGCGTGGCGGGGCTGTTCGAGCAGGTGGGGCTGCGGGCGGCGCAGATGAAGCTGTATCCGCACCAGTTCAGCGGCGGCCAGCGGCAGCGCATCAGCATCGCGCGGGCGCTGGCGCTCGACCCGGCGCTGATCATCGGCGACGAGCCGGTCTCGGCGCTGGACGTGTCGATCCAGGCGCAGGTGATCAACCTGCTGATGGACCTGCAACGCAAGCAGGGCCTGTCCTACCTGTTCATCGCGCACGATCTCGCGGTGGTCGAGCATATCAGCCACCGCGTGGCGGTGATGTATCTGGGCCGCATCGTGGAGATGGCGGAGAAGGCGAGCCTGTACCGCGCGCCGCAGCATCCGTATACCGAGGCGCTGCTGGCCGCGGTGCCGGTGCCGAACCCGCGGGTGAAGCGCGCGCGGCGCATCCTGCAGGGCGACGTGCCGAGCCCGATGCGCCCGCCGCCGGGCTGCGCCTTCCACACACGCTGCCCGATCGCGGTGGCGCGGTGCCGGGAGGAGGCGCCGGCGCTGCGGGAACTGGCGCCGGGGCATGTGGCGGCATGCCACTTGCGGTAGGGTTCAGACCTCGGGCGCTTCCTTCAGCAGCGCAGCAACTTCCTGTCGGAG
>JBGAIK010000185.1:0-9363 GCA_044225615.1 Acetobacteraceae bacterium | reverse complement strand
GTCGGTATTGGCGCTGACAATATTCTGGAAGTCAGGCTCGGGAACCGGCCGGGTCAGTGTCATCATCCGCTTGACCACCATGTCGTTCGCTCCAGTTTCCTGAAAATCGGACCAACTTACCGTAGCACACCCCCCGTCGCCTTCGCCACGGCGGCCACCACCTTCGCGCACGCCGCCTCGATCTCCGCATCCGTCAGGGTTCGCTCGCGCGGCTGGAACGTCACCTCCACGGCGAGCGACTTCTTGCCCGCCTCCATCCGCTCGCCCTCATAGACGTCGAACAGCGAAACCCCGGCGATCAGCGTCCGTTCCGCCCCCTTCGCCGCCTTCAGCAGCGCCTCGGCCGCCACGCCCCGGTCCACCACGAAGGCGAAATCGCGCTTCACCGGCTGGAACGCCGGCAGGTCGGGCAGCCCCTTCTTCCGCCGCTTCGGCTCCTGGATCGCATCCAGGTCGATCTCGAACGCCACCGCCGGCCCGGCGATGTCGAGCGCCGCCAGCACAAGCGGATGCAGCGCGCCGAAACGGGCCAGCACCGTCTTCGGCCCCTGCCGCACCGTCCCGGACCGGCCGGGATGATAATGCGCCGGCGCGTCCGCCGTGGTCATCAGCGCGTCCATCGGCACGCCGAGGGCCGCCAGCACCGCCCACACATCGGCCTTCGCCGCCATCGGGTCGCCACCCACCGGCGCCGCGTTCCACGCCCGCGCCGTCATCCCGGCCCGCACGCCCGCCGCCGCCACATGCTGCCCGTCCGCCCCGAAGGCCGGCCCGATCTCGAACAGGTTCACGTCCGCGAACCCCCGGCTCGCGTTGCGCCCGGCCGCCATTACCAGCGTCGCCAGCGGCGTCGGCCGCAGCTGGTCGAGGTCCGAGGCGATCGGGTTCAGCAGCCGCAGCCCCTCCGGCGCCGCCCCGAACAGCGCGGCCTCCCTGGCCGGCATGAAGCTGAACGTCACCGCCTCCGCGAAGCCCCGTGCGGCGATCACGCGGCGCGCCAGCATCGTGCGCCCCTGCCGCGGCGTCAGCGTCATGCCCGGCACCGGCCCCAGCGCCGGCATCGACACCGGCGGCACCGCATCGAGCCCCCCCAGCCGCAGCACCTCCTCCACCAGGTCGCATTCGGGCTCGATCAGGTCCCGCCCCTCGGCCGCCTTGCGCGCCTTCTCCGCCGGCAGGGCCGGATCGGACTCCAGCGGCGTGGCGCCGGCCACGTCATTGCGCCAGGACGGCACCTGCACCGTCACGCGCTCCGCATCCCGCACAACCGTCGTGAAACCCAACCGCTCCAGCCGCGAAACCGCCTCGTCCGCCGGCACCGCGAGCCCGCCGAACGTCTCCAGCCGCGCGAAGCGCAGGCGCGCCTGCCGCCGCCAGTCCGGCGCCGCCCCGGCCGACACCACCTCGGAGGCCTCGCCGCCGCACAATTCGATGATCATCTTCGTGGCGAGTTCCACCGCATCCGGCAGCAGCGCCGGATCGATCCCGCGCTCGAACCGCGACCGCGCATCCGAGACCAGGCCATGATGCCGCCCGCTCAGCGCCACCCCCACCGGATCGAACAGCGCGCATTCCACGAACACCGTCGTCGTGCCCTCGTCGCTGCCCGTCGCCTCGCCGCCGATCACGCCGGCCAGCGACTGCACGCCGGCCGCGTCCGCGATCGCGCAATCCTGCGGCCGCAGCGTGTAGTCCTTGCCGTTCAGCGCCCGGAACGTCTCCCCGGCGCCCGGCCGGAAGGTCAGCACCCCGCCCGCCACCTTGTCCGCGTCGAACACGTGCAACGGCCGGCCCAGGTCGACGGTGAAGAAATTGGTCACGTCCACCAGCGCGTTGATCGGCCGCAGCCCGATGCTGGTCAGCCGGTCCTGCAGCCAGCGCGGGCTCGGCCCGTTCCGCACGCCGCGGATCGCCCGCCCCAGCACCCAGGGGCAATAGCCCGGCATCTCCACCGCCCAGCGCAGCGGGCTCGCGAACACCGAGGCCACCTTCTCCACCGCCAGCGGCTTCAGCGTCCCGATCCCCGCCGCCGCCAGGTCCCGCGCCACCCCGCGCACCGACAGCGCATCCCCCCGGTTCGGCGTCACCGCGATGTCGATCACCGGATCGTCGAGCCCCGCCCACACCGGATACGCCATCCCCACCGGCGCATCCGCCGGCAGGTCGATGATGCCCTCATGGTCGGCGCCGAGCCCCATCTCCATCACCGAAAGCAGCATGCCCTCGCTCTTCACGCCCCGGATCTCGCCCACCTTCAGGGTCACGTCCTTGCCCGGGATATAGGCGCCCGGCAGCGCCAGCACCGACTTCATGCCGGTCCGCGCGTTGGGCGCCCCGCACACCACGGAGACGATGCCGTCCCCCGCATCCACCTTGCACGCCCGCAGCCGGTCCGCGTTCGGGTGCTGCACCGCCTCCACCACACGGGCGATGCGGAAATTCATCAGCGCCGCCCCGCGATCCTCCACGCCCTCGAGCTCGAGGCCGATCATGGTCAGCGCATCGGTGATCTCGGCCAGCGACGCCGTGGTGTCGAGATGCGTCTTCAGCCAGGAGAGGGAGAACTTCATCTCACAGGCCCTCGTGCAGCATGGAAGGCGCCAGCGGGCTGAACCCGTAATGGCGCAGCCAGCGTATGTCGCTTTCGTAGAACGGCCGCAGGTCCGGGATGCCGTGCTTCAGCATCGTCACCCGCTCGATGAACGGCCGCAGGTCGGGAATGCCGTGCTTCAGCATCGTCACCCGCTCGATGCCCATGCCGAAGGCGAAGCCCTGCCACTCGCGCGGATCGATGCCGCAATTGGCCAGCACCTTCGGATGCACCATCCCGCTGCCCAATATCTCCAGCCAGTCCCCGCCGCCGCCCAGCTCGCCGGTGCGCCGGTTCCAGCCGATATCCACCTCCATCGACGGCTCGGTGAACGGGAAATAGGACGACCGGAACCGCACCGGCAGCGTCGCGATGCCGAAATAGGCGCGCAGGAAGTCGATCAGGCAGCCCTTCAGGTGCCCCAGCGTCAGGTGCCGGTCGATCGCCAGCCCCTCGACCTGGTGGAACATCGGCGAATGCGTCGCGTCATGATCGGCGCGATAGGTCCGCCCCGGCACGATCACCCGGATCGGCGGCTCCTGGCTCAGCATGGTGCGCACCTGCACCGGCGAGGTGTGGGTCCGCAGCACCCGCCGCCGCCCGCCTGCCTCGCTCGCCGGCAGATAGAACGTGTCCATGTCCTCGCGCGCCGAATGATGCGCCGGGATGTTCAGCGCCCCGAAATTGCGCCAGTCATCCTCCACGTCCGGCCCCTCGGCGATGGCGAAGCCCATGGCGCCGAAGATCGCCGCCATCTCCTCCATCGTCCGGCTGATCGGATGGATCAGCCCGTTCACCTGCGGCGCCGGCGGCAGCGAGACGTCCATCCGCTCGGCCGCGAGCCGCGCATCCAGCGCCGCCCCCTCCAGCGCCGCCCGCCGCGCCTCGATCGCCGCGGTCAACTCGTCCTTCACCACGTTCAGCGCCGCCCCGCGCGCCCGCCGCTCCTCGGGCGCCACCTTGCCCAGTTCCTTCAGCTTCTGCGTCAGCGTCCCGTTCTTGCCCAGCACGCCGACGCGCACCGCGTCCCAGGCGCGCAGGTCGGCGGCAGCGGCAAGGGCGGCCTCGGCATCCGCCTTCAAGGTCGAGAGATCGTCGCTCATTGGCATTCCTGCATGCGAAAAAGGGCCGCCCTGTGCGGGCGGCCCTTCACGTGTGATCGCGGGTCCCCTGGCGGGGAACGATCAGGCTTGGGCGGCCTGCACCTTCTTCACGATCTCGGCGAACGACGCCGGATCGTCATAGGCGATGGCGGCCAGGACCTTGCGGTCCATCTCGATCCCCACCGCCTTCAGCCCGGCGATAAATCGGGAATAGGTCAGCCCGTGCTCGCGCACCGCGGCGTTGATGCGCTGGATCCACAGGGCGCGGAAATCCCGCTTCTTCACCCGGCGGTCGCGATACGCGTATTGCAGCGACTTCTCCAGCCGCTCCAGCGCGATGCGATAATTGGTGGACGACCGGCCGAAGAACCCCTTCGAGGCGTCCAGGACCTTCTTGTGACGGGCGTGCGTGGTGACGCCCCGCTTGACGCGTGCCATGCCTGTTCTCCCTTACCGCAGCCCGTACGGCGCCCATTGCTTGACGGTCAGGCCATCGGCCTCCGTCAGCACCTGGCTGCCGCGGCCCTGCCGCTTCATCTTCTGCGGGCGGTTGATCAGTCCATGGCGCTTGTTCCCCGGCCCGGCGAGCACCTTGCCCGTGGCCGTGATCTTGAAGCGCTTCTTGACCGAAGACTTCGTCTTCATCTTGGGCATTTGGGGTCTCCTATGGCTCGAACCCCGCCCCGTCCCTGGTCGTGGGGGGCAGGTCCCGCCGAAACGGCAGGCATCGCGGCCGGGCATGCCCTACAGGCCCGGACTCGCAGATGAGGGGCGGGCTTATAGCGGCGGGTCCGGCCCCATGCAAGCGCCAGCCCATGCCGCTCAGGGTTGCCCCCTGTTCCATCGCCGCGCATCCTCCCCGCCACAAATCCAGAACGAGCCATGTTTACATCAGATCCCCTCCGCTACGGTGTCCTTGGCGCCGCCAACATCGCGCGCCAGTTCACCCGCGGCGTCCATGGCTCCAGCGTCGCCACCGTCGCCGCCGTCGCCTCCCGCACCGAGGCCAAGGCCGCCGCCTTCGCCCAGGAATGCGGCATTCCCCGCTTCCACGGCAGCTACGAGGCCCTGCTCGCCGACCCCGCCATCGACGCCATCTACATCCCGCTGCCCAACGACCTGCACGCCGAATGGGCCATCAAGGCCTGCCAGGCCGGCAAGCACGTGCTGTGCGAGAAACCCCTCTCCATGACCGGCGCCGAGGCCAGCGCCATGTACGCCGCCGCCCGCGCCAACAACGTCCATCTGCGCGAGGCCTACCCCTACATGTCCCAGCCGCAGACGCTGCGCCTGCGCGAGATCATCGCCAGCGGCGAGCTCGGCCGCATCCAGATCGTCACCTCCGCCTTCGGCTTCTCCATCGCCTCCCCCGACGGCGTCCCCACCGCCAACCCGCAGAACATCCGCCTCCTGCCCGAGCGCGGCGGCGGCGCCCTCTACGATGCCGGCACCTACGCCACCAGCTTCGTGCGCATCGTCATGGGCGAACGCCCCAGCCGCGTGCTGGCCACCGCCCGCTTCACCCAGACCGGCGTCGACCAGACCGTCGCCGCCACCCTCGTCTTCCCCGGGGGCGGCATCGGCCAGATCACCACCAGCCTCTCCACCTCCTTCCACCGCCACGCCGTCGTCATCGCCGAGAAGGGTCTGGTCGAGACCGGCTATGCCAACCACGCCCCCGACGGAAAGCTGCCGCTGCGCGTCAAGCGCGGCATTCCCAACACCGTCGCCTTCGAAACCGAGGAGCTCCCCGGCGGCGACGGCTTCCTGGCCGAGGCCGATTCCTTCGCGAAACTGGTCCAGGACGGCACCGGCTGGAACGGCTGCACTGAGGCCGAATCGGTCGACACCATGCTCGCCCTCGAAGCCATCGCCACCAGCGCCCGCAGCAACGCCTGGGTGGACATCCCGCAAGGCTGACAGCAAGAAAGAGTCACCACAGAGACACAGAGGGCAGGGAGAAGAAAGCCGTCAAGGCAAGCCTTCTCTTACTTCTCACTGTCCTCTGTGCCTCTGCGGTGAATCTTCTTGCGTCACCTCGTCCGGGCAAGCAAGAAAGAGTCACCACAGAGACACAGAGGGCAGGCAGAACAAAGCCGTCAAGGCACGCCTTCTCCTACTTCTCACTGTCCTCTGTGCCTCTGTGGTGAATCTTCTTGCTTCACCTCGTCCGGGCAAGCAAGAAAGAGTCACCACAGAGACACAGAGGGCAGGCAGAAGAAAGCCGTCAAGGCACGCCTTCTCTTACTTCTCACTGTCCTCTGTGCCTCTGTGGTGAATCTTCTTGCTTCACTTCGTCCGGGTAAACGCCCGCGCCGCGGACCCGCCTTGAGCAACCCGAGCCGACCCCCTAGCGTCCAGCCCGCAAACGCCTGCAAGGAGCCGCACCATGAGCGACAAGCCCCTCGTCCGCCTCGAACGCGACGGCGACATCGGCGTCATCGTGGTCGACAACCCCCCCGTCAACGCGCTCAGCCCCGGCGTCCCCGAAGGCATCATCGCCGCCCTCAACGAAGCCGAGGCCGACCCCGCCATCCGCGCCCTCGTGCTCATCGGCGCCGGCCGCAGCTTCATCGCCGGCGCCGACATCCGCCAGTTCGGCAGGAACCGCCCCCGGCCGAAGCTCGGCGAGCGCACCTACGACGTCATGGACCGCGGCACCAAACCCGTCGTCGCCGCCATCCACGGCTACGCCCTCGGCGGCGGGCTGGAGCACGCGATGGCCTGCCACTACCGCGTCGCCGTCGCCGGCGCCAAGGTCGGCCTGCCCGAAGTGCTGATCGGCATCCTCCCCGGCGGCGGCGGCACCCAGCGACTGCCCCGCCTCGTCGGCCCCAAACGCGCGCTCGAAATGATCGTCTCCGGCCGCCACGTCCCCGCCCCCGAGGCCCACGAAATGGGCATCATCGACAACATCGTCGACGGCGACCTCCGCGCCGCCGCCGTCGCCTTCGCCCGCGCGAAGGCCGACGCCCGCCCCCTCCCGCGCGTCCGCGACATCACCAGCCACGTCGCCGAATACCAGGCCGAGCCGGGCATGTTCGATGCGATGCGCAAGACCATCGCGCGCCGCGCCCGCAACCAGAAAGCCCCCTACAACTGCATCCTCGCCGTCGAGGCCGCCTGCACCCTGCCCTTCGACGAAGGCTGCGCCCGCGAGCAGGAACTCTTCCTGGAGCTCGAAAACGCCCCCGAGGCCCGCGCCCTGCGCTACGCCTTCTTCGCCGAGCGCGAGGTCGCCCGCATCCCCGGCCTGCCCGACAACACCCCCGTCCGCGACGTCGCCTCGGCCGCCGTCATCGGCGCCGGCACCATGGGCGGCGGCATCGCCATGAGCTTCGCCGATGCCGGCATCCCGGTGAAAATCCTCGAAGCCACGCAGGAGGCCATGGACCGCGGCATGCAGCGCATCCGCGACAACTACGCCACCAGCGTCAAGCGCGGCAGCCTGGCGCAGGACGAGATGGACCGCCGCCTCGCCCGCATCACGCCCATCACCGACTACGCCGAGATCGGCGACGCCGACGTCGCCATCGAAGCCGTCTTCGAGGAAATGGCCCCCAAGAAGGAGGTCTTCGCGAAGCTCGACGCCGTCATGAAGCCCGGCGCCCTGCTCCTCTCCAACACCTCGGCGCTGGACATCGACGAGATCGCCACCGCCACCACCCGCCCCGAGGACGTCGCCGGCGCCCATTTCTTCAGCCCCGCCAACGTCATGAAGCTGCTGGAAGTCGTCCGCGGCGCCAAGACCTCGCCCGCCACGCTGGCCTCGGTCATGAAGCTGGGCCGCGCGATGGGCAAGATCAGCGCCGCCTGCGGCAACTGCGACGGCTTCCTCGCCAACCGCAGCCGCGCCCCCTTCACCACCGAAACCATCATCATGCTCGAGGAAGGCGCCCTGCCGGAGCAGGTGGACAAGGTCATGGTGGAATTCGGCTACCCGATGGGCCCCTTCGCCGTCGGCGACCTCGCCGGGCTCGACATCGGCTGGGCCGCCCGCAAGCGCCGTGCCGCCGCCAACCCCAACTACCGCAAGATGCCCATCGCGGACCGCCTCTGCGAGCTCGGCCGCTTCGGCCAGAAAACCGGCGCCGGCTGGTACCGCTACGAGAAGGGCGACCGCACCCCCCACCCCGACCCCGAAGTCGCCCAAATCATCAAACAAGTCGGCGCCGAAATGGGCGTCGAACAGCGGACCTTCACCGACGAGGAAATCCTCCGCCGCCTGCTCTTCGCCTCCGTCAACGAAGCCTGCAAGATCCTGGAGGAGAGCATCGCCTACCGCTCCAGCGACATCGACATCATGTGGCTGCACGGCTTCGGCTTCCCCCGCTACCGCGGCGGGCTCATGCACTGGGCCGACACGATCGGCGTGCAGGAGGTCTACGCCCAGATCGCCGCCTGGCACCAGCGCTACGGCGACCGCTGGGCACCCGCCGCCAAGCTCCGCGCCCTTGCCGAAAGCGGGACCAGCTTCAGGGATGCGCAGCCGGGGCCGTGAAGGGAAGCGAAGGGCCTCCGGCGGGCGTCGTGCGCCAGCGCGCTTCGCGCGACGGGCCGGCGCCCCCTGCACCCGGCGCGACCTGCTCCGGACCAGCCGGCTGCGCCCCCTTCGGCGCGGCGCCGCGTGCGGGCTAGTGTCCCGATTCCGAAGTTCGTTGCCACGTGCAGTGGTCGGAATCGGGACACTAGCTCGTTGTTTTCAGTGTCCTGTTCACCCCTACGTCCGCCATGAAGGATGGCGAACTTCGGGGACAGGACACTAGGCCGGTCAGCCCGCCGCCTCGCCCAGCAGCGCGCGCAGCCCGTCGAAACTCTCCGCCAGGCCCGCCCGCTCGTCCCGCCCCTGGCCCAGCAGCGCCTCGATGCGTGGCCCCAGCGCCAGGGCGGCGTCGAGCTCCGGGTCCGCCCCCGGCCGGTGCCCCCCCAGCCGCACCAGGTCGGCGCTGTCGGCATGCACCGCGAGCAGCGCGCGCGCGCGCCGCGTCAGCCCGTTCTCCGCCGCCGAATTGCAGCCCGGCACCGCGCGCGACAGTGAGCGCAGCACGTCGATCGCCGGATACCGCCCGGCCTCGGCGATGCGGCGGTCCAGGATCACATGGCCGTCGAGTATGCCGCGCACCGCATCGGCCACGGGCTCGTTGTGGTCGTCGCCCTCGACCAGCACGGTGAAGAACGCGGTGATGCGCCCCGCATCCGGGCCGTCCGGCCCCGGCCCGGCGCGCTCCAGCAGCCGCGGCAGCTCGGCGAACACCGACGGCGGATAGCCCCGCGTGGCCGGCGGCTCGCCCGCGGACAGCCCGATCTCGCGCAAGGCCAGGCAGAACCGCGTCACGCTGTCCATCAGCAGCAGCACGCTGCGCCCCTGGTCGCGGAAATGCTCGGCCACCGCCATGGCGGTGTTGGCGGCCTCGCGCCGCATCAGCGGCGGCATGTCGGAGGTCGCGACCACCACCACCGAGCGCGCCAGCCCCGCCTCGCCCAGATCGTCCTCCAGGAAGTCGCGCACCTCGCGCCCGCGCTCGCCCACCAGGGCCAGCACCGCCACGTCGCAGGCGGTGTGCCGGGCCAGCATCGACAGCAGCGTCGACTTGCCCACGCCGGACCCCGCGAACAGGCCCAGCCGCTGGCCCTCGCGGCAGGTCGCGAACAGGTTCAGCGCCCGCACGC
>JBGAIK010000184.1:0-11167 GCA_044225615.1 Acetobacteraceae bacterium | reverse complement strand
AGGTGCCCGCAGGCGCCCAGCAGCGCCTTGACCAGCCCGCCGAACCCGTCGGCGCTGACCAGCCCCGCCAGCGCCTCCAGTGCCGCGGCGGTCGCCGCGTCGCCGCCGGCCAGCAGCGTCTCGCGCGCCTCGGTCAGCGCGATGTCGGCGTCGGTGTCGTCCACCAGGGCGAAATGCGGCGACAGCGACGCCTCCAGCGGGAAGCGGCGCAGCAGCGACTGGCAGAAGGCGTGGATGGTGCCGATGCGCATGCCGCCGGGCAGGTCCAGCACGTCCGCGAACAGGGCGCGGGCCTTGCGGCGCATTGCATCGTCCGGGGCGATGCAGAGGGCGCGCAGCCGGTCATCGAGCGCGGCATCGTCGAGCGTGACCCATTCGCCGAGCATCCTTTGCAGCCGCAGCGCCATCTCGGCGGCGGCGGCCTTGGTGAAGGTCAGGCACTGGATGCGGCCGGGCGCGGCGCCGGACAGCATCAGGCGCAGCAGGCGGTCGGTGAGCAGCTTGGTCTTGCCGGAGCCGGCGGAGGCGGCGACGAAGGCGGAGACCTCGGGGTTGGAGGCCTGGAGCTGGGCGGCCTGGGCGCGTTCGCGGGGGGTGCTCACGGCTCCTCCTCGCTGTCGGCGGCATCCCACTCGGCGACGCGGGCGAGCTGGGCGTAGTCGGAGAAGCGCGGCGCGCGGCCGGCATGGGGCTGGGAGAGATAGGCGCGCGCCGGGTCGTCGAAGGCCGCGATCAGCGCGCGCAGCCGGTCCTCGGCATGGCCGGCGGCGGCGGCGACCGCGTCGGCCTCGCCTTTGTAGAGGCTGCGCGCCTCGCCGGCGACGAAGCCGCCGGTGAGGTGCCAGTAGATCAGCTCGGCGGCCTGGCCGGCCAGCTCCTTGCCGAACCCGCCGGAAGCCGCCATCGCCGCCTCCAGCGGCAGCTGCGGGGCGAAGCCGGCTTCGACGGCGGCCTGGTTGGGCGGGGTGCCGGTCTTGTAGTCGAAGATGGCGAGCATTCCGTCGGCGCGGCGCTCGATGCGGTCGGCGCGGCCGCGCAGGCGGAACGCGCCGCCGGGCAGGTCCAGGTGCCATTCGCCGCGATGCTCGGTGGCGTGTGCCGCCGGCGGCGCGGCGGCGCGGCGCTGCACCTCCTGCGCGGCGACCCAGGCGGCGATGCGGCGCAGCCGGGGCGCCCACCAGTTGGCCAGCGCCGGGCGCAGGCGCTGCTCGGCCAGGGCGCGGTCCATGTCGCGGCCGAGCAGCGCCTCGGCGTCCGGCGGCCAGCGCGTGCCGTGGGCTTCCAGGAACAGCTGCAGGCCGCGGTGCACCAGCGTGCCGTATTCGGCGGCGTCGGTCTCTTCCTCCAGCGGGCGGAGCTTCACCAGGCCGAGCACGTGCTTCGCGTAGATCGCGTAGGGGTCCTCGATCCAGGTCTGGATCTCGGTGACCGACAGGCGACGCGGGCGCAGATGGACGGCGGGGCGCGGCGCGGGCGGCAGGGCGGGCCGCGGCGCGCCGGCAGGCTGGTCGATCAGGCGCGCCCAGCAGGAGGCGGGGTGGCGTGGCAGGGCGGTGCCCTGGCCGCGCAGGAACGCCTCCAGCCGGACCAGCCAGCGCGCGGGGACGGCCGGGGCGCCGTCGCGGCGCCGGGGGCAGGAGAGCACCACGCGTTCGGCCGCGCAGGCGGCCATCAGGAAGTCGTGCGCCGCCTGGCCGACGCGCTCCTCCGGGCTGGGCAGGCCGGCGCGGGTGCGCATCGGGCGGCTCATCCAGGGGCCGGAATCGGTCGCCGGTGGCCAGACGCCCTCGGCGAGGCCGCCCAGCACCATCAGCTCGACACCCTGCAGCCGCGCTTCCAGCGGGCCCCAGATGAAGACGCGCGGATGCTCGCGGTCGAGGCCGCGGCCGCGCAGCGCGCGGCGGCTGCGCACCGCGGCGCCATCGAGCAGCGCATCGAGCAGGCCGGGCAGCACCGCGGGCGGCTGGTCGGGCAGCAGGGCCAGCGCCGTCATCGCCTCGGCCAGCGCGGTGGCCAGCGCCTCGCCCTCCTCGTGCGCCCAGAGCCGGGCCGGGCCGGGCGTGTCGTCGGTCGCGGCCAGCGCCTCGGCCGCGGCGACCAGGCCGGCCAGCAGGTCGTGCGGCGCCGCCGCCCGGGCCGCGGCGACGCGCAGCAGCGGGTCGAGCGCGGCCTCGACCCGGGCGACGAGGTCGGCCGGATCGGGCGCCCGGGCCGCCTCGCGCAGGCCGGCGATGCCGGGGCGCGGCTTCGGCCCGCGCAGGCCGGCCAGCTCCAGCGCCCGGGTGCGGGTGCGGCCGGCGGCGGGGGCGAGGCCGGCGGCGGCGTGGGGATGCTACAGCTGTGCCAGCAGCGCCACCGGCGCCACCCCGGCCGCGACCGCCGCCGCGATCAGGCGCAGGAACACGGCCGGCGGGGTTGCGGCCAGGGCCTCGCCGGCGCTGTCGTCGGCGACCACGCCCCAGCGCAGCAGCTCGGCGGCGACGCGGCCGGCCAGCGCGCGGTCGGGCGTGACCAGGGCCGCGCGGGTGCCCGGCGTCTGGATCGCGTCGCGCAGGATCATGGCGATGGCCACCGCTTCTTCCTGCTCGTCCGCCGCTTCGAGCCGGGTGAGGCCGTCGGTCAGGTGCGGTGCCGCCGCGCGCCAGGCCGACAGGGCGGGGGCCGGCAGCAGCGCGGTGGCGAGCATGCGCGCCCGCCCGCCCGGCGCCGCCCAGGGCCGCACGTCGCCGCGGGTGGCGCCGAGCCCGGCCAGCAGGTCGCGCAGCCCGGCCTGCGGATGCGACGGCGCCAGCGCATCCCAGGCCGCGTCGGGCATGTCGTGGTCGAGCCCGGGCAGCACCACCTGGCCGCGCGGCAGCCCGGCCACCACCTTCAGCAGCGCCGCCACCGCCGGAATGCCCGCCGTGGTGCCGGCAATCCAGATCGGCATGTCGGGAGGCGCATCGTGCCAGGCGCGCGCCTGCGCCCGCAGCAGCCGCACCTGGCGCGCCACCGGGTTCGCCAGGCCGTTGGCCGCCAGCCACTCCGGCCAGGCGCGGGTGACGATGCCCAGGAAGTCGAGCGTGACCCGCCAGTGCGCGGCGTGCTCGGCATCGGCCGCGCCGGCCAAGGCGCCGGGCAGGTCGAGCTCCATGCGCTCGGCCTCGTCCATCAGCGCGGCAAGTTCGGTCGCCAGCATCCAGGCGCGGTCGGCGGTGCGCACCCCGCCCTCGGCCGGGGGCAGCGCCAGGATCAGCCGCGACAGCGCCGCCAGCCGCACCGCCTGCGCCACCGCGGGCGGCAGGTCGAGCGCGCCGTCGAGCGCCAGCGGCGCCTCGTCCACCGCGCCGAAGGCGGTGATGCGCGGCAGCAGCAGCGCCCGGCCGCCGGCGGCGCGCAGGAACGCCTCGGCCAGCGACCGCGCCGCGCGCCGGGTCGGCAGCAGGATCAGCCCGCGGGCGAGGTCGTCGCCGGCATGGTCCGCGAGCCAGCGCTGCGCCAGCACGTCGAGGAACGGCACGCCGGGCGGAAGGGTGAAGAGCCTCACCGCCCTTCGCCCACCGCCGTCGCCTGGAGGTTGCTTTCGGCCTCGGCGAGGTCGCCGGGCGTGGAGAGATGGAACCACAGCCCGTCATGGACCACGGCGCGCAGCCGGCCGGCGGCCATTGCCTGGTCCCACGGCAGGTTCATGCTGAACGGCCCCTCGGGCGCGGCGGCGAGCAGGGCGGGGGCGCAGAGCTGCACGCCCGCGTAGACATAGGGCACGATCTCCCGCTCCTTCACGGCCGGCGCGGCACGCCCCAGGGTCGGCGCGAAATCGCCCGCGCCGATCGCGGCCTGCACCTGCGCGGCGCGGACCACCAGCAGCACCGCATCGGTCGCCGCCGGGTCGAAGGCCGCGCGCAGCCGGTCGAGCGCCGGGGTCGGGCCGTCGAGCCAGAAGGCGTCGCCGTTGACGACGAAGAAGGGATCGGGCCTGGCAGGGCAGCGCCGCCCGCACCGCGCCGCCGGTGTCGAGCAGCGCCGGCTCGCGCAGCAGCCGCGCGGCCGGCGCACCGGCGCGCGCCGCGAGATGCGCGGCCACCCGGTCCGCCTGCCCGGTGGGCGTTCACCGCGACCTCGGTCACGCCGGACGCGGCGAGCCGGTCGAGCGCGTGGTCCAGCAGCGGCCGGCCGCCGAGGGGCAGCAGGCTTGGCGGTGCCCTCGGTCAAGGGGCCGCATGCGCAGGCCGAGCCCCGCCGCCAGCAGCATCGCCTTCATTGCCCGTCCCATCCCGCAAGCCGGGCCGCGCGCGGGCATCGCCGCCGGCGGCGCCAGCGCCACGTCACCGCACCGGCAGGACGCAGCGCGCCCCAGCCGGTCCGGCCATTCCACCACCACGATGTCGTCCAGCGCCGCCTCCCACCCCAGCTCCGCCAGCGCCGCCGGACCGTCCAGGCGCCACAGGTCGAAATGATGGATCGTGCCGCGCCGCGTCTCGTAGCTCTGCACCAGGGTGAAGCTCGGGCTCGGCACCTCGAGTGCGGGATCGCCGGCCAGCGCCCGCAGCAGCGCGCGGGCGAAGGCGGTCTTGCCGGCGCCGAGCGGGCCTTCCAGCAGCACCGCGTCGCCCGCGCGCAGCCGGCGCGCGAGCCGGCGGGCGAGCGCCTCGGTGGCGGCGAGGTCGGGCAGCGCGATCTCCGAGTCGGGCATGCCCCATCCGTGCCGCAACCGCGCGCTTCCGCGCTTCTGGCAGCAGCCGCTGCCGCGCCGGGTATGAACAGGCCGGCAGCACGTTGCACGCCGCCGGGTGCCAGCCGAGCGTCACCTCGGCACCCTCCTCCAGCGCGTCGGCGCCGCCCAGGGGCAGGCGGCCGGACAGCTCGGTGCCGTCGGGCAGGCGGGCGATCAGCTTGTAGGAATCGCCGAAATAGATCACCTCCGCGAGGCGCGCCCGCAGCGCGTTCTCGGCGGACGCCAAGGCGATCCGCTCCGGCCGCACCGCCAGCACCGCCAGCGCGCCCGGCACGACGCCGGCGGCATGGCCGCGCAGCACGCCATGGGCGGTCTCCAGCGTCGCGATCCCGTCCGCGATCGACGTGACGCGGCCCGCGATGAAGCTCGATTCGCCGACGAAGCCGGCGACGAAGCGGGTGGCGGGACGCTCGTAGACCTCGCGCGGACGCCCCACCTGCTCGATGCGGCCGCCATTGAACACCGCGATCCGGTCGCTCATGATCAGCGCCTCCTCCTGGTCATGGGTGACGTAGAGCACCGTCATGCGCAGCTCGCGGTGGAGGCGGGAGATTTCCAGCTGCATCTGCTCGCGCAGGTTCTTGTCGAGCGCGCCGAGCGGCTCGTCCATCAGCAGCAGCGGGGGTTCGTAGACCAAAGCGCGGGCCAAGGCGACGCGCTGCTGCTGGCCGCCGGAGAGCTGGGCGGGCAGGCGGGCGCCGTGGTCCGGCAGGCCGACCAGGGCGAGCGCGTCGCGCACCCGCCGCTCGATCTCGGCGCGCTTCACGCGCCGCATTTCCAGCGGGAAGGCGACGTTGGCGGCCACGCTCAGATGCGGGAACAGCGCGTAGTTCTGGAATACCATGCCGATGTTGCGGCGATGGGGCGGCATCGGCGCGAGGTCCTGGCCGCGCAGCAGGATCTGCCCGCGTGTGGGGGCGAGCAGGCCGGCGACCATCATCAGCGTGGTGGTCTTGCCGGAGCCGGACGGGCCGAGGAAGCTCACGAACTCGCCCTGGGCGAGGGCGAGGTCCACGCCGTCGACGGCGACGACATCGCCGAAATGGCGGGTGAGGCCGCGCAGTTCGAAAATCGGCTCGCGGGCGCCGCCGCTCGCGGTCGCTGTCATCGCGGCACCACGCCGCCGGTGCGGCGGCCGGCCCAGGCATGGGCGGCAAGGAGCAGCATCGAGACCGCGAGCAGCAGCGTCGCGATGGCGGTGATGGCCGGATCGATGTCGGCGAACACGTTGTTCCACATCTGCACGGTGACGGTGCGGGTGCGCGGGGTGCTGAGAAACAGCGAGACGATCAGCTCGTCGAAGGACAGCACCGCGGCGAACAGGAAGCCCGACAGGATACCGGGCCAGATCAGCGGCAGGGTGACGCGGCGGAAGGCCTGGAACGGGGTGGCGCCCAGCGTCAGCGCCGCGCGCGCCAGCGACGGGTCGCAGGTGTCGAGCGCGGCACTCACGCTGACCAGCACGAACGGCACCGCCAGCACCGTGTGCGCCGCCACCAGCGCGCGCAGCGTGCCCACCCAGCCCCAGGAATCGAGCAGCAGATACATGCCCGCCCCCGAGACGATGTGGGGCACGATCAGCGGCGCCATCAGCACCCCACGCGAAACCCCGCCCCACGGCGTGCGCTTCCCCCACAGCGCCACCGCCGCCATCGTGCCGAGCACGGTGGCCAGCACCGAGGTCATCAGCATCACCTGCACGCTGACCACGAAGGAGTCGCGCCAGGCCGGGCTGTCCCACAAATTCTGGTACCAGCGGAACGAAAATCCCGGCGGCGGAAACGTCAGCAACGCACTCGAACTGAACGACAGCAGCACCACGATCGCCATCGGCGCGATCAGATAGACGCCAACCGCGGCACACACCCCATCCGCCCCCCACCGCCACCCCCGCCCGCTCACGCCGGCCTCGGGGATGTGGGGTGCGTGGGGAGGGAAGGCCAGGGCTCTGCCCTGGACCAGCCAAAGGCCGGGGGCCTTTGGAAACCGGTGGCCAAGGGTCTTTGAGGAGAGGGGTGAGGCGGGTTGCCGCATCTCCTCAGCCCCTCTCCTCAAAGACCCTTGAGTCAGGGGGTCCAGGGGCCCGGCCCCTGGCGGGGTCGAGGGGCGGAGCCCCCGCCTTCCTTGCTGCCGCGCGCCCCTCATGCCGGGGCGAGCCTGCGTGCGGTGAGGCGGGAGGCGGCGAGGAGGCTGAGGGTGGCGGCGAGCAGGACGAGGGAGAGGGCGCCGGCGATGCCCCAGTCGCCGAACTGGCTGACCTGCATCTGGATCATCTTGGCGATGACCACGTCGCGCCGTCCGCCGAGCAGGGCGGGGGTGACGTAGAAGCCGAGGGCCATGACGAAGACGAGGGTGGCGCCGCTGACCAGGCCGGGCATGGTGAGTGGCAGTTGGATGCGCAGGAAGGCGCGGACGGGCGGGGCGCCGAGCAGGCTGGCGGCCGGCATCAGGGCCGGGTTCATGGCCTTGATCGCGCCGTAGAGCGGGAAGATGACGAAGGGCAGCAGCACCTGAACCATGCCGATGAGCACGCCGGTGCGGTTGAAGATCATTTCCACCGGCTGGGTGGCGATGCCGGTCCACAGCAGGAAGCGGTTGATCAGGCCGTTGTTCTGCAGAAGCACCATCCAGGCGAAGGTGCGCACCAGGATGCTGGACCAGAACGGGACCAGCACGACGAAGGTGAGCAGGCGGGTGAGGCGCGGGCGGGTGGCCATGACATGGGCCACCGGGTAGCCGAGCAGGATGCAGAAGACGGTGGTGACGATGCTGATCTGCACCGTGTTCATGATCAGGCCGAGATAGAGCCGTTCGCCGAGGATGGTGCGGAAATTGTCGAGCCCCCAGGCCGGGTCGGAGACGCTGCGCAGCAGCAGCGCGCCGACCGGGACGACGAACAGCACCGCGGCGAAGGCGAGCGCCGGCAGCAGCAGGAGATGCGCGGCGCCGCGCCTCACCGGGCGCGTGCCTTCAGGTCAGGCGCCACTGGGTCCAGATCTTGGTCACCCGGTCCAGGTTGTCGCGCCAGTATTCGTTGTTGGTGACCACGCTGCGCTCGGCGTAGGCGGGGTTGGTGGCGAGCCAGGCGGCGAGCTTGGGGTCGATCAGCTTGAACGCCGCGGGGTTGGTGGGCGAGAAGACCATGATGTTGGCGAACATCGCCTGCGGCTCGGGGCGGGTGACGTAGTCGATCAGCGCGGTGGCGACGTCGACGTTCTTGGAGCCGCGCGGGATGACCAGGTAGTCGGCCGATTGCAGGGCGAGGTCCCAGGACAGGGCGAGCGGCGCGCCCTTCTGGACCGAGTCGTAGACGCGGCCGTTGTTGATCATGCCCATCACCGCGGCACCGCTGACCAGGAGCTGCTGCGACTGGGAGTTGGTTTCCCACCACAGCAGGTGGTCCTTGATCTGGTCGAGCTTTTTCAGCGCGCGGGGGATGTCGAGCGGGTAGAGGTCCTTGGGGGCCACGCCGTCGGCGAGCAGGGCGGCTTCCACCGAGCCGCCGGCATTGGCGTTGAGCATGCGCTTGCCGGGGAAGGTCTTGAGGTCCCACATGTCGGCCCAGTTGCGCGGCGTCTTGTCGCCCGGGAAGGCCGCCTTGCTGTAGCCGAGATTGTTGGAATAGACGATGTCGCCCACGCCGTGCTCGGTGACGTAGCGCGGATCGATGCGCGACTTGTCGATCTTGGTGTAGTCGAGCTTCTCGAAGAAATTGCCGGCGGCCGAGCCGTAGAGGAAGGAGGCGGAGACGTCCACCACGTCCCACACCACGCGGCCGGAGCTGACCATCAGGCGGAACTTGGCGTTGTCCATCGGCCCGTCCTGGTCGATGGTGACGCCCGTTTCCTCGGCGAAACCGTCGCAATAGGATTTCTTCTGGCCGTCCTGGTAGGCGCCGCCATAGGAGGCGTAGGTGATGCGGCGGCCGGCGAACTTCTTTTGCGCGAGGGCCGCCCCCGGCAGGGCGAGGGCGGCGGCGAGCAGGGCGCGGCGGGTGGCGGGCAGGCGGGAGGTCATGGCGTCTGTCCTTGTTGCCGTTGGTCAGGGATGGCCGAGCAGGTTCTCGCGCAGCGTGCGGCCGGCGTAGCGGGTGCGGAAGATGCCGCGGCGCTGGAGTTCGGGGACGACGCTGGTGCAGAACTGCTCCAGTGTCGCGGGGAAGACGAGCTGGGCGACGACGAAGCCGTCGCAGGCGCCGCTCTCGAACAGGTCCTGCATGTGGTCCGCGACCTGCGTGGGCGTGCCGGCGAACAGGCCGCGGCTGCGGGCGATCGCCTTGTCGAAGGTGACGCCCTCCTGCTTCATGATCTGGTTGATGCCGTCGTGGCTGCCCTTCATGCCCTGGTTGCCCTGGGCGGCGACCATTTCGGCCTCCGACTTGATCTTGCTGAGATCCACGGCGAGGCCGCTGGAGCTGGAGGCGAGCTGGAGTTCCGGGTCGATCAGGCTGTCCAGGTAGTCGGCCTTCTCGCGCGCGATCGATTCGGTCTCGCCGATCACCACGGTCAGGCCCTGCAGGATCGCGCAGTCCTCGCGCTTGCGGCCGCGGGCTTCCATGCGGGTTTTGATGTCCTCGTAGAAGGCCACCATGTTTTCCTTGCCGCGCTGGGCGGAGAAGATCGCCTCGGCCCAGCGGGCGGCGAAGTCGCGGCCACGGTCGGAGGCGCCGGCCTGCATGATGACGGGGCGGCCCTGCGGCGAGCGGGGGATGGAGAGCGGGCCGCGGGTCCTGAAATACGGGCCGGCGTAGTTGGCGTATTTCATCCGGCCGGGGTCGCCGAAGACGTTGCGCTCCTTGTCCAGCACCAACACCCCGTCCTGCCAGCAATCCCACAGCGCGAAGCAGGCCTGGAGGAAGTCGTCGGCCTGGTCGTAGCGCAGGTCCTTCGGCGGGATGTGGTCGATGCCGAAATTCTGCGCCTCCAGGTCGGTGGCCGAGGTCACCACGTTCCAGGCCAGCCGCCCCTTGCTCAGTATGTCGAGCGAGGCGAGCATCCGCGCGAGGTTGTACGGGTTGTGGAACGTCGTCGACAGGGTGGTGCCGATCCCCAGATGGGTGGTGGCGCGCGCCATCAGCGGCAGCACCGTCAGCGGGTCGAGGAAGCTGATCTGGCCGCCCTTGCCGATATAGGTGTCGAACCCGCCCTTGTGGATGTCGTAGAGGCCGAACAGGTCGGCGAAGAAGCAGCCGTCGAAGAAGCCGCCTTCCAGCACCCGGGCGATGTGCTCGTAGCGGCTGGGTTCCAGGATGTCGTGCAGCGTGGCGTCGGGGTGGCGCCAGGCGCCCACATGCATCGCGGTCGGCCCCGTCTTGAGGTAGGCCACCAGGTGCATCTGCCGTGGCTGCGTCATCGCTTCGGCCTCCCCGGAGGGAATTCAATTGTTCGTATACATATGATCTCCACGCCCGCGCCCGGGTGTCAACCCGGCGTTTTGCGGGTTTCGCTATCGGCTATGCTGCCGGCATGGACGATTGCGACCTGGCCCTGGTGCTTGCGCTCGACTGCTCCGCCAGCGTGCGGCTGGCGCAGTTCAATCTGATGACGCGGGGAACGGCGGCGGCGCTGCGCGATCCCGAGGTCGCGAGCGGGCTCACCGGCGGGCCGCTGGGCGCCACGCTGGCGGCGCTGCTGCTGTGGTCGGGGCCGGACGCGCAGGAGGTGCTGGTGGAGTGGACGCGGCTGGCAACGCCAGCGCAGGTGGATGCCTTCGCGCAGCTTGTGGAGGACGTGCCGCGCATCCTGCGACCGGGCCTGACGGCGATCGGGGAGGCGCTGGTTGCCTGCACGCGGCTGCTGGCGGCAGCACCCGCGGCGTGCCGGCGGCAGGTGATCGACCTTGTCGGCGACGGGCGCTCCAATGCGGGGGTGCCGCCGCCGTTGATCCGCGACCGGCTGGTGGCGGCGGGCGTCACCATCAACGGGCTGTGCGTGCTGCATGAGGAGCCGGACCTGGTGCAGGCCTACGCCGAGGAGGTGATCGGCGGGCCGGGCAGCTTCGCGCTGACGTGCCAGGATTTCGACGGGTTTGCCGCGGCGATGCGGCAGAAGCTGGTGCGGGAGATCGCCTAGTGTCCTGTCCCCGAAGTTCGCCATCCTTCATGGCGGACGTAGGGGTGAACAGGACACTGAAAACAAAGAGCTAGTGTCCCGATTCCGACCACCGCACGTGGCAACGAACTTCGGATCAGACGAGCAACCCGATCACACCGCACCGCAGTCCGGCTGAAGTTGCTCGCCGAAACAACGAGCTGGAGCGGAAGCCGTGCGTCTTCGGCACGGCTTCCGCTCCAGCGCGCGCCATCGGCGGCGCTTGCGCCGGGGCCGGCCATCGATCCACACTGGGATCGTATCGTCCGCGTTCCCGGAGAATGCCCCATGGGGCTGCTGAACGCCACCACCTTCGATCCGGCCGGCTCGGTGGACACGAAGCCGAGTGCCCTCAACGCCGCCG
>JBGAIK010000183.1:0-9705 GCA_044225615.1 Acetobacteraceae bacterium | reverse complement strand
ACCTGCTCCTCCTGGCCGGCATGGCGCAGGGTGGCGGTGACGGCGGTGCCGTCATCGATGAAGCCGGCCAGCTCGGTGCCGTATTCCACGGTGATGCCGGCGGCGCGCAGGTGGCCGAGCAGGATGCGCTCGTGCACGTCCTGCGGCAGGGCGAAGGCGAAGGCATAGGGGCTCTGGCCGGCACCGAAGGCGCCGAGCTCGAGCGCCGCGACCGGGCCGGCCGGGGTGCGCAGCATCAGGCGCTCGATGCGGACGCCAGCTGCCAGAACGCTGTCCGCGATGCCGATCTGGCGATGGAACTCCAGCGTGCGGGCCTGGACGGCCAGCGCGCGGGAGGTCGTGCCGGGCCCGGCCGCCTTGTCGATGATGCGGGGGCGCAGGCCGAGGCGGGCGAGCCACAGCGCAAGCGTCATGCCGGTGGGGCCGGCGCCGACGACCAGGATGTCGGTGGTGTGCATGGGGCGGGTTCCTGCCAATGCGTGTTGCGTTGCAGCATATGCGGGCCACAGCGGCGCTAATGTCCTTTCGCGGGGGCTGAGTTCTTCCTAAGCTTGCTAATCGCATTCTGGCGGGCGGGAGATGGGGGACGAGCGCCGCTACCGGTTCGGGCCGTTCACGCTGGCCCCGTCGCGGCGCATGCTGCTTGACGGGGAGGAACCCGTGGCGCTGGGCGGGCGCGCCTTCGACCTGCTGGTGGCGATGGTGGAGGGGCGCGACCGGCTGCTGCTGAAGGACGAGCTGATGCGGCGCGTCTGGCCGGACACGGTGGTGGAGGAGAACAACCTCACCGTGAACATCTCCGCCCTGCGCAAGGCGCTGCACGAGGGCCCGGCCGACCATCGCTACATCCGCACCGTGCCGGGCCGCGGCTACCGGTTCGTGGCCGAGGTGGCCGAGGGCGATGGGGAGGCACCGGCCGCGGCCGCGCCGCCGGTGCCCGAGGCGCCCGCCGTGCCCGACATGCCGTCGATCGCCGTGCTCGCCTTCACCAACATGAGCGGCAGCCCGGAGCACGAGTATTTCGCCGACGGCATCAGCGAGGACATCATCACCCAGCTTGCGCGCAACCGCTGGCTGTTCGTGATCGCGCGCAATTCCAGCTTCACCTACAAGGGCCGCGCGGTGAACGTGCGCGACGTGGCGCGCGAGCTCGGCGTGCGCTACGTGCTGGAAGGCAGCGTGCGGGTCGGCGGCAGCCGGGTGCGGGTGACCGGGCAGCTGATCGACGCGGCGACCGGCGGGCATCTCTGGGCCGACCGCTACGACCGCGACATGACCGACATCTTCGCCGTGCAGGACGAGATCACCGAGCGCATCACCCTCGCGATCCAGCCGGCGCTGGTGGAGGCCGAGCAGGTCCGCGCCATCCGCCATCCGCCCGAGCGGCTGGACGCCTGGCTCGCCTATCAGCGCGGGGTCTGGCATTTCTCGCGCCAGGGGGCGGCCGAGTCGGCGCAGGCGGCGGTGTTCTTCCGCCAGGCCATCGCGCTCGACCCGCTGTTCGCGCCCGGGCAGTACGGGCTGGCCCATGTGGTCATCCACGAGGGCTCGACCAACGATGCCGGCCACCTGGCCGAGCGGCAGGCGGAAGGCGAGCGGATTGCGCGGCACGCGGTGGCGCTCGATCCGTCCGATCCCACGGCGCATACCACCCTTGCGGCGGCGCTGATGCTGCGCGGCGAACTGGAGGGGGCGCTGGCAAGCACCGCCACCGCGCTGGCGCTGAACCCGAGCGACGCCACCGCGCATGGCACGGCGGGCGCGGTGCTGGTGTTCGCCGGGCGGCGCGCGGAAGGGCTGGCGGCGCTGGAGCGCGCGGTGCGGCTGAGCCCGCGCGATCCGCGCCTGCACATAAGGCTGTCGCATATCGGCGGCGCGCAGTTCCTTGACCGCGACTACGAACGTGCCGAGGCGACGGCGCGGCGGCTGATCCAGGGCTGGCCGCAGTACGGGTTCGGCTACCGCCTGCTGGCCATGGTGATGGCCGAGGCCGGGCACGCCGACGAGGCGGCGGCGGCGCTGAGCGAGGCGGTGCGGCTCGCCCCCGAGATGTTCGCCGCCTATGGGCGGGTGCGCATGCCGTGGATCAGGCCCGAGGACCACGAGCGGGTCACCGCGGCGCTGCGCCGCGCCGGCTGGACGGGCGACGCCGCGGCAGCCTGATGCTGCAGCGCAGCAAGATTAGCAACTCGCAGGAAACGGCCGAAGGACATTAGGCGGCGGCGGGTGTTCCTGGGCGGCACGCGCCACCCTGACCCCGAGACCCGTCATGCTTGCCCTGCTGTTGCGCCGCTTCCTGCTGAGCCGCCTCGCGCTGCTCGCCCTCCGCCTCGCCTTCGGCCTGACCGCGACCCCCGCGCTCGGCTGAGACCCCCATGCCGTTGCCATAGGAGACCACAATGCTGACCCGTCGCCCCTGCACTTCCGAACCCACTCCTGTCCTCGCCCGCGCCGGCGCGGGCATGGCGGTGCGCAGCTTCGGCGCCGAGGCGACGCGAATCGTGGTGCCGGCCGAAGCAACCGACGGCGCCTATGCGATCTGGGAGCACGTCTCCCAGCCCGAATTCAGCCCGCCGCGCCACGTCCATCAGCGCGAGGACGAGATCATCCATGTGCTGGACGGCGAATTGCTGGTCTGGTGCGACGGCACCCAGTTCCGGGTCGGGCCGGGCGACACCACCACCCTGCCGCGCGGCCTGCCGCACAGCTTCCGCGTGCTGGGCGAGAAGCCCGCGCGGATGATGGTCACCGTGGTGCCGGGCGGATTCGAGCGGTTCCATGAAGCCGTGGCCGGGTTGCACCTGCCGAACGACATCCCCGACCTGCTCGACATCAGCGAGGAATTCGGCATCGACTATGTGGGGCGCCCGTTGGCGGCCTGAGAGTCTGCCTCTTACTCGTCAGCGCGAATTCTCAAGCAGACTCTGCGCGATTTGCCCCGAGGTTGCTGCGTGCCATAAGCCCGCCGCAACCTCGCCGGGCGCCCCATGATCCGTCTCGATTCCATCAGCAAGCAGAACGGCCACCAGCTGCTTTTCGTTCAGGCCTCGGCCGCCCTGCAGAAGGGCGAAAAGATCGGGCTGGTCGGGCCGAACGGCGCCGGCAAGACCACGCTGTTCCGCATGATCACCGGCGAGGACCAGCCCGACGAGGGCCAGGTCCTGGTCGATCGCGGCCTCACCATCGGCTTCTTCAGCCAGGACGTGGGCGAGATGGCCGGCCGCAGCGCCGCGGCCGAGGTGATGGACGGTGCCGGCGCGGTCAGCGAGGTGGCGGCCGAGCTCCATGCGCTCGAGGCCGCCCTGGCCGATCCCGACCAGGCCGACAGGCTGGAGGCGAATATCGAGCGCTTCGGCGAGGTCCAGGGCCGCTTCGAGGCGCTCGGCGGCTACGCGCTGGAGAGCCGGGCGCGCGAGATCCTGGCCGGGCTCGGCTTCACCCAGGACATGATGGACGGCGATGTCGGCCGGCTGTCCGGCGGCTGGAAGATGCGCGTGGCGCTGGCCCGCATCCTGCTGATGCGCCCCGACGTGATGCTGCTCGACGAGCCCAGCAACCACCTCGACCTGGAGAGCCTGATCTGGCTCGAGCAGTTCCTCGCCGGGCACGAGGGCGCGATGCTGATGACCTCCCACGACCGGGAATTCATGAACCGCGTCGTCAACAAGGTGCTCGAGATCGACGGCGGCGTGCTGACCGCCTATTCCGGCGACTACGAGTTCTATGCCCGCCAGCGGGCGCTGAACGAGAAGCAGATGCAGGCGCAGTTCGAGCGCCAGCAGGCGATGCTGGCCAAGGAAATCAAGTTCATCGAGCGCTTCAAGGCCCGCGCCTCGCACGCCGCCCAGGTGCAGAGCCGGGTGAAGAAGCTGGAGAAGATCGACCGCGTCGAGCCGCCGCGGCGCCGCCAGGCGATCGCCTTCGACTTTCCCGCCCCGCCCCGCTCCGGCGACGACGTGGCCAACCTGCGCGGGGTGCACAAGAGCTACGGCGACCGGGTGATCTATGACGGGCTCGACGTGCTGATCAGGCGCAAGGAGCGCTGCTGCGTGCTGGGCATCAACGGCGCCGGCAAGTCCACCCTGCTCAAACTGGTCGCCGGCGCGATCGACCCGGACGCCGGCAGCGTCGCCCTCGGCGGCAGCGTGCGCATGGGCTACTTCGCCCAGCACGCCATGGATCTGCTCGACGGCGGCCAGACCGTGTTCGAGACGCTGGAAGCCGCCCACCCGCACGCCAACCAGGGCTCGCTGCGCACGCTCGCGGGCTGCTTCGGCTTCTCGGGCGACGACGTCGACAAGCCCTGCCGCGTGCTCTCGGGCGGCGAGAAGGCCCGGCTGGTGATGGCGGTGATGCTCTACGACCCGCCGAACTTCCTCGTGCTGGACGAGCCGACCAACCATCTCGACATCGCGACGAAAGAGATGCTGATCGCGGCGCTGGCCGACTACGAGGGCACGATGCTGTTCGTCTCCCACGACCGGCATTTCCTGGCCGCACTGTCCAACCGGGTGCTGGAGCTGACGCCGGAGGGGGTGCACCAGTATGACGGGGGCTATGCGGAATACGTGGCCAGCACGGGGCAGGAAGCGCCCGGGCTGCATGGATAAGGGCCTCCGGCGGCCAAAGGCCGGGGGCCTTTGGAAACCGGTCCGTTTCGGCCTGCGGCCGGCCGTCTAGTCGAGGCTTGCCAGTATACGCTGCACGATTTCTTCGGGTGTGCCGTCGACGCTGACGGTGATCGGCGCCTCGTCCGTGCCCGGCGGCTCCAGGGTGGCGAGCTGGCTGTCCAGCAGGCCGGGCGGCATGAAATGCCCCTTGCGCGCCGCCATCCGACCGGCGATCAGGGCCTTGCTGCCCTCCAGATAGACCAGCCGCACGTCGCGCCGGTCGCCGATCAGGATGTCGCGATAGGCGCGCTTCAGCGCCGAGCACGTCACCACCCCCGACTTGCCGGCCGCACGCCACTGGTCGATCACGCCGGCGATGGTGCGCAGCCAGGGCCAGCGGTCGGCGTCCGTCAGCGGCGTGCCGCCGGCCATCTTGGCGACGTTGGCCGGCGGGTGCAGCGCGTCGCCTTCCTGGTAGATCCAGCCCAGCGCGTCGGCCAGGCCCACGCCGATCGTGGTCTTGCCGACGCCCGAGACACCCATCACCACCAGCACCGTCATCGCGTGATTTCCCGCACCGTTCCGTTGTCCTGCCCGACCAGCACGCGTTCCACCGGCAGCAGGAACAGCCCGGTGGCGATGACGCCGGGGATCGCCCTGAGTGCGCGTTCCAGCGTGTAGGGGTCGCGGATCGGCGCGAAGCCCGGACAGTCGAGAATGGCGTGGTTGCCGTCGCTGCGGCCGGGGCGCAGGCGGGGCGCGCCGCCGAGGCCGGCGATAGCGGCCTGGGTGGCGGCGAGGCCGAAGGGGTCCGCCTCGACCGGAAGTGCGGCACCGAGCACGGGGACGAGCTTGCCTTCGTCGGCGACGACGACGAAGCGGCGCGCGGTGGCCGCCACGATCTTCTCGCGCAGCAGGGCGCCGCCATGGCCCTTGATCAGACGCAGCGTGCCGAGCTCCACCTCGTCGGCACCGTCGATGGCGAGGTCGAGCGGAGTGCCGTCGAGCTCGACCAGGCGCAGGCCGTGGGCGCGGGCCAGCGCGGCGGTGGCCTCCGAGGTCGGCACGCCCGCGACGTCCAAGCCGCGCCGGGCAATGGCCTCGATGGCGAAGCGCATGGTGGTGCCGGTGCCGAGGCCGAGCCGCATGCCGGGTTCGACCAGGGCGGCGGCGGCCTCGCCGGCAGCGCGCTTGGCCGCGGTCACTTCTTCTCCACGTGGCCGCCGAAGCCCAGGCGCATGGCGCTGAGCACCTTCTCGGCGAAGGTGTGGTCCTGGCGGGAGCGGAAGCGGGTGAACAGCGAGGCTGCGAGCACGTCGGCTGGCACCGCCTCCTCGATCGCGGCTTCCACGGTCCAGCGGCCTTCGCCCGAATCCTCGACGACGCCGGAGAATTTCTCGAGCCTCTCGTCTTTCGCCAGCGCCTCGGCGGTGAGGTCGAGCAGCCAGGAGGTCACCACGCTGCCGCGGCGCCAGACCTCGGCCACGTCGGCGAGGTCGAAGTCGAAGCGCTCGGCCTCGGGCAGCTTCGCCGAGCCGCGGTTGCGCAGGATGTCGAACCCCTCCGCCATGGCCTGCATCATGCCGTATTCGATGCCGTTATGGATCATCTTCACGAAATGGCCGGCGCCCGAGGGGCCGGCATGGAGGTAGCCCTGCTCGACGCGCGGATCGCGGCCGTCGCGGTCGCGGGTCTGCGGGATGCTGCCCTTGCCCGGCGCCAGCGCGGCGAAGATCGGGTCGAGGAATTCGAACGCCGCCTTGTCGCCGCCGATCATCAGGCAGTAGCCGCGCTCCAGCCCCCAGACGCCGCCCGATGTGCCGACATCCATGTAGCGGATGCCCTTGGCGGCGAGCTCGCGGGCGCGGCGGATGTCGTCCTTGTAGTAGGTGTTGCCACCGTCGATCAGGATGTCGTCACTCGCCATCAGCCCGGCGAGGGTTGCCAGCGTGTCCTCGGTGATCTTGCCGTGCGGCAGCATGATCCAGGCCGCGCGGGGGCGCTGGTCCAGCTTCTCCACCAGCTCGGCGAGCGAGGCAGCCGGCGTCGCGCCTTCCGCGGCCAGCGCGGCGACGGCCTTGGGGTCGGCGTCGTAGACCACGCAGGAATGGCCCGCACGCATCAGCCGGCGGACGATGTTGCCGCCCATCCGGCCCAGGCCGATCATGCCGAGTTGCATCCGAAACCCCTCCCTGCGTCGACGCGCTGCCTAGCATGGACCGGGCGGGGCGGGCAGGGCTAGGCTCGCGCCGGAACGCGGGAGGGAGGCCATGCCGAAGGAGCCGGGCGCGATCAGGGACTGGCACGCCCATGTCTACTACACGCCGGAGACGCGCGACCGGGCGGAGCGGCTGCGCGGCTGGATCGGCGAGCGGTTTCCCGCCGCCGTGCTCGGCCGCTGGCACGACCGCAACGTGGGGCCGCATCCGCAATCCATGTACCAGGTGCTGTTCCCGGTGGCCGACTACCCGGGCCTGGTACCGTTCATCGCGCTGAACCGCGACGGGCTGACGGTGCTGGTGCATCCGAACACCGGCCGCGACCGCGACGATCACACGCTGCACGCCACCTGGATGGGGGCGGTGCTGCCGCTCGACGTCTCGGTGCTGAAGGAAGAGGGCGAATGAACGAGATCGAGTGGCGCAAGCTGCGCGCCGACCAGCTCCGTGACCTGGCGAAGCGCGACGCGGTGGTGATCCTGCCCGTGGGCAGCATCGAGCAGCACGGCCCGCATCTGCCGGTCGAGGTGGATTCGCAGCTCGGCGAGCAGGTGGCGCTGCGCACCGCCCGGCTGATGGACGCCAGGGGCACGCCCGTCGCGGTGCTGCCGATGCTGTGGACCGGCGTGTCCGAGCATCACATGAGCTTCGGTGGCACCATCACGCTGGACCTGCCGACCTTCAGCGCGGTGATCGAGCAGATCGTGAAATCGGTGGTCCGCCACGGATTCCGCCGCGTGGTGCTGCTGAACGGGCATGGCGGCAACGAGAACGGGCTGCGCTGCATCGCCGACGAGCTGACGCCGAAATACCGCATCCCCATCGTCGAGTTCACCTACTGGTATGCCGCCGCCGAGCCGATCGCGGCGATCCTGGAGACGCAGGCCGGCCTGCGCCACGCCTGCGAGGCCGAGACCAGCATGATGATGGCGGTGCGGCCCGAGCTGGTGGCGGAGGACCGCATCCCGATGGCCAAGGCCAACCGCACCCCCGACGTGTCGGACATCGTCGGCGGCGGCGTCTATCGCTGGCGGGCGATCGGGGCGATGTCCTCCTCCGGGGTGGTCGGCAACCCGGAGGCGGCGAGCCCGGCCAAGGGCGTGCGACTGTTCGACGCGGTCTCGGCGACCCTGGCCGACAAATTGTGCAATCCGGAGCTGTGGTCGCTGCCATGGGAGGCGGAGCGATCGGAATGACGACGGACTCGCTGCTGCACGAAAGCGCCGCGCGCATCATTGCCACCGTGGTAACGCCGGCGGTGCTGGCTGCGGCCGAGCGCGGCGCGTTCGCGCGCGAGGCCTGGGATGCGGTCGCCGAGGCCGGGCTGCACCTGGCCCTGTTGCCGGAAGACGCCGGCGGCTTCGGCGTGCCGACTGCCGAGGCGCTCGGCCTGCTCCGCGTCGCCGGCCGCCATGCGCTGCCGCTGCCGCTGGCCGAGACCATGCTGGCAGGCTGGCTGCTGGCCGGCGCCGGGCTGCCGGTGCCGAGCGGCCGGCTCGCCTTCGCAACCGGCCCGGAATTCGGCGCCGCCGGGCACCTCGCGGGCACCGCGCACGGCGTGGCCTGGGGCCGCGACGCCGACGCGGTCGCGGTGCTGGCCGCGCGCGACGGCACGCCGCATGTCGCCCTCGTCACCACCGGCTTCGCCAGCGTGCAGATGCAGAACATCGCCCGCGAGCCGCGCGACGCGCTGAGCTTCGACGTGATCCCGGAACTGGTCGCCCCCTCCCCGATCTCTGCCCTCCAGCTGCGCGCCGCGGCGGCGGCCACCCGGGCGCTGCTGATCGCCGGCGCGCTCGAACGGGTGACGGCGATGACCACGCAATACGCACTCGACCGCAGCCAGTTCGGCCGCCCGATCGGGCGCTTCCAGGCGGTGCAGCACAGCCTGGCGGTGCTCGCCGCGCAGACCGCCGCCGCCGTCGCCGCGTCCGACATCGCCGCCGAGGCATTCGCGACCCTGTCGATTCCCGCGATCGCCGCCGCCAAGGCGCGGGCCGGCGAGGCGGCGGGGATCGGCGCCGGCCTTGCCCACCAGATCCACGGCGCGATCGGCTTCACCCAGGAGCACAGCCTGCATTTCTTCACCAAGCGGCTCCAGGCCTGGCGCGACGAGCACGGCGGCGAGGCGGAGTGGAGCGAGCTTCTTGGCCGCCACCTCGCCGCCGCCGGTGCCGACGCGCTGTGGCCCAGCCTGACCGCGATCTGATGCAGCGATGAACGCCTTCACCTTCCCCCCGCCCCCTGCCGCCGACGAAGCCCTGCGCTCAGAGGTCCGCGCCTTCCTTGCCACTGAGCTGGCCGGCTTCCCCGCCATCCGCCGCGCCGAAAGCTGGTCCGGCTTCGATGCGGATTTCTCCCGCAAGCTCGCCCAGCGCGGCTGGGTCGGCATGACCTTCCCCAAGGAGTACGGCGGCCACGGCCGCTCCGCCCTCGACCGCTACGTGGTGATGGAGGAACTGCTCGCCGCCGGCGCCCCCGTCGTCGCCCACTGGATCGCCGACCGCCAGTCCGGACCCTCGATCCTGCGCTATGGCAGCGAGGCGCAGAAGCGCCACTTCATCCCCCGCATCGCCGCCGGCGAATGCTTCTTCTGCATCGGCATGAGCGAGCCGGACACCGGCAGCGACCTCGCCTCGGTGCGCACCCGGGCAGTGAAGGTGGAGGGCGGCTGGCGCGTCAGCGGCACCAAGCTGTGGACCAGCCAGGCGCATCTGTCGCACTACATGATCCTGTTCTGCCGCACCTCCGGCACGTCCGAGGACCGGCACCGGGGCACCAGCCAGTTCCTGGTGGACATGAAGACCCCGGGCATTTCGATCCGCCCGGTCCATGCCGTGACCGGTGAGCACCATTTCAACGAGATCGTCTTCGCC
>JBGAIK010000182.1:0-10606 GCA_044225615.1 Acetobacteraceae bacterium | reverse complement strand
CGCGCCTGCCTGGCCCGCGCGCTCGTCGCCAACCCCGCGCTGGTCGTCTTCGACGAGCCGCTGTCGGCGCTCGATGCGGCAACGGCGGCCGAGGTGATCGCCGCCATCGAGCGCGCCCGCGCGGCGCACGGCACGGCGATGCTGTTCGTCACCCACGACCTGGGCTTCGCCCGCCGCATCGCCCAGCATGTCGTCGTGCTGCAGGGCGGGCGCGTGGTCGAGGCGGGGCCGGGCGAGGCGTTCTTCCGCGCGCCGCGCACCGCCTATGGCCGCGCCCTGGTGGCCGCCGCCCAGGCCATCGGCGAAATCCGCCAGGCCGCCGCATGACGCGCCGGGTGCTCGCGCGGCTGGCTGCCGCCGCCGTCACGATGCTCTGCGCCGCCTTCGCCGCCTTCACGCTGCTCGCGCTGGCACCGGGGGACCGCGCGCGCATGGTCGCCAATGCCCGTTTCGGCGGCGAGGGTGCCGCCAACCCGGCCGTGGTCGCCGCGATACGCCAGGAGCTCGGGCTGGACCGGCCGCTCGCCGCCCAGTTCCTCGACTGGCTGGCGCGTGCCGTGCAGTTCGATTTCGGCAGGTCCTTCGTCAACGGCCGCGCCGTGGGCGAGATCGCCCTGGCCGCCTTCGCCGAAACCATCCCGCTCGCGATTTCGGCCTTCTGCCTGGGCGTGGCGATCGCCGCCGCGCTGGCCTGCATCGCCGTGCTCCGGCCGCGCTCACCGGTCGATATCGCCGTTGTCGCGCTGTCGTCGCTGTGTGCGGCGATGCCGAGCTTCTGGACCGGGCTGCTGCTGATCCTGGTCTTCTCGGTCGGGCTCGGCTGGCTGCCCGCCTATGGGCACGGCACCGCCCTGAATGCCGTGCTGCCGGCGCTCACCCTCAGCACCTGGCTGATCGCCTCCCGCACCCGGCTGTTCCGCGCCTTCCTGCGCGAGGGGCTGGCGGCGCCCTATCTCGACGCAATGCGCGTGCGCGGTGTGGGCGAGACCACGCTGCTGCTGCGCCATGTCCTGGTCCATGTGCTGGTCGCCGTGCTGCCGGTCCTGTGCCTGGACCTCGCCGCACTGCTGGAAGGCGCGGTGATCGTGGAGACCCTCTTCGCCCGCCCCGGCGTGGGCATGACGCTGCTCGGCGCGCTGCTGTCGCGCGACTATCCGGTGGCCCTGTGCCTGATCGTGGCCGCCGCCTTCGCCTATGCCGGGGCGACCGCGCTGGCCGACCTGCTCGCGGCGCGGCTGGACCCGCGGCTGCGCCAACCGGCCGGGTTGGTCGATGACCGCTAGCCCCGTCCTGCGCGGGTCGGTCGCCTGGCCCGCCCTCATCGCCCTCCTCGCCCTGGTGGCGCTGCTCGGCCCGGCGCTGGCGCCGCATGACGTGGCCGCGCCCAACTTCCGGCTGCGCCTGGCGCCGCCGGGCTGGGACCATCCGCTCGGCACCGACCATCTCGGCCGCGACATCGCCTCGCGCGTGCTGGCCGGCGCGCGGGCCACGCTCGGCATGTCCTTCGCGATCGCGACCCTGGCCGCGCTGCTCGGCGCCGCCGCGGGCGTCGCCGCCGTCCTGGCCGGGCGCTGGGTGGACGCGGCGCTGACCCGCCTGGCCGAGATCGTGCAGACCCTGCCGGGCTTCGTGCTCGCGGTCACCGTATCGGCCACCTTCGGGGCGTCGCAGGCCGGCATCGTCGCGACCTTCGTCGCGCTCAACTGGACCGCCCATGCCCGGCTCGCGCGGCCTGGTGCGCGCGATCGACGCGCGCGAGCGCGACGGTGATGGCGCGGCTGCGGCCTGCCGCCGCGGCTGATCGCGCGGCGGCACTGCCGCTGGTCGTCCCGCCGCTGCTGGTCACGTGGTCGAACTGGTCGCGCGCGATCCGCAGATCTCGGGCCTCGGCTTCCTCGGCCTCGGCGTGCCGCCGCCGGCGCCGGAATGGGGCGCCATGCTGGCCGATGGCCGCGCCCAGCAGAAGTCCGCGCTGGTGATGTAACCTGGTACAAGCCATCGTCGCCAGCGTGCTCGCGATCAACCTGTTCGGCGACTGGCTGCGCGACCGCCTCGCCGCCGACGAGATGCGGGCGGCATGGGGATGCGCGCCATGCCGATGCCCAGCAATCTGGGAGGCCGCCATGAGCGATGCGCCGCCCTCGCTGCTGATCTATCCGAAATTCACCGCGCTCGACCTGTTCGGCCCGCACCACATGCTGGCCGGGCTGCGGCCGGCGCGGCTCGACCTCGTCGCCCGCACGATCCCGTCGTCACCGACACCGCGACGATCGTGCCGGCGCTGGGCTTCGACGAGGTCGCCGAGAACTCGACATCCTGCTGCTGCCCGGCGGCACCGAGGGCACGCTGGCGGCGATGGAGGATGCGGCGACGCGCCCGCGATTTCGTGGCCCGCCACGCGGCACGGGCGCCTCGCCCTCGGTCTGCACCGGCGCTCGCTGATCCTGGCCGCCGCCGGCGTGCTGCGCGGGCGGCGGGCGACAGCCACTGGCTGACGCTGGACCTGCTGCGCCTGTTCGGCGCCGACCCGGTGGCGGAGCGGGTGGAAGACGGGCAACGTGATCACCGGCGCGGGCGTCAGCGCCGGGCTCGACCTGGGGCTGGGAGGCTGGTGCAGCGGCTGCGCGGCACCGCGCATGCGTCGCTGGTGCAGCTCGTCGCCGAATACGATCCGCGCCCGCCGCTTGCCGCCGGCAGCCCGGCCAGCGCGCCGGTCGCGGTGGTCGCGCAGGCACGCAGCCATTTCGCCGCCTTCAACGCGCGCCTCGAAGCGGCCGCGCGGCGCTCGCGGCAGCAGGCTGAACATGGGAGCAGGGCTGATGAAAGCGAACCGGCGCGGGATTCTGCTGGGCGGGGCCGGCACGCTCGCCGTGATGGGCCGGGCGGCTGCGATGGACTGGAGTTCGCGCGCGTGCCGCCCGGGCGCGGTTCGTCACCAGCGTCTGCACCGGCGCGATGATCCTGGCCAAGGCGGGGCCGCCGCGCGCCGATGCGCGCGACCCCGAGCAGGCTCCGGGCAAGGTCGGACTCGCTGAAGCTGGGCAGGCCGTTGCGATGGAGCCCGGCCGGGAAGCCGCGCGCCGGCGTGTTCGGCATCTGGTTCAGGAACCGCGGGCCTTCCGGCACCACGGCGGGCTGTATCGGGTTCACGTACCTCACCGGGTCGCCGCCGAACTCGTGCGAGAAGAAGTTGGCGCCCGCGTAGCGGTCGACACCCAGCAGCGCGAGCACCGCGGCCAGCACCGGGACGGAGGCGACGATCAGCGCACCGCACCACCGGCCCCCCCGGGCCGGTCCGCCACCCGCACCCGGCAAGACCATTGTAGCCGTCGTATCGGACAAGGCAGAGATGCAGGGGGCCGCCTGGCCCCCGGTGGGCGCAGGGCAGAGCCCTGCCGGGTCCAGGGGCCGAGCCCCAGGCCTTCCTTTCCACCGATCAGCCATCCCGAGGCTGGACCGAAACGCGCGGGTCGGGAACTATGGCGGGCACAAGGGGACCCCGCATGGCAACCACGCTCATCCGCAACGCCGATTTCGTCATCGCCTGGGACGGCGCCACCAGGAGCCACGGCTACATGCCGGGCGCGGACGTCGCCTTCGAGGATGGGGTGATCCGTTTCGTCGGCCGCAACTACGCCGGCCCGGCCGAGACGGAGATCGACGGCCGCGGCTTCATGGTCATGCCCGGCCTGGTCAACATCCATTCCCACCCATCGTCGGAGCCGATGAACAAGGGCCTGACCGACGAGGTCGGCTCGCCCGGCTTCTACAACTCCTCGCTCTACGAATACCTGCCGATCTTCCGCGCCCAGGGCGAGGAGATCCAGTCCTGCGTCCGCGTCGCCCTCAGCGAACTGCTGCTCTCGGGCGTCACCACCCTGGCCGACCTCTCCATGGCCCATCCCGGCTGGCTCGACCTGCTCGCCGAAAGCGGCATGAGGGTGTGCGTGGCGCCGATGTTCCGCTCGGCACGGTGGTTCACCAAGAACGGCCACGTGGTGGAATATGCCTGGGACGAGAAGGCCGGCGAGAAAGGCATGGCCGACGCGCTGTCGCTGATCGAGCGCGCCGAGCAGCACCCGTCGGGCCGTCTGTTCGGCATGGTGGTGCCGGCGCAGATCGACACCTGCTCGGAGACGCTGCTCAAGGAAAGCTCGCAGGAGGCGAAGGCGAGGGGGGTCTCCTGGCAGATCCACGCCGCCCAGTCGGTCAGCGAGTTCCACGAGATCACCCGCCGCCACGGCTATACTCCGATCGGCTGGCTCGACCATCTCGGCCTGCTCAATGACCGCGCCATCGTCGGCCACGGCATCTTCCTCGACGATCATCCCTCCACGCCCTGGCACACCGACCGCGACCTGTCGCTGCTGGCCGATACCGGCACCACGGTCGCCCATTGCCCCACCGTGTTCGCACGGCGCGGCATCACCATGAAGAATCTCGGCCGCTACATGCGCGCCGGCGTGAACATGGGCATCGGCACCGACACCTATCCGCACAACATGCTCGACGAGATGCGGCTGGCTGCCTATCTCGCGCGCACCCAGGCCACCAATCCGCGCACGCTGACCAGCAACGACCTGTTCAACGCGGCCACGCTCGGCGGCGCCCGTGCGCTCGGCCGCGACGATATCGGCCGCCTCGCCCCGTTCTGCCGCGCCGACATGGTCCTGGTGGACGTCACCAACCCGCGCATGCGCCCGGCCCGCGACCCGCTGCGCAGCCTGATCTACGCCGCCGGCGACCGCGCCGTGCACACCGTCATCGTCGACGGCCACACCGTGGTGAAGGACGGCAAGCTGCTGACCATCGACTACCCGGCCGCGGCCCAGGCCTTGCATGAGGCCCAGAAGCGCGTCATGGCTGACGTGCCGCGGCACGACTGGGACCATCGCTCGGTCGACCAGCTCAGCCCGCCCACCTTCCGCACGATGTGAGGCCCCATGACCGATCTGCTTTCCATCGAGGGCCTGCGCACCGTCTTCCGCACCGCCAACGGCGAGGTCGCCGCTGTGGATGGCGTCTCCCTCGGCGTGGCCAAGGGCCGCACCCTGGGCATCGTGGGCGAGAGCGGCTGCGGCAAGTCCATGCTGTCGCTGTCGGTCATGCGCCTGGTCCCGCAGCCCGGCCGCATCCAGGCCGGCCGCGTGATGTTCGAGGGCAAGGACCTGCTGTCCCTGCCGCCGGCCGCCATGCGCGACATCCGCGGCAACCGCATCGCCATGATCTTCCAGGAGCCGATGACCAGCCTGAACCCGGTCTTCACCGTGGGCGACCAGATCACCGAGGCCATGCGTGCCCATGACCGCACCGCCTCGGCCGCCGCGCTCAAGGCCAAGGCGATCGATGCGCTGACCCGCGTGCGCATCCCCTCGCCCGAGCGGCGCTTCGACGAATACCCGCACCAGATGTCGGGCGGCATGCGCCAGCGCGTGATGATCGCGATGGCCTTGGCCTGCGAGCCCGACCTGCTGATCGCCGACGAGCCCACCACCGCGCTCGACGTGACCGTCCAGGCGCAGATCCTCGACCTGCTGCGCGATCTCCAGCAGCAGACCGGCATGGCCATCATCCTGATCACCCACGATCTCGGCATCGTCGCCGAGATGGCCGACGAGGTGGCGGTGATGTACGCCGGCAAGGTGGTGGAGCGCGCCTCCGGCGCCGCCATCTTCGACGACCCGCAGCACCCCTACACGCTCGGCCTGCTCGGCAGCATCCCCAAGGTGGAGGAAACGCAGGAACGCCTGCTCGCCATCGAGGGCGCGGTGCCCGCCCCCTTCGCCCTGCCGCCCGGCTGCCGCTTCCATCCGCGCTGCGTGTTCTCCAACGAGCCCTGCACGCGCGAGGTGCCGGAGCTGCGCGACCTCGGCGACCGCCACCTGGTCTCCTGCCTGCGCGCGCCGCTCGAGCTTTCCGTCGCCGCGGAGGGCGTGGCGTGAGCGCCCCGCTGCTCGAGGTCGAGAACCTCGCCAAGCACTACCCGGTCAAGCGCGGCCTGGTGCTGGCCAAGACCATCGGCACCGTCCGCGCCGTGGACGGCGTGTCGTTCAGCCTGGCCCGCGGCGAGACGCTGGCGCTGGTCGGCGAATCGGGCTGCGGCAAGTCCACCACCGCCCGCCTCGTGCTGCGGCTGATCGAGCCCACCGCCGGCATCGTCCGCTTCGAGGGCACCGACATCACCGAAATGGGCGGCGCGCCGCTGCGCAAGCTGCGCCGGCGCATGCAGATCGTCTTCCAGGACCCGTTCGCCTCGCTCAACCCGCGCATGACCGTGGGCGACATCCTGGAGGAGCCGCTGGTCGTCCACGAGATCGGCGACAAGGCGCAGCGCGAGGCCCGGGTGAACGAGCTGCTCGGCCTGGTCGGCCTCGCCCCCTACCATGCCAGCCGCTATCCGCACGAGTTCTCCGGCGGCCAGCGCCAGCGCATCGGCATCGCCCGGGCGCTCGCGGTCGAGCCGTCGCTGATCGTCTGCGACGAGCCGGTCTCCGCGCTCGACGTGTCGATCCAGGCCCAGGTGATCAACCTGCTGAAGGACCTGCAGGCCCGGCTCGGCCTGTCCTATTTGTTCATCGCCCACGACCTCGCCGTGGTGAAGCACACCGCCGACCGGGTGGCGGTGATGTATCTCGGCAAGATCGTCGAGGTCGCGACCAAGGCCGACTTGTTCGCCCATCCGCGCCACCCCTACACGCGCACCCTGCTATCGGCCATTCCGCGCCCCGACCCGCACCGCAAGACCGCGCGGCAGATCCCCGGCGGCGACGTGCCGAGCCCGATGAACCCGCCCCCCGGCTGCCGATTCAACACCCGCTGCACCTTCGCCACCGACATCTGCAAGCGCGAGGACCCGCCGCTGCGCGAGCTCGCCTCCGGCCATCGCGCCGCCTGCCACAATGCCGAGCAGCTGCCCCCGCCGGCCGACACCGACGAGGCCGCCCATCCCCCCAGCGCCAACACCGCGAAACGGATGGCGCTCTATGCCGAACGCCGCGGCCGGATCGCCGCGACCGCCGGGTGACGAAGCGCCAAGAAACGAACACCCCCCCTGTTCGGTATCCGCCGCAAGCTGCTTCGCGTTGACGCACGCCGCCGCGAGGTTCTACCTCTCGCGCGGCGGGTATGTTGCCTTCGCCCAACCAGAACCCAGGGGATGCCGATGAAACGACTCCTTGCGACCACCGCGCTCGCCGCGCTGCTGTTCGGCGCCGGCACCGCCGCCCGGGCCCAGGCGCCGGCTGCCCTGGTCGCCGCGGCCAAGAAGGAAGGCCAGCTCACCGTCATCGCCCTGCCGCATGACTGGTGCGGCTACGGCGCCATGATCGCCGACTTCAAGAAGAAATACGGCCTCAAGGTCAACGAGCTGAACCCCGATGCCGGCTCCGGCGACGAGATCGAGGCGATCAAGGCCAACAAGGGCAACAAGGGCCCGCAGGCGCCCGACGTGATCGATGTCGGCCTGTCCTTCGGCCCCCGCGCCAAGGCCGAGGGCCTGGTGCAGCCCTACAAGCCCGCCACCTGGGCCTCGATCCCGGCCGAGCTGAAGGACCCCGACGGCTACTGGATCGGCGACTATTACGGCGTGCTGTCCTTCGAGGTGAACAAGGACCTGGTCAAGAAGATGCCCACCGACTGGGCCGACCTGCTGACCCCCGAGTACAAGAACATGGTGGCCCTCGCCGGCGACCCGCGCACGGCGAACCAGGCGGTGCTCGGCGTCTATGCCGCGGGCCTCGCCGCCGGCGGCAAGGGCGGCGCTGCGATCGGCGAGGCCGGCCTCAAGTTCTTCGCCGAGATGAACCGGCGCGGCAATTTCGTCCCCGTCATCGGCAAGGCCGCGCCCCTCGCCCAGGGCAGCACGCCGATCATCATCCGCTGGGACTACAACGCGCTCGCCGACCGCGACACGCTCAAGGGCAATCCGCCGGTCGAGATCGTGGTGCCGAAGACGGGTGTGATTGCCGGCGTCTACGTCCAGGCCATCAGCGCGTATGCGCCGCACCCCAACGCGGCCAAGCTGTGGATCGAATACCTCTATTCCGACGAGGGCCAGCTCGGCTGGCTCAAGGGCTACTGCCATCCGGTGCGGTTCAATTCGATGGTGGCGGAAAAGAAGGTTCCGGCCGCGCTGCTGGCCAAGCTGCCGCCGGCCGAGAACTATGCCCGCGCCGTCTTCCCCTCGCTCGACGACCAGGGCGCGGCCAAGGACGTGATCTCCAGGCAATGGGACAGCGTGGTCGGCGCCAACGTGAAGTAGCCGGCGCCCGCGGTCCCGCGTGAACGCCAACGGCGCCGCCGCACCGCATCGGGGAAGCCCCCCGATGCGGCTATCGCGCGCCGGGCTGCTCTCCACCATCGGCATCGGCCCCTTCGCCGCTTTCGCCTTCCTGTTCCTGCTGCTGCCAACCTCCAACCTGCTGGTCGGCGCCTTCCAGGACGCCGAGGGCCACTGGACGCTGGCCAACATCGCCGGCCTGTTCACCCCCTCGGTGCTCTCGGCGTTCCGGGTCAGCATCACGATCAGCGGCGCCTCGGCCATCCTGGGGGCCGCGGTCGGCCTGGCCGTGGCGCTGGCCCTGCGCGGCAACGCGGTCCCCGGCCCGGTGCGCCAGGCGGTGCTGACCCTGTCCGGCGTCACCTCCAACTTCGCCGGCGTGCCGCTGGCCTTCGCCTTCCTCGCCACGCTGGGCCGCGCCGGGCTCGTCACCGCCTTGCTCAAGGGCGTGGGCATCGACATCTATGCCGGCGGCTTCAACCTGCTGAGCATCGTCGGCCTGACCTTCACCTATCTCTATTTCCAGATGCCGCTGATGGTCCTCGTCATCATGCCGGCGGTGGAGGGGCTGAAGAAGGACTGGGGCGAGGCTGCCGCCATGCTCGGCGCCTCCAACGCGCAGTTCACGCTCCGCATCGTCGCGCCCATCCTGGCGCCCAACGTGATCGGCGCCGCGCTGCTTTTGTTCGCCAACGCCTTCGGCGCGGTGGCCACCGCCTATGCGCTGACGGGCAGCTCCATCAACCTCGTCACGATCCTGCTCTTCGCGCAGATCCGCGGCGACGTGCTGCACGACCCCAATCTCGGCTACGCGCTGGCGCTCGGCATGGTCGTCGTCACCGGCGCCTGCAACGTCGCCTATCTGCGGCTGCGCGCCTTCTCCGACCGGCGGCTGCGATGATCGGCGGCGCTCCGCGCCGCCAGGGCGGGAAAATCTGGCGCCGCCTCGTGCTCGCGGCGATGGGCATCTACATCTTCGTGCCCCTGATCGGCGTGGCGGAATTCTCGCTGCGCATGCGCCGTGGCGCCTACAGCTTCGACGCTTTCGCCGAGGTCTTCGCCGACGACCGGTTCCAGACCACTTTCCTGTACTCGTGCATGCTCGCTGTCGTCACCGTCATCATCGGCGTGGCGCTGATCGTGCCGGCCGCCTACGCCGTGCGGCTCTACGCGCCGAAACTGCGCAGCGTGGTGGAGTTCGTCACCCTGCTGCCGCTGGTGGTGCCCGCCATCGTCATCGTCTTCGGCTATCTGCGCCTGTTCGGCTCGGACTCGATCCTGCCGCTGACCGACACCGAACTCGGCGCCGACGCGCTGCTCGCCTTCGGCTACGTCACCCTCGCACTGCCCTATATCTACCGCAGCGTCGATGCCGGCCTCACCTCGATGGATGTCCGCACGCTGACCGAGGCGGCGGAAAGCCTCGGCGCCCGCCCGTCCACCATCCTGCTGCGCGTGGTGCTGCCCAACATCCGCACCGCGGTGCTCAGCGGCGCCTTCCTCACCGCGGCCATCGTGCTCGGCGAGTTCACCTTCGCCAGCCTGCTCGACCGCCCGGCCTTCGGCCCCTACATGCAGCTCCTCGGCGCCAACCGCGCCTACGAGCCGGCGGCGCTGTCGCTGGTCGCCTTCGCCCTGACCTGGGGCCTGATGGTGTTGATCGGCGCCTTCGGCGGCCGCCGCACGGGGACATGACCGCATGAGCTTCCTGTCCGTCCGCGGCGTGCGCAAATCCTTCGGCCCGGTCACCGCGGTGCAGGATTTCTCGCTCGACGCCGAGCGCGGCGAGTTCGTCTCCCTGCTCGGCCCCTCCGGCTGCGGCAAGACCACCGTGCTGCGCATGATCGCGGGCTTCGAGACGCCGAGCGCGGGCAGCGTGGTCATCGACGGCGAGGACGTGACCCGCCTGCCCACGCGCAGCCGGCGCATCGGCATGGTGTTCCAGTCCTACGCCCTGTTCCCCAACCTGACGGTGGAGGGCAACATCGCCTTCGGCCTCCAGGTCGCCGGCATGAAGCCGCCGGAGATCAAGGCGCGCGTGGCCGAGATGCTGGCCCTGATCGGCCTGCCCCAGCTCGGCGCCCGCTACCCGGTGGAACTCTCCGGCGGCCAGCAGCAGCGCGTCGCCCTGGCCCGGGCGCTCGCCATCCGCCCGCGCATCCTGCTGCTCGACGAGCCGCTCTCGGCGCTCGACGCCAAGATCCGCGTCTCGCTGCGCGAGGAGCTGCGCGCCATCCAGCGCGAGCTCGGCATCACCGCCATCTTCGTCACCCACGACCAGGAGGAGGCGCTGGCGCTGTCGCACCGCGTGGTGGTGATGAGCCAGGG
>JBGAIK010000181.1:0-9752 GCA_044225615.1 Acetobacteraceae bacterium | reverse complement strand
CTGCCATGCCCCGCACTGCCGCGAGCCAGAGCCTTCGCGACACCATCGCCGAGATGGTCTTCGCCACGAACCGCTTCATCGCCCCCGACCGCGCCCAGGCCACGCTGCGCCGCTGGCTTGTCCCGCGGGACTACGAGGCCGCTTCCGACGACCGCCAGCTCACGATGATGGCCGACGCCACGATGCTTGCCGCCGATCTGCTCGCTGCCCAGCCTTCCGCCAGCGGCAGCACCGCCGTCGACCGACTGGCCCGCTCGCTCGGCCGGCTCACCCCCGTCCAGGTCGCCGCGCTCGACGCCCTGCGCCGCGGCAGCTTCCGCCTGCTCCGCCTCGACGGTCCCGGCGCCGGCGATGACGTGCAGGCCCGCGACGAGCTCTCCGGCGCCCCGGTCCGCCTCGTCGACGCCGACCTGCCGAAGCTGCCCGACCGCACCGCCCTGTTCGGCCGCATGGCCACCCTGCCCGACGGCGCGTTGGCCCCCGCCGGCCTCGTCACCCCGCTCGACGCCGCCGCCCGCGCCGTGGCCCTCGCCCATCCGCATGCCGGCAAGGGCGCGCGCTGGGCGGAGGCGGTCTACCAGCACGTGGTTCGCAACGGCACGCTCGACGTGCCCGGCCTGAATCGTCCGCGCGCCGGCATTGACATCATGATGGACGACACCGGCAGCCCGATTATCGACCTCGCCATGGAGTGGCTGGCCCTGGACGGCGCGGAGCCTGACGGTGCCCTGCTCCAGCGTACCCGCGGCTTCGTCACCCTCACCGACGTGCAGAACACCCTGGTCGGCGCCATCCTCGCCGAGGATGCCGGCGAGCGCCGCGCGCAGGCCGCCTTTGAGCGCATCCTCGCCATCCAGCTCGACACCATTACCCGCCGCGCCCGCACCGGCTCGGGCGGCCTCACGCCCGACGCCATCCGCCGCGCCGTCGACCAGGACATCGCCGAGGACCGCCTGCCGCCCCGCGCCCGCGACCGCCTCGCCGCCCTGCTGCGCCAGCTCGGCCCCGCCGCCGCGGCTGCCGAAGGGGATCCGTCGCTCGAACGCCTGGTCCAGCGCATCCAGGCCCTGCGTGCCAAGACCGTTGCCCAAGGCTGCACCGAGGAGGAGGCGCTGGCCGCCGCCGCCAAGGTCGCCGAGCTGCTCGATCGGCACGGGCTTTCGCTCAGCGAGCTCGAATTCCGCGCCCAGCCCTGCGAGGGCGTCGCCATCGAGACCGGCCGCAAGCGCCTCGGCGCGATCGACCGCTGCGTGCCTGCCATCGCCGCCTTCTTCGACTGCCGCGTCTGGGCCGAGCAGCCGCAGGGCGCGGCGCTGCGCCACATCTTCTTTGGCCTGCGCGGCGACGTTGCCGCCGCGCAGGCACTCTACGCCCTGGTCGAGCGCGCCTTCGAGACCGAGACCAGCGCCTTCCGCAACGGCCGCCTCTACGCCGAGGCCGAGGGCGCGCGCCGCACTGCCAGCAATTCCTTCCAGCTCGGCCTTGCCCGCGGCATCAACGCCAAGCTCGACGCCTTGCGGGAGGCCCGTCGCCCCAAGGGCACCGGGCGCGACCTGGTGCCGGTGAAGGCGGCGATGGTGGAGGAGGAGATGGCCAAGCTCGGCCTCAGCCTGCGCCTGCGCGGCAGCCAGGGCGGCCAGCGGGTCCTGGGCGACGCCTACCAGGCCGGCCAGGCCGCCGGCGCGCGCTTCGAGGTCGAGCGCCGGGTGACCCGGGCGGCCTGACCGCCACCCCACCTTGCGCAACCGCACCGCCCGGCGTTACCTCCCGCCAACCGAACCACCGCCGAGGGAGCCACCGGGCAGATGCGCGTGAAGGATGTGAAGAAGGTCGTGCTGGCCTATTCCGGCGGGCTCGACACCAGCGTCATCCTCCGCTGGCTCCAGCTCGTCTACAAATGCGAGGTCGTCACATTCACCGCCGACCTGGGCCAGGGCGAGGAGCTGGAGCCGGCGCGCAAGAAGGCCGAGATGTTCGGCGTGAAGGACATCTTCATCGACGATCTGCGCGAGACCTTCACCCGCGACTTCGTCTTTCCGATGTTCCGCGCCAACGCGCTCTACGAGGGGCAGTACCTGCTCGGCACCTCCATCGCCCGCCCGCTGATCGCCCAGCGCCAGATCGAGATCGCCGAGCAGCTCGGCGCCGACGCCGTCGCCCACGGCGCCACCGGCAAGGGCAACGACCAGGTGCGCTTCGAGCTCAGCTACTACGCGCTCAAGCCCGACATCAAGATCATCGCCCCGTGGCGCGAATGGGACCTGACCAGCCGCACGAAGCTGATCGAGTTCGCCGAGCAGAACCAGATCCCCATCGCCAAGGACAAGCGCGGCGAGGCGCCGTTCTCGGTGGACGCCAACCTCCTGCACTCCTCCTCGGAGGGAAAGATCCTGGAGGACCCCGCCGTCGAGGCCGACGAGATGGTCTACCAGCGCACCATCTCCCCCGAGGCCGCGCCCGACCGCGCGACCGTCATCAGCATCGATTTCGAGCGCGGCGACGCCACCGCCATCGACGGCCTGAAGATGTCCCCCGCCTCCCTGCTGACCAGGCTGAACGAACTGGGCAAGGCCAACGGCATCGGCCGCCTCGACCTGGTGGAGAACCGTTTCGTCGGCATGAAGTCCCGCGGCGTCTACGAGACGCCGGGCGGCACCATCCTGCTCGCCGCGCATCGCGGCATCGAATCGATCACGCTGGACCGCGAGGCCTGCCACCTCAAGGACAGCATCATGCCGCGCTACGCGGAGCTGATCTACAACGGCTTCTGGTTCAGCCCCGAGCGCCGCATGCTCCAGGCGCTGATCGACGAAAGCCAGAAGAGCGTCACCGGCCGCGTCCGGCTGAAGCTCTACAAGGGCAATGTCAGCGTCATCGGCCGCGAAAGCCCCAACAGCCTCTACTCCATGAAGGTCGTCACCTTCGAGGAGGACCAGGGCGCCTACGACCAGTTCGACGCCCAAGGCTTCATCAAGCTCAACGCCCTCCGGCTGCGCATCGGCGCATCCGCGGGCCGCAAGGGAGGAACCCTCTGATGTCCATGTCGATGTATGCGGCCAGCGTGCCGCTGATGAAGACGCTGCTCGGCGCGCTGTCCAACGTGCTGCAGAAGGGCGCCGACAACGCCAAGGCGCGCAATTTCGACGAGAGCGTGCTGGTCAACGCCCGCCTCGCCCCCGACATGTTCGCCCTCGCCCGCCAGGTGCAGATCGCCACCGACATGGCCAAGGGCGGCGTCGCCCGCCTCGCCGGCGTCGACATCCCCGCCTACGAGGACAACGAGACCACCATCGAGGCGCTCAAGGGCCGCATCGCCAAGACGCTCGCCTTCATCGAGTCCATCCCGGCCAGCAAGATCGACGGCACCGAGGAGAAGGAAGTCGTGCTGAAGATGCGCGCCGGCGACATGACCTTCACCGGCCAGCGCTACCTGATCGGCTTCGTCATCCCCAACCTGACGTTCCATTGCAGCACCGCCTACAACATCCTCCGCCACAACGGCGTGGACGTCGGCAAGCGCGACTTCCTCGGCGCCTTCTGATGCGCCTCCCCCTCCCGGGTTTCCGGGAGGGGGCCGGGGGAGGGTTCGGGCAACATGACCGCCGCCATCGCCGCCTTCCTGCTCGGCTTCCCGGCGCTGTTCTCCATCGTGAACGCGCCCGGCGGCGCCTTCATCTTCAACGAGGTCACCGGCCATCTGACGCGCGAGGCACGGGCCCGCGTCGCCGGCAAGGTCGGCCTCTACTCGCTCGGCGTCATGCTCGGCGCCTTGTGGTTCGGCGCCTACATCCTGAACTTCTTCGGCATCTCGCTTGCGGCCCTGCGGTTGGCCGGCGGGGTGGTGGTCGCGGCCCATGCCTGGGCCCTGCTTTCCGCGCCCGAGCGGCAGGAGGCGCGCAAGCAGGAGCAGGCGGAATCGGGCGGCCCGGCCGGCGACGACATCGCCTTCTTCCCGCTCACCCTGCCCTTCACCACCGGCCCCGGCACCATCTCGGTGGCGGTCGCACTCGGCGCCGGCCGCCCGCATGGCGGGCTCGACCAGGTCGCGGGCTTCTTCCTCGGCATGACCGCGGCAGTGGTGGCGATGGCCGCCTGCATCTGGGTGTTCTACCGCTCGGCGGATCGCGTCGCCGCTTTCGTCGGCACCACCGCGCGCCGCACGCTCGCCCGCCTCAGCGCGTTCCTGCTGCTGTGCATCGGCACGCAGATCATGCTGACGGGCGTGGAGGAGGTCGTATCGAACCTGCGCTGACCTGCGCCGGGGTCGCGGCGCAGGCCGAGGCCGCCGGCCTGGCCGTGCGCGGCGGCTTCCACGTCGTGCCGGAGGATGGCATCGATGCCGCCACGATCCTGATGCTCGGCTGGACCGGCGGCGTCCAATGGCCGGTCTTTGCCGCGTCGGCCGAATACGCCGATGGCCGCCCGCACCCGCTGGATCGCTGGTCGCGGCGGGTGGTTGGCGGGCTGGCGGCGCGGTTCGGGGCGGTGGCGCTGTATCCGTTCGGCGGCCCGCCCTGGCTGCCGTTCCAGCGCTGGGCGCAGCGCGCGGAGCCGGTGTTCCCCTCGCCCATCGGCCTGCTGGTACACCCGCGCTGGGGGCTGTGGCACGCCTGGCGCGGGGCGCTGGCCTTTTGCGACCGGCTCGCGTTGCCGCCGCCGGCCACGCCGGCGAACCCATGCCTGTCCTGCCCCGCGCCGTGCCGCGCCGGCGGCCGCGCGGCCTGCCCGGTGGGTCCCCCGTACGGCGCCGATCAGCTTGCGTTCCACCAGGCCGCGGCGATCAGCGCCGGCGCCGCGCCTCGGTCCAGTCGCTAGCTGCGGCGGCGGCGAGCGGGATTTCCGCGCCCAGCCCCTCCACGAACGCCACGCCCTCGTCGGGGTAGAGGCAGACCTCGTGGGTGAAGCGGTTGCCGAACGCCCAGATGACGAGGTCGGCGGTGCCGGTGTTCTCGAAGGTGTGGAGCTCCGGGTCGTCCGGCGTGTAGCAGAACGCGTCGCCCGGGGTGGCCGGAACACGGCTGTCGCCATGCAGCAGCATGCCGGTGCCGGACATGACGACCAGGATTTCCTCCTGGAACACGTGCCGATGGCGGCGGGAGGCGCGGTTGCCGGGCGGGATGGTCTGGATGACCAGGCCGACCGACTGCGAGCCCATGTTGCGGCCGATATCGGTCATGGTCCCGCCGATCCCGGCCCCGAACCCATAGGCGACCGGCATGACGGCATCGATGCGGACCTGGCGAAGGGACATGGCTTGCTTCCCGGGGTTGATGGCCAGCGCGGCGCGCCGACATGTGGGCAGGGATGGGGGAACACGCCATGATACCGATCGCCGGGCTTTACGAGAGCCACCTGACCGTGGCCGACCTGGACCGCTCGATAGACTTCTACCGCGACGTCGTCGGGCTGGAGCTGGCCCATCGCGTGCCGTCCCGCGGCGCGGCCTTCCTGTGGATCGGCGGGCGGGAGCGCTCGATGCTCGGGCTGTGGTCGATCGGCACCTCGCCGATCAGGATGCGGCTGCACATCGCCTTCACGGTGACGGTGGCACAGGTGGAGCAGGCCCCGGCATATCTGCGCTCGCGCGGCGTGGTCCCGCGCGACGGCGGCGGCGGGACGGAGACCGACGAGCCGGTGGTGTTCCCGTGGATGCCGGCGGCGAGCGTGTATTTCGACGATCCGGACGGCCATTCGCTGGAATACATCGCGCTGCTGCCGGACGCGCCGCGGCCGCAGATGGCGGGGATCGTGCGGCTGTCAGCCTGGCGGGGCATGCAGGGCTGACGCGGCGACCGGCACCACCACCGGCCGCCCGTCCGGCCCCGGGATGATCCGCAAATCCGCGCCGTAGATGTGGCGCAGCGTCGCCTCGGTCAGCACCGCCTCGGGCGTGCCGCTGGCGGCGAGCCGCCCGCCATGCAGCAGCGCCACCCGGTCGGCGAAGCGGGCGGCGGCGTTCAGGTCGTGCAGCACGGCGATGGTGGTCAGGCCGCGGCGGTGGGTGGCCTGGCGCAGCAGGGTGAGCACCTGGAGCTGATGGGCGATGTCGAGCGCGCTGGTCGGCTCGTCGAGCAGCAGCACCCGCGGCCCGCCGGCCAGCACCTGCGCGAGGAAGACGAGCTGGCGCTGGCCGCCGGAGAGCTCGCCGATCCGCCGCGGGGCGAGGCCGGCGATGCCGAGCTCGGCCAGCGCCGCCTCGGCGGCGGCAAGGTCGTCCGGCGCCACGCGCAGCGCGAGCGAGCGCATGCGCCCGAGCAGCACCACCTCGAAGACGGTCAGCGCCGCGCGGGCGGCATTGTCCTGCGGCATGTAGCCCACCGCGCCGTCCGGCGCCGCCCTTCGCCCGTCCCAGCCGACGCGGCCGCCATGGCGCAGCAGCCCGGCCAGCGCCCGCAGCAGCGAGGACTTGCCGGAGCCGTTGGCGCCGAGGATCGCCAGCATCTCCCCCGGCGCCGCCGCCAGGCTCACGCCATCCACCGCGACGCGCGCGCCGTAGCGCACCGTGACCGCATCGAGCTCCAGCCTCATCGCCGCCCCGCCGCGAGCACCAGCCAGGCGAAGAACGGCACCCCGATCAGCGCGGTCACGATGCCGATCGGGAACACCGTCCCGGGCAGGATCAGCTTGCTGGCCACCGACGCGGCCGACAGCAGCAGCGCCCCCAGCACCGCCGAGGCCGGCAGCAGGTGCCGCTGGTCCTCCCCCACCAGCATCCGCGCCACATGCGGCGCCACCAGCCCGACGAAGCCGATCGTGCCGACGAAGGCCACCGCCGCCCCGGTCAGCAGCGACACCGCGACGAAGGCGCGCAGCCGCAGCCGGTCCACCGCCACGCCCAGCCCGCGCGCCCGGTCGTCGCCCAGTTGCAGCGCGGTCAGGCGCCAGGCGTCGCGCAGCAGCACCGGCAGCACCACGGCCAGCACCGCGCCCACCACCGCGACCTTGGCCAGCGTGGCGCGCAGCAGGCTGCCGAACAGCCAGAAGACGATGGTCTGCAAGGCCTCGGGCGAGGCGAGGAACTGCAGCAGCGACAGCAGCGCCTGGAACAGGAACAGGCAGGCGATGCCGGCCAGCACCAGCAGTTCCGGCGTGGCCCCGCGCAGCCGGCCGACGCCGGCCACCATCGCGCAGGCCACGCCGGCAAAGGCGAAGGCGCCGAGCGGCACCGACCACATCTCGGCCACCGGCAGCGCGCCGCCGGCGACGATCACCAGCGCCGCCCCGAACCCGGCGCCGGCCGAGATGCCGAGCGTGTAGGAGCTGGCGAGCGGGTTGTTCAGGATGGTCTGCATCACTGCCCCCGACAGGCCGAGCGCGGCCCCGACCAGCAGCGCCATCAGCCCGATCGGCAGGCGGAGCTGCAGCACGATGGCGGCCAGCATCGGATCGTTGCCGCCGCCGGCGAGCGCGCGCAGCACCGCGGCGATCGGCAGCATGGCCGGGCCGGTGGCGAGGTCGGCGGCGAAGCAGGCCGCCGCCGCCGCCGCCGCCAGCCCGGTCACGCCGGCCCGGCGCGCGTTGTCCGCGCGCCAGGCAATGACGGCGCTCACGCCGTGGCCGGCGTCAGCCGCGCCATCCAGGTCCCCTCGAACCGCACCGGCAGATAGCGCTCGTGGTACTGCCGCAGCTCCGCCACCGGATCGATATCGGCGAACTCGGCAGGGTAGAGGGCGCGGGCGAGATAGTACATCGCCGTGTAGTCGTAGAGCGCGCGCGACAGCCCGTGCTCGATGGCGTGCAACTCGCCGCTACGAATGGCGGCGAGCCCGCCCCAGCCCTGGCGCTTCGCATAGGGCGCGAGCCGGGCGCGGGTGATGGCGACGTCGGCATCGTAGCCGGTGACCACCGCGGCCGGGCGGTTCACCCAGGAGGACCCGGCGATGAACACCGCCTCGGGGTCGGCGGCGAGCACGTATTCCGGGCTCAGCGGCCCCCAGTTGCCGGCACCGGCCAACCGCCCGGCGGCAATGTTCTCGGCGCCGACCAGGTCGAGCATGCGGCCCCACATGGATTTCCAGTAGGTGTTGCCCACCGCGTCGGCGCCGCCCTGGCCGAGCTCCACATAGGCGCGCCGCTTGCGTCCCGCCGCCGCGGCGCGGCGGCGGATGTCGCCGAGCTTTTCCATATACGCCGCCGCGATCGCCCGGGCGCGCGCCTCGTTCCCGGTGGCGATGCCGAGCGCGACGGTGCTCGCCACATGCCGCTCCGGCATCTGCGCGTTGTAGTCGATCACCAGCACCGGGATGCCCAGCGCCTCGATGCGGCCCACCGTGTCGCCCAGCGCGGCATGGGACCATTGCGCCAGGATCAGCAGGTCCGGCTTCAGGGCCAGCAGCTTCTCCAGGCTGAAATTGCCGTCCTCGGTGTTGCCCACGTCGGGCATGGCGGCCAGCCCGGGGATCGGCACCGCGAAGCGGCGGAAGGTGGACGGGCGCCAGCCTTCCCACAGCCCCTTGCACATGCCCACCACCCGTTCCCAGCCCGCGGGGCCGGCGACGGCGGTGAACTCCTCGAAGTTGAAGCCGAGCACGATGCGCTCGGGCAGGGATTTCAGGGTGACGCTGCGGCCGATGGCGTCGGTGATCGGCGGCACCGCGCCGCGCGCGACGCGCGGCAACAGGGCAAGGGCGGGCAAGGCAAGTGCGGTGCGGCGTGAAAGCCGCGCGGACGGGCGGGACATGGGCATGGCTCCGGCATGGGGTCTGATCGGGGGAAGGCGGGATCAGGCCGGAGTCGGCGGGGCGCGCGTGCGGGGGGAGGCGAAGGGATGGGCCGGCGGGCCGGCGCCGGCGGCGGGCAGGACGAAGCGCGGCGCCGACAGCGGCGACGGCGCGGGGGCGAACGCCGGTGCGTCGGCAAGGCCGGGCAGCGGCATGAAGCAGGCCGGGCACAGCGTGCAGTCATGCGCCGGCCCCGCGGGCTGGCCGTCCGGCGGGTCGGTTTCCCCGCCGGCATGACAGATCGGGATGCCCAGCAGCACGTCCAGCGTTGCCCCCGCCGGCACCGGGGCCGGCATGGCCATCGCCGCGGACAGGCGCAGCGCCAGGGCAAGCAGCGCCAGCAGCGCCACCGCCCGGCCGGGCCAATCACGCAACTGCCGGTGGGTCATCATCGCGGGCCGAAACAAGCCACGGCGCCCGCGCCATGGCAAGGCCGGATCAGCCGGCCATGATGCGCGCCACCTCGGCGAAGTTGATGCCGGAGCCCGAGACCACGCAGACGATGCGCTTGCCGGCAAGGTCCGCCCGCCGCGCCGCCGCCAGCGCCGTCGCACCCGCGCCCTCGGCGATCAGGTGCAGCCGGTTGACCATCAGCCGCAGCGCCGCCTCCACCTCCGCCACCGGCACCACCACCGACCCGTCCACCAGCGGCTGCAGCACCGGCCACATCGCCGGCAACACCCCGCCGCTGCCGATGCCGTCCACGAAGCTGCGGCGGAACGCGATCGACACCGGCGCGCCGGCATCCAGCGACGCGGCGAGCGGCGCCGCCCCTTCCACCTCGCAGGCCAGCACGCGCACGCCCGGCCGCAGCGCCCGCAGCGCGGCACCGATGCCGGCGATCAGCCCCCCGCCACCGAACGGCACGACAACGGCATCCACATCGGGGAGGTCCTCGGCGATCTCGAGCCCGATCGTGCCGTTGCCGGCCATCACCGCGGTGTCGCAGACCGGATGCACGAAACAGCCCGCCTCCCCCGGCTTGCCGCCGGTCAGCATGATCTGCCACCAGTCGGCGAAGCTGATCTTCTC
>JBGAIK010000180.1:0-9906 GCA_044225615.1 Acetobacteraceae bacterium | reverse complement strand
CTTGGCGGCGGCCGGCTTCGCGGCTGCGGCGGCCTTCGGTGCGGCCGCCTTCTTCGGTGCGGCGGCCTTCTTCGCGGCAGCCGGCTTCGCGGCGGCAGCGGCCTTCGGGGCAGCCGCCTTCTTCGGCGCGGCGGCCTTCTTCGCGGCGGCGGGCTTCGCGGCGGCGGGCTTCGCGGCGGAAGCGGCCTTCGGCGCGGCGGCCTTCTTCGGCGCCGCCGCCTTCTTCGCGGCGGCCGGCTTCGCGGCAGCCGGCTTCGCGGCGGCGGCCTTGGGCGCCGCATCGGCCTTGGCGGCCTTCGGCGCCGCTGCCTTCTTGGTCGCGGGCTTGGCGGCGGCGGCCGGCTTGGCAGCGGTCTTGGTGGCGGCGCGGACCGCGAGCGGCTGGGCCCGGGTGTGAAGCTTGTCTTCGTCCATGGTGCTGGGAACTCCTTGTGGCCGTGTCAGGAAACGCCCGTTTTCCGATCGCCCAATTCCGGTCGCCCAATTCCGGTCGCATGGGGCGAGAAGGCCGGATCCGCAGCGCAGAAACGTCAGCGCAGAAGCGTCGCATGCCCGGAAGTGGCGGCGCGGCACCCGCCTGCGTTCCGGCAGCGTCACGGATGGCGCCTTGCCCGGCTCGCCTGCGGCCCGTTGTCCGGCCATTCCCTGCACATGCCTTCGTCGACTGCGAATGCCGGTCGCGTGCGACACCGAGCGAATCGAACAAGTGCATGCTCTCAACGCTATCTTCCGTCTCGCACGCGCATGTCAACGAAAAGCTGCGGCGGGGAACGTATCAGTGAAAAAAAGAATGCCCCGCGGCCGCCGGCCGCAGGGCATCCGTTACGCAACAATTCTCGTTGCGGATCAGCCGCGGGCGGCGATCGGAACGAAGGCGAGATTTTCGGGGCCGGTATAGTTTGCAGTCGGGCGAATGATCTTTCCGTCCTGGCGCTGCTCGATCACGTGCGCCGACCAGCCCGACGTGCGCGAAATGACGAACAGCGGCGTGAACATCGCGGTGGGCACGCCCATCATGTGATACGAGACCGCGCTGAACCAGTCGAGATTGGCGAACATCCGCTTGGTCTCCATCATCACCGCCTCGATTCGCGCGGCGATGTCGAACATCCGCATGTCGCCTTGCTCTTTCGAAAGCCGCCGCGCCACCTCCTTGATCACCTCGTTGCGCGGATCGGCGATGGTGTAGACCGGATGGCCGAAGCCGATCACCACCTCCCTCGCCGCCACCCGCGCGCGGATGTCGGCCTCCGCCTCATCGACGCTGTCGTAGCGCTTCTGGATCTCGAAGGAGACCTCGTTGGCACCGCCATGCTTCGGCCCGCGCAGCGCGCCGATGCCGCCGGTGATCGACGAGTACATGTCGCTGCCCGTCCCCGCCACCACGCGGCAGGCGAAGGTGGAGGCGTTGAACTCATGTTCCGCATACAGGATCAGCGAAGTCTGCATCGCCCGCTCCCACGACGCGCCCGGCGCCCTGCCGTGCAGCAGGTGCAGGAAATGGGCGGCGATGCTGTCGTCGTCGGTCTCCACCTCGATGCGCCGGCCGTTCTGGCTCCAGTGGTGCCAATACAGCAGCATCGAGCCGAGCGAGGCCATCAGCCGGTCGGCGATGTCGCGCGCGCCCGGCGCGTTGTGGTCCTCCTTCTCCGGCAGCACGGTGCCCAGCGCGGAGACGCCGGTGCGCATCACGTCCATCGGATGCGCGGCGGCCGGGATCTGCTCCAGCACGCTGCGCACCACCGCCGGCAGGCCGCGCAGCGCCTTCAGCTTGCCCTTGTAGGCGGCCAGCTGCGCCTTGTTCGGCAGCGCGCCGTGCACCAGCAGATGCGCGATCTCCTCGAACTCGCAGACATCGGCAACGTCGAGGATGTCGTAGCCGCGATAGTGCAGGTCGTTGCCGCTGCGGCCGACGGTGCACAGCGCGGTGTTGCCGGCGGTGACGCCGGACAGGGCGACGGATTTCTTCGGCTTGAAGTTGGGCGTGGCGGTTTCGGACATTGGGGGTTTCCTCTTGCGTGTGGGCGGGGGGCGGTGCGGAGGCCACCCCTCCCCCCGGCCCCCTCCCTCAAGGGGAGGGGGAGAAGTGGACGTCAGAAGATGCCGGGCTTGCCTTTGACGAGATCGGCGCTGGGGATGGCGACGTTCAGGCGGTAGAGCTCGCCCGCCGGCAGCTTCGGCAGGTCCTGCACCGCCTCCAGGAAACGGTTGCTCTCGCGCGGCGTGATGATCCCGTCGGTCAGGATGCGGAACTTGTTGATGTAGTCCGCCCGCGCGAAGGGCTTGGCGCCGTGCGGATGCGCGTTGGCCACCGCGAGCTCGTCGGTCAGCACGCTGCCGTCCTTCATGGTGATCTCGACGCGGCCGCCGAAGGCCAGCTCGTTCGGATCGCGCGAATGGTAGCGCCGCGTCCACTCGGCGTCCTCGCGCGTCTCCATCTTGTGCCAAAGCTCGACCGTGTCCTTGCGCCCGGCCCGCTTCGGCGCATAGCTGTCCACGTGGTGCCAAATGCCGTCCTGCAGCGCCACGGTGAAGATGTACATGATCGAATGGTCGAGTGTCTCGCGGCTCGCCTTCGGGTCCATCTTCTGCGGGTCGTTGGCGCCGGTGCCGATCACGTAATGCGTGTGGTGCGAGGTGTGCAGCACGATCCTGGCGATCTGCGACGTGTCGGCGATGCGCTCGCGCATCCTGAACGCCAGGTCGATCAGCGCCTGGCTCTGGTATTCGGCGCTGTGCTCCTTGGTGTAGCTGTCGAGGATGGCGCGCTTGGCCTCGCCGGCTTCCGGCAGCGGCACCTGGTAGGGGGTCATCTCCACGCCCTTGTCGCGCGCGGTGCGCCCCGACAGCATCCAGGCGATCACGCTGTCCTCGCCTTCGTAGATCGGGCTCGGCGCGCCCTCGCCGCGCATCACCCGGTCCACCGCCTCGACGGCGAGCTTGCCCGCATGCGCCGGCGCATAGGCCTTCCAGCTCGAAATCTCGCCCTTGCGCGACTGCCGCGTGGTGAAGCTCGTGTGCACCGCCTGCTGCACCGCCTGGAAGATCACGTCCTGCTTCAGCCCCAGCAGCGTGCCGATGCCGGCGGCCTGGGCGGGGCAGAGATGGGCGATGTGGTCGATCTTGTGCTCGTGCAGGCAGATCGCGCGCACCAGGTCGATATGGATCTCGTAACCGGTGGCCAGGCCGCGGATCAGGTCCCGGCCCGATTTCTCCAGCATCTGCGCCACCGCCAGGATCGGCGGGATGTTGTCGCCCGGATGCGAGTAGTCGGCGGCCAGGAAGGTGTCGTGCATGTCGAGCTCGCGCACCGCGGTGCCGTTGGCCCAGGCGGCCCATTCGGGGCTCACCGTCTTGCCGGCCGGCACGCCGAACACGGTGGCCGCCCCCTTGCGCATATGTCCCAAAGCCATGTCGCGGGCGGACACCACGGGGCGGCGGTTGATGGCGGCGATGGCGACCGAGGCGTTGTCGATGATCCGGTTGATGATCATCTCCACCGTGTCCTTCGGCACCGCCACCTTGTCGGCGGCCACGCCGGCGATCTTCCAGGCAAGCTGGTCCTCGCGCGGCAGATGGACCTTGGACGGGTAGACCTTCACCTCGTGCAGCCTCATGCGCTCTCCTCCGGGCTCCGGGGGGTTGGGATTGGCGCGGCCCCGGTTGCCGTCTAGCGTTGGAATGCGCCTTCCTAGGAGCGCGGCCGGGCCGCGGCAAGCGCGATGGGGCGATTGGGTGAGGGCAAGGTGGCGGAACCGTTCGATCGCGTGTTCATCGGCGACGTGGTGACGTCGGCGGAGATCGTCAAAGGCGGCTATGTCGCGGTCCGCGGCGAGACCATCGCCGCAATCGGCCAGGGCGCGCCGCCGCCGGCCCGGGAAACCCACGACCACACCGGCCGCTTCATCCTGCCCGGCCTGGTGGACGGGCACATGCACACCGCCTCCGCCATCGGCTGGCCCGGCATCGAGGGCGCGACGCGCAGCGCCGCGGCCGGCGGCGTGACCACCTGCGTGGACATGCCCTACGACGTGCCGCAGGCGGTGACCTCGGCGGAGGTGCTGGCCGACAAGATCGCCGTGCTCGGCCGCCTCGCCCATGTCGACATGGCGCTCTACGGCACGATCAGGAAGACCGGGGGTGTGGACGCCATCGCCGGCCTGGCCGCCGCCGGCGTTTCCGCCTTCAAGCTGTCCACCTACGAATACGATGCCGTCCGCTTCCCGCGCATCGACCACCCGACGATGGTCGCGGCCTTCCGCGAGATCGCCAAGACCGGCCTGCCGGTCGCCGTGCACAACGAGGACCAGGAGCTGGTGGAGCGGCTGACCGCCGAGGCCAGGGCGGCCGGCAACACCGGCGCCATCTGGCACTGCCGCACCCGCCCGCCGCTCGCCGAGACCATGGCCGACCTGGAGATCTTCGAGATCGGGCTCGAGACCGGCGCGCATGTCCACATCGCCCATTCCTCGCTCGCCCGCGGCTTCGACATCGCCGAGGCGTTCCGCGCCATGGGCGGCCAGGCCACCGGCGAGGCCTGCATCCAGTATCTGTGCATGACCGAGGACGACATCGTCCGCCTCGGCGGTCGCGGCAAGTGCAACCCGCCCTTCCGCACCGCGGACGAGGTGGAGCGCATGTGGGACCGGCTGGTGGCCGGCAAGGTCCAGTACGTGTCCACCGACCACGCGCCCTGGCCGGCGGACCGCAAGGGCTCGCCCGACATCTTCGCCAACGGCGCGGGCCTCACCGGCATGCAGAGCTTCGCGCCGCTGATGTTCACGCTGCTCGACGAACGCGCGCTGCCGCTGACCCTGATGGCGACCTACTGCGCCGAGCGCACCGCGCGGATGCACGGGCTGTGGCCGAAGAAGGGCGCCATCCGCCTCGGCAGCGATGCCGACCTCGCGATCATGGAGCGCGCCGACTATGCGTTCGACGAGGCAACCATCCAGGACCGGCCCGAGCTGCGCTGGTCGCCCTATCACGGCCGGCGCATGCGCGGCCGCGTCGCCGCGACCGTGCTGCGCGGGCAGCCGATCTGGGACGGCACCAGCGTGCTCGCCACGCCCGGCACCGGGCTGTTCGTCAGGCGGCAGGCGCATTGATGCCCCGGATCGTCCGCGTCGCCGGGGCGCAGATGGGCCCCACCCAGCGCGCCGACAGCCGCCGCCACACGCTCGACCGGCTGATCGCGCTGCTGGAGCGCGCGGCGGCCCAGGGCGCGCAGCTGGTGGTGTTCCCCGAGCTCGCCTTCACCACCTTCTTCCCCCGCTGGCTGTATGAAAGCACGCAGGAGCTGGACGCGAATTTCGAGCGCGCCATGCCCGGCCCGCAGACCCAGCAGCTGTTCGACCGCGCCCGCGAACTCGGCGTCGGCTTCTATGTCGGCTACGCGGAGCTCACGCCCGAGGGCACGCGCTTCAACACCGCCATCCTGGTCGGCCCCGACGGCGGCCTGATCGGCAAGTACCGCAAGGTGCACCTGCCCGGCAGCGTGGAGCCGCGCCCTGGCGCCCGCTTCCAGCAGCTGGAAAAGCGCTACTTCGCCTATGGCGACCTCGGCTTCCCCACCTTCCGCGCGCCGCCGTCGCTCGGCGCCGGCGTGCTCGGCATGATGATCTGCAACGACCGCCGCTGGCCGGAATCCTGGCGCGTGCTGGCCCTGCGCGGGGCGGAGCTGGTGTGCCTCGGCTACAACTCCGCCGCCTACGACCCCAACGGCGGCACCAGCGAGGATGCCGGCCTGCGCACCTTCCACTCCCGCCTCGCAGCCCAGTCCAACGCCTACATGAACGCGACCTGGGCGGTGGCGGTGGCCAAGGCGGGCGACGAGGACGGCAGCGGCCTGATCGGCGGCTCGCTGATCGTGGACCCCAACGGCGTGGTGGTGGCGGAGGCGGCGACGCTGGCCGACGAGGTGATCGTCGCCGATTGCGACCTCGATGCCTGCGCGCAGGGCAAGGAGAAGATGTTCAACTTCGCACAGCATCGCCGGCCGCACTGGTATGGCCCGATCACCGGGCAGGTCGGGGCGGAGGCACCGAAGTGAAGACGCATCTGTTGGGAGCGGCGGCACGCGGGTGCGCTCCCTCCAAACGGACAAAAGTTTTTTGGTTCTTTTTTTCAAAAAAGAACATCCTTGCCTTGCTCTTGTTTACTTCTCCCGCCTCCGCCGCCGACCCCGACGTGCTCTGGAAGCTGGTCGACGGCAAGTGCGTCCCCGCCCAGCTTGCCGGCCAGCCGCCGCGCCCCTGCGCCGCCGTGGACCTCGCCCGCCGTGTCGCGCTGCTCAAGGACCTGGTCGGCGTCGCCCAGTATCTCGCCATCCCGACCGTGCGCGTCACCGGCATCGAGGACCCGGCGGTGCTGGACGATGCCAGCAGCCTGGCGGTTGGCTGGGAAGCCCGCGCGCTAGTGGAGGCGAAGCTGGGCCGCCCGCTGCCCCGCGACGGGGTGAGCCTCACGGTCAATGCCGTCAGCGCGCGCACCCAGAACCAGCTGCACGTCCATGTGGACTGCCTGGACGAGAGCGTGCGCGCCACGCTCAGGGGCATCACCCTCGGCGAGTCCTGGGGGCCGGTGCCGGCACGGCTGATGGGCAACGGCTATATCGGCCGGCGCCTCGCCGGCGAGGCGGTGACCGGCAATCCGTACCGGATGCTGGCCGAGCATGTCGGCGGGCCGATCGGGCACTGGTCGCTCGCAGTGGTGGGCGCCACCATGCCGGATGGCGGGCCGGGCTTCCTGCTGCTGGCGACCGAAGGCGCGCGGGCCCATGCCGAGGAACTGCAGGATCACACATGCCGAGGCTACTGACCGTCGCCGCCGCCCAGCTCGGGCCGATCCAGCGCGCCGAGGGGCGTGATGTCGCGGTGGCGCGCATGGTCGCGCTGATGGAAGCCGCGCATCGCCGCGGCGCCCGGCTCGTGGTGTTCCCGGAACTCGCGCTGACCACCTTCTTCCCGCGCCACTACGTGGACAACGCGGACGAATGGTTCGAGACCGCCATGCCGTCCAACGCCACCGCGCCGCTGTTCGACGCGGCGCGGCGGCTGCGCATGGGCTTCCATCTCGGCTATGCCGAGCTGACGCCCGAGGGACGCCATTTCAACACCGCGATCCTGGTCAGCCCGGACGGCGACCTGCTGCTGAAATACCGCAAGGTGCATCTGCCCGGGCATGCCGCGTTCGACCCCAGGCGCGCCGTGCAGCATCTGGAGAAGCGCTATTTCGAGGTCGGCGACCTCGGCTTCCCGGTGATCCGGGCCCCGATGGGCGGCCTGCCCGGCGTCAACATGGGCATGATGATCTGCAACGACCGCCGCTGGCCGGAAGCCTGGCGCGTGCTCGGCCTGCAGAAGGCGGAGCTGGTGATGCTGGGCTACAACACGCCCAGCCTGAACCAGGCCGCCGCCGGGTTCGAGGCGCCGCACCTGCGCGTGTTCCACTCGCATCTCTCGGTGCAGGCCGGCTGCTACCAGAACGCCTGCTTCGCGGTCGCGGTGGCCAAGGCCGGCATCGAGGACGGCTGCGAGCTGTTCGGCCATTCGATCATCGTCAACCCGCAGGGCGAGATCCTCGCCCAGGCCACCAGCTGGGACGACGAGGTGATCGTGGCCGACTGCGACCTCGACCGCTGCGAGCTGGGCCGCACCACCATCTTCGCCTTCGAGAAGCACCGCCGGCCGGAGGCGTATGGCCGGATCACCGGGCAGGTCGGCGCCGTCGATCCGCCGGTCTGGGGCGGCAAGGCTACCCGCCCGTAACTTGCATCGGCGCCGGCACGGTGCACATAGACGCGCATGAGCGAAGGCAACACCGTCGAGGCGGCGATCCTGCGCCTGACCGCCGCCTGCGGGCCGGGCCGGTCGGTCTCGCCCGAGGACGTCGCCCGCGCGGTCGACGAGGCGGCCTGGCACGGCAAGCTCTCCGCCGTGCGCCGCGCCGCAATCCGGCTGGCGGCCGAGGGCCGGATCGAGATCCTCCGCAAGGGCCGGCCCGTGCCGCCCGAAGACGTTCGCGGCGTGATCCGCCTGCGCGCGCCAACCCCCACCTGAACCCGGAGCACCCGCATGCGCGGCATCGGCCCCTTCCTGCGCGACGCGTGGCGGCTGGCGCTGCCCTATTTCCGCTCCGAGGAGAAGTGGTCCGCCCGCCTGCTGCTGGCGGTGATCGTGGCGCTCAACCTGTCCCTGGTCGGCATGACGGTGATCCTGAACTTCTGGAACCGCGCCTTCTACAACACGCTCCAGGACAAGGACTGGAACGGCTTCATCCACCTGCTGCTGTTCTACCGCAGCGACGAGAAAAGCGGCTTCTTGCCCGGCTTCTGCGTCATCGCCGCGGTCTACATCCTGGTCGCCGTCTACCGCGCCTACCTCAACCAGTGGCTGCAGATCCGCTGGCGCCGCTGGATGACGGAGCGGTTCCTGGCCGACTGGCTGTCCGACCGCGTCTACTACCGGATCGGGCTGGAGGCGGTCGGCAACGGCATCGGCACCGACAACCCCGACCAGCGCATCGCCGAGGACATGCGCGCCTTCATCGGCGACAGCATCAGGGGCGAGCAGGGCGTGCTGCAGCTGGCGCTCGACCTGCTGTCGAACGTGGTCACGCTGTTCTCCTTCCTCACCATCCTGTGGGGCCTGTCGGGACCGCTCGACGTGCTGGGCCTCAGCATTCCCGGCTACCTCGTGTGGGTGGCGCTGGTCTATGCGGCGGCGGGCACCTGGCTCACCCATCTGGTCGGCCGCAAGCTGGTGGTGCTGAACTTCCGCCAGCAGCGGGTGGAGGCCGATTTCCGCTTCGCCCTGGTGCGCATCCGCGAGAACGTCGAGGGCATCGCGCTGCATGGCGGCGAGGCGGAGGAGCATCGCGGCCTGTCCGCCCGCTTCGCCGCGCTGATCGAGAACTGGTGGCAGATCATGCGCCAGACCAAGCTGCTGAACGCGCTGGTCGCCGGCTACGGGCAGGTGGCGGTGATCTTCCCCTACGCCGTGGTCGCGCCGCGCTTCTTCTTCGGCACGCTGACGCTGGGCGACCTGACGCAGACCGCCGACGCCTTCGGCCAGGTGCAGAGCGCGATGAGCTGGTTCGTCAACTCCTACGCCAGCCTCGCCTCCTGGCGCGCGACCACGGAGCGCCTGGCCACCTTCGACCGCGCGATCGCGGCGGCGCGGGCGGCGAAGCCCGGCATCGCGGCGCAGGACGGCGACGCCTACGGGCTCGCCCACGCGACGCTGGCGCTGCCCAGCGGCGAGGCGCTGGTCACCGACGCGGCGCTGCGCGTCGCCCCGGGCGAAAGCGTGGTGGTGACCGGCGCCTCGGGCTCCGGCAAGTCCACCCTGTTCCGCGCGCTCGCCGGCATCTGGCCGTTCGGCGCCGGCACCGCGACGCGCGGGCCCGGCCGCGCGCTGTTCCTGCCGCAGCGCCCCTACATCCCGCTCGGCACCCTGCGCCACGCCGTCACCTATCCCGACGCGCCCGGCGCGCACCCCGACGCCGCCGTGCGCGCGGCGCTGGACGCGGTCGGGCTCGGCCATCTCGCCGGCCGGCTCGACGACGAGGACGCCTGGGCCCAGCGCCTGTCGGGCGGCGAGCAGCAGCGCCTCGCCGTCGCCCGCGCGCTGCTGGTGCGGCCCGACTGGCTGTTCCTCGACGAGGCGACGGCGAGCCTGGACCCGGCGGCGGAGGCAGCCCTGTACGAGCTGCTGAAGGCGCAGCTGCCCGATGCCGCCATGGTCTCCATCGCCCACCGCCCCGCGGTGGCCGCCCATCACGACCGCCACGTGGTGGTCACGCGCGGGGCGGCCGGGCCGCAGGCGATTGCCGCCAAGGCGTAGCGGCATGGCCGAGTTCGCCATCGTCGGCCTCGGCGCGATGGGGGCCGCGGCCGCCTGGCAC
>JBGAIK010000179.1:0-12170 GCA_044225615.1 Acetobacteraceae bacterium | reverse complement strand
CCTTGCCGGCGGCGAGCGCGGCCGGATGCAGGCCGGACAGCAGCAGCAGGTCGAGCGAGCCGTCTTCCAGCTCGGCGCCGAACAGGCGGTCGAGCGGCAACAGGGCGGCGAGCAGGGCGGCGACCCAGAGGATGCCCGGGGCGAGGCGGGACAGGGTTTCCGGCGCCGGGCCGATGGCGAGCGGGAACAGTGCGACCACCAGGACGAAGAACAGCAGCGCGGCCACGGTGTCGCCGCCATGGCGCAGCGAGAGGCGCAGCTCGCGGGCGACCAGGCGCCTCATGCGAGCGACAGCTCCGCCGCGCCCGGCAGCGGCAGCGGCAGATGGGTCGCGGCGACGATGCAGCCCTGGCCGATGCGATGGGCTTCCAGCCGCTCGCCGAACGCGGCCACCGACGCCGAATCGAGGCCCAGCGTCGGCTCGTCGAGCAGCCAGACCGGCGCCCAGGTGAGCTCGAGCCGGGTGAGCGCGAGGCGGCGGCGCTGGCCGGCGGAAAGCATGCGCGCGGGCAGGTCGGCGAGCGGGCGCAGGCCATAGGCGTCGAGCGACGTCAGCACCGCGCCGCGGCTGCCCCAGAAGGCGAGGTTCTCGGCCACGGTCAGGCCGGGCTTCACCGCGTCCTGGTGGCCGACATAGGCGACTCGACCGGCATGGGCTTCGGGGTCGGCCAGCGCGTCGGCGCCGTCCCAGAGCAGCGTGCCGGCGGCGGGACGGACGAGGCCGGCGAGCAGGCGCAGCAGGGTGGACTTGCCGGAGCCGTTGGGGCCGGTCAGCAGCAGCGCGCCGCCGGGCGCAAGGCGGAAGCCGATCCGCTCGAACACCAGCCGCTCGCCGCGGAAGGCAGCCAGGCCCTGCGCCTCCAGCAAATCGGTCCTCCGCCATGGCGCCCGGGCGGGTTTGCCGGGGCGGATCATCTATGGTTTAAGCCGCGCACCATTCATAGACATCCCTGCCGCCGCCGGGGGCATCCCGCGCGGGGCGCCAATACGGAGGCACCCTTACTTATGAAGTCGGTCGGGCAGGACACCCTCAAGACGCGCCGCACGCTCAGCGTGCAGGGCAAGAACTACACCTATTTCTCGCTGGCCGAGGCGGCCAAGAGCATCGGCGACATCGCGCGCCTGCCGGTCAGCCTGAAGGTGCTGCTGGAGAACGTGCTGCGCTTCGAGGACGGCCGGTCCTACTCGGTGGACGACGCCAGGGCGATTGCCGGGTGGCTGGCCAAGGCGTCCTCCACCCAGGAGGTGCCGTTCAAGCCGGCGCGCATCCTGATGCAGGACTTCACCGGGGTGCCGGCGGTGGTCGATCTCGCCGCGATGCGCGACGGCATCCTGAAGCTGGGCGGGTCGCCGCAGAAGGTGAACCCGCTGGTGCCGGTGGACCTGGTGATCGACCATTCGGTGATGGTGGACTTCTCGGCCACCGCCGACAGCGAGCAGAAGAACGTGGACGTGGAGTTCGAGCGCAACGGCGAGCGCTACACCTTCCTGCGCTGGGGCCAGACCGCGTTCGACAATTTCCGCGTGGTGCCGCCGGGCACCGGCATCTGCCACCAGGTGAACCTGGAATACCTGGCCCAGGCGGTGTGGACCGCCGACGTGGACGGCACCACCTATGCCTATCCCGACACGCTGTACGGCACCGACAGCCACACCACGATGGTCAACGGCATGGGCGTGCTGGGCTGGGGCGTGGGCGGCATCGAGGCGGAGGCGGCGATGTTGGGCCAGCCGATCGCCATGCTGATCCCCGACGTGATCGGCTTCAGGCTGACCGGCAAGCTGCCCGAGGGGGCGACCGCGACCGACCTCGTGCTCACCGTCACCCAGATGCTGCGCAAGAAGGGCGTGGTGGGCAAGTTCGTCGAGTTCTTCGGCCCCGGCCTGGCCGACATGGCGCTGGCCGACCGTGCCACCATCGCCAACATGGCCCCCGAATACGGTGCGACCTGCGGCTTCTTCCCGGTGGATCAGGTCACGCTCGACTACATGCACCTCTCGGGCCGCGACACCGCGCGGATCGAGCTGGTGAAGCAGTACTGCCAGGCGCAGGGCATGTGGACCGATGCCACCACGCCTACTCCTGTGTTCACCGACACGCTGGAACTCGACATGGGCACCGTCCAGCCCTCGCTGGCCGGGCCGAAGCGGCCGCAGGACCGGGTGCTGCTGAAGGATGCGGCGAGCGCGTTCAAGGGCGAGCTGACCAAGGGCCTCGGCGTCGCCGCCAACGATCTCGGCACCGTCGCCAAGGTCGAGGGCAAGAATTTCGAGCTGACCCATGGCGACGTGGTGATCGCGGCCATCACCTCCTGCACCAACACCTCCAATCCCTATGTCCTGGTGGCCGCCGGCCTCGTGGCGCGCAAGGCGCGGGCCTTCGGGCTGACGCCGAAACCGTGGGTGAAGACCTCGCTGGCGCCGGGTTCGCAGGTGGTGACCGAGTATCTCGACCGCTCGGGCCTCACCGAGGACCTGGATGCGATCGGCTTCAACACCGTCGGCTATGGCTGCACCACCTGCATCGGCAATTCCGGCCCGCTGGAGGACGCGATCGCGGACGCGATCGAGGACAACAAGCTGGTCGCGGTCTCGGTGCTGTCGGGCAACCGCAACTTCGAGGGCCGGGTGCACGCCAACGTGCGGGCCAACTACCTGGCCTCGCCGCCGCTGGTGGTGGCCTACGCGTTGCTGGGGAAGATCACCGAGGACATCACCACCGTCCCGCTCGGCACCTCCAAGGACGGCAAGCCGGTGTATCTGCGCGACATCTGGCCGACCAACAAGGAGATCGCCGACATCGTCGCCAGCAGCCTGACGCGCGAGCAGTTCCTGAAGCGCTATGGGGAGGTGTTCAAGGGCCCGAAGCAGTGGCAGGCGATCAGCGTGGAGGCCGGGACCGACACCTATCGCTGGAATGGCGGATCGACCTACGTGCGCAATCCGCCCTATTTCGAGGGCATCACGATGGAGCCGAAGCCGACCGGCGACATCAGGGGCGCGAAGATTCTGGCCGTGCTCGGCGACAGCATCACCACCGACCACATCTCGCCGGCCGGCAACATCCGCAAGACCTCGCCGGCGGGCGAATACCTTGGCGAGCACCAGGTGCTGCAGAAGGATTTCAACAGCTACGGCGCGCGCCGGGGCAACCATGAGATCATGATGCGCGGCACCTTCGCCAACATCCGTATCCGCAACGAGATGCTGACCGGCGTGGAGGGCGGCATGACCCGGATCGGCGGCGGCGCCACGGTGCCGATCTACACCGCGGCGATGGACTACGCGAAGCAGGGCATTCCGCTGGTGGTGATCGGCGGCAAGGAATACGGCACCGGCTCGTCGCGTGACTGGGCGGCCAAGGGCACCATGCTGCTGGGCGTGAAGGCGGTGATCGTGGAGAGCTTCGAGCGCATCCACCGCTCCAACCTTGTTGGCATGGGCGTGCTGCCGCTGACCTTCAAGGACGGGATGGACCGCAAGTCGCTGGGGCTGACCGGCGACGAAATGCTGGACATTCTCGGCCTCGACGCGCTGTCGCCGCGGATGGACCTGGACCTGGTGATCCACCGGCCCGGCGGCACGGTGGACACGGTGAAGGTGCTGTGCCGCGTCGATACGCTGGACGAGGTCAGCTACTACCGCCATGGCGGCATCCTGCACTACGTGCTGCGGGGGATGGCCAAGGCGGCGTGATGCAGGCTCGCCGGGCGGCCTGATGTAGGCTCGCCGGGCGGCCTGATGCAGGCTCGCCGGGCGGCTTGACCGGCCGTCCAGCCAGGATGCGTGCGTGAACGGCCGGCCGTCCCGATCGGGGCGGCCGGCCGTTCTGCGTTCGGGGCGGCACGGCGGGGAATTTCCTCTGGTCTGGCGCGTCTTCAGTACTTGTGCGTAGCGCGTGAAATGTTACGTGACACGCTGCCCGAAGCGGTTACGTTCGCGATTGCGTGGAATTCGCAATCGGAGCGCGCCAGGCAAGGCGGAAACCGGACTTGCAGCACAGGGGAGCGCACGTCGCCGCAGCGGGGACCTTCGCGGACCCGTGAGCGGCGCGGCGGACAGGTGTTGCCTGGCCGATCCGCCGGTGTGGCGCCCCATCACCCAGGAGGCTGCCACACATGCCCGACATGATGCCGCAAAGGACCGAGGCCGAGCTGCTGGACACTGCCGTCCGCATCGTGGCCGCCTGCAACCAGCCGGCCACGACCGTGGAACAGGAGCGCGCGAAGGCCGACGCGATCCTGGACCGAATGTGCGACGCCCGCCTGCTGGCCGCGCCGGTGCCGGCCGCGCTCGGCGGCAACGGCCTTCCGGTGACCGCGGTGGCGCGGCTGGTGGCGGCGATCTCCGCCGCGTCCGGCTCGGCCGGGCTGATCTGCGCAATGCATTTCGCCCAGGTGATCAGCCTGGTGCGGCACGGCACCGGCGATGTGTTCGCCGATTTCCTGTCCCGCCTGGCGGACGGGCAGATGCTGGTGGCCTCGGGCACCTCGGAGGTCGGTGTCGGTGGTGACATATTGAAGAGCCGCTGCGCCACCGAGCCGGCCGGGAACGGGCTGATGCTGGTGAAGGAATGCGCCAACATCTCCTATCTCGACCGCGCCGGCGCGATCCTGGTGACCGCCATGCATGACGGCAGGCCGCGGCCGATGCAGCGGCTGATCCTGGTCGAGGCCGCGCAGCTCGCCTTCCGCGCGAGTCGCGAGAACCAGATGATGGGCATGCGCGGGATCATGAACCGCGCGGTGACGATCGAGGCCCGTTTCGCGCCCACGGCGATCCTGCCCGAGCCGTTCGGCGTGATCGCGCGCACGATGAGCCCGGCCTCGCACATCTTCTGGGCGTCGGTCTGGAGCGGCCTTGCCGGTGCCGCGCTGTCGCGTGCCGAGGCGGCGGCGCCGGGCTCGGCGCGCGTCGCGGCGGCGGCGGACCGGCGGTATGCGATGAACGCGCTGATTCGCGACGCCTGCATCGCCTTCGATGGCGAGGCGGACGGGCCGGCGTTGCGGGCCGGGGCGCGGGCCAACGGGCTCAAGATCACCTGCGCCGAGCTGCTGGGCGAGATCGTCGCCGACTGCGCGGCGGCGGCCGGGCTGCGCGGCTTCGTCGAGGGCTCGGCGCTGAGCCTGTCCGAGGTGATCCGCGACAGCTACAGCGCCCGCATCATGGTCTCCAGCGACCGGCTGGCGGGGGCCAACGCCCAGGTCCGGCGGCTGGCGCCCGAGCGCATCTGTAGGGGAGGCTCAGGGCGCGTCACCCGCCGCCCGCTGAAGTCCCGCACGCAGGGCCGCGGCCACGGCCGGTCCAGCCCGGCCGTGCATCAGCGCGTGCCAGCGCGCGGACAGGACCGCGGGCGCTTCGCCGAAGGTGGCGCGGTGGCCCTCGGTCCAGGCCTGCAGCGGCGCCGAGCCGAAGGTGGCGGCAAGCGCGGTGGCGAGCGCCAGGATGCCGAGCGCGGCGGCGAAGCGGCGGCGCATCAGAAGCGGAATTAGATGAAGGGGGCCACGCCTTCGGGCCCCATGGTCGATCGCCGCGATGCCGATGCCGGTGGCCGCGCCCACCACCCAGCCGGGCCAGCGCCGTGCGGCGGCGAGGCGCGGGCCGAGATCGCGCGGTGCGGCGTGCAGCGCAAGGCCGAACGCGAGCAGGGCCATGCTGAACGGCGTCGCCTGCGTCACGGGCCGCCAGCTGGCGAGCGCCGCGAGATAGACCAGCGCCTGGTCGAGCGAGCCGGCGCGGAAGAACACCCAGGCCAGGCAGACGAAGTGGAACACCACCGCAACCGAGAGCAGGCGGCCCCAGGCGGTGCGGCTGCGGTCCGATCACCGGCAGCAGGGCGCGCTCGGCGAGCAGGCCGGCGCCGTGCAGCGCGCCCCAGGCGACGAAGTTCCACGCCGCGCCGTGCCAGATGCCGCCCAGCAGCATGGTCAGCATCAGGTTGCGCGCCGTCAGCCAGCGCCCGCCCCGGCTGCCGCCGGGAGCGGCTTGTAGAGATAGTCGCGCAGCCAGGACGAGAGCTGATGTGCCAGCGCCGCCAGAAGTCGCGCAGCCGCCCGGCGCGATAGGGCTGGTCGAAGTTGCGCGGGAAGCGGTAGCCGAGCAGCGCGGCCAGGCCGATCGCCATGTCGCTGTAGGCGCTGAAGTCGCAGTAGATCTGCACCGCGTAGCCGTAGGCGGCGAGCAGCAGGTCCGGCGTGCCGAAGGCGCCGGGGTCGAAGAAGACCGGGTCCACCAGCTTCGTGGCCAGGTAGTTGGCGAGCACCACCTTCTTGAACAGCCCGCCCAGGATGAGCGCGAGCGCGGGCGCGACCTCGACCGGGCCGGGAGGCGGGGCGGCGAGCTGGGGCAGGAACTGCGCGGCGCGGACGATGGGCCCCGCGACGAGCTGCGGGAAGAAGGACAGATAGAGCAGCATGTCCTCCAGGCGCCGGCAGACCGCGACGTCGCCGCGAAAGACGTCGACGATGTAGGAGATGCCGTGGAAGGTGAAGAAGGAGATGCCCACCGGCAGCAGGATCTCGGTGAACGGCAGCTCCGTGCCCGCGCCGAGCCAGCGGGCCAGCGCGTTCAGCGATTCGACCGTGAAGTCGAGATACTTGAACGTGCCCAGCAGCAGCAGGTGGCAGGCGATGCCGATGCCGGCGGCGAGGCGCCGGGCGCGGCCGGCGGTGGCGCCGATGGCAAGGCCGGTGGCGTGGCTCAGCAGCGAGCTGGCGGCCAGCAGGAAGCAGAAGCGCCAGTTCCACATGCCGTAGAACAGGTAGCTGGCGGCGACCAGGAACAGTTTGCCGGCGCGGTGATGGCCGGCCAGCGCGGTGGCGCCGGCCATGACGGCGAGAAAGAACAGCGCGAAATCCGCGGTCGGGAACAGCATGTCAGGCGGCGGGCGGGCCGGCGCGAAAGCTGGCGTAGAGGCGCATCAGCACCCCGAACAGCGCGTCGGCCGACGCCTCGTAGCCGGCGTCGCGCAGGTGGACGTGGTCGGGCCAGGCAAGCGGCGGGTCGGCGCGCGCCCAGCGGTCGATGGCGCAGGGCCCGCCCATCGCGGCCGCCCAGTCCCAGAACAGCCACCCGTTGCGGGTCGCGACCTGAAGCTGCGCGTCGCGGACGGCGGCGAGGCCCGGGGGGACGAACCATGCGTCGGGCCGCGGCGCCGGGGTGCAGGCGGCGGCCGGGCGGCGGGCGCGGCGGGGCGGTGCCTGGTTGCCGTCGGGCGGGCCGAGCACGGCGATGGCGGCATCGGGGAGGGCGGCGCGCAGCCGCGCCATGCGGCCGGCGAAGGCATCCGCATAGGCGGCGCCGTCGAGGGCCGGATCGAAGCCCTCGTTGGTGCCGAAGCGACCAGCGCCAGCGCCGGGCGCAGGGCGGCGGCCTCGGTGGCGACGACAGCCGGGTCCCAGCGGTCGAGCAGCCCGATGCGGGCGCCGACGACGCCGAGATTGGCGTAGACGATGCCGGGCGCGCGGCGGTGCAGGCCCCACATCAGCAGGCTGACCGCGCCGTCGCCGCGGACGCGCAGGGTGAGGCTGCGGCTGCCGCCGGGCCGGCAGCTCGTGCCAGGCGGCGGACTCGGCAGCTCCGGCGGTGGACAGGGATGGTCGGGGGCATCGTCGATCTGTGCGGCCAGCGTGCGCCGCCGGGCTGGCACAGCAGCTCGACGGAGGCAAGGTCGAAGCCGTCGGGGCCGGTGTGGCGGTGAGCGCTCATCGCCGCGTCCGGCGCGGCGGCGGCGCGCACGCCGCCGCTCATGCCGAACCTGCCCGCGCGGCGCCGGCGCGGTGCCGGCCATCTGCCAGGCCCCGGCGACCGCGACCGCGGCCTGCCGCGGGCGGTGCCAGCGCGTGGGCATGCCGGGGGGCAGGGGGCCGCGCCCGGCATCGCCGAACCGGGCCTGGAGCAGTGCGCGCATGTGGCCGCTGAACGCGTCGGTCTCGGTGTGGCTGTCGCCGATCTGAAGGATGGTCACCGGGCCGCGCAGCCGCCCGTCCTCGAGTGCCGCGAGCCGGCGCAGGAACGCCTCGATCCGCCCCTCGTCGTCGGGGAAGGGCCGGGCAGGGGGCGCCGGCGCGCAGCCGGCCAGGCGCAGGCCGAGCAGGACCGGCAGGGCGGCGAGAGCCCGGCGCGGCATCGGGAGGCCGTCGCAAGGTCTGCGGAGCGGCAACGGATCTCGTCTCCTTCGCCGGGCACGGGCGGGCAGGCGCGCGGCCGGGGATCCGGCGGGCGACGGCGCCTTGCCTACACGGCGGCCGGCGCGATATCAACCGCCGCACCTGCCGGGAATTGCTCAGGAATCAGGTTGCCCAGTGTTCCGACCGTCGTTTGCCGCCCTGCCGCGCCGCCGCTTCGCCCTGCTTCCCCTCCTGCTCGGCCTGCCCGCGCCGCGCCGCGCCGCGGCACAGGCGGTTCCCGCCATCCGGATTGCCGTGCTGGGCGATTCGCAGGCCGGCGGCATCGCCGGCGCGCTGGTCCGCCGGCTGCAGGGCAACCGCCGGTTCCGCGTGCTGGACAAGAGCAGGATCAGCTCCGGCCTGGCGGTGCTGAGCACCTTCGACTGGCCGCAGGCGGTGCGCAGCATTGCCGCAACCGAGCGGCCGGACGTGGCCGTGGTGATGTTCGGCGCCAACGACCGCCCGCCCGTGCGACTGGGCAATCCGGCCGATGCGGCCCGCACGCTCAGCTTCAGCGCCACCTATGGCGGGCGGGTGCGCGACGTGATCCACAACCTGCACGCCGCGAACGTGCAGGTGATCTGGCTGGGCCACCCGATCGTGCGCGACGCGCAGTTCGCCACCGACATGGAGTTCCTGAACCATCTCTATCAGGAGGGAGCCGCGCAGGAGGGCGCCCAGTTCGTGCCGCTGTGGGACCTGCTGGCGGAGAACGGTGCCTATGCCGCCTACGGCAAGGGCAGCGACGGCCAGACCCGCCGGCTGCGCGCCGATGACGGGGTGCACATGACCAATGCCGGCTACGACCTGGCGGTGGACCGGCTGCTGCCGCGCATTGAGGCGGCGCTGCAGGCGGTGCACGCGGGGATGCCGAGGTTCCCTGGTCCGGGCGCCGTCAGGAGTGGGGGCGCCGCCCGCCGCGCGTCCAGCTGGCGATCACCTCGTAGCCCGCGCTGGTCGGGTGCAGATGGTCGCGCCCGGCCTCGCTGCCGGTGTCGAGCGTGCGGTCGCCGAACTCGCGGGCAACGGCGCGGATGGCGGCGCGCGCGCTCCCGGATGCCGGGAAGCAGCCAGATCACCTCGCCGCCGTCGATCGCGGCGCGCACGGTGCGCAGGTTGGCCAGGGTATCGGCCGCGGCGTCGTCGTTCACGCCGAGGCTGATGACGACGGTGCGCGCGCGGGCGGGGCGCAGCAGCTCCGCGCTGTGGGTGCCCCGGGTGATGCCCGACCGGGCGCTGGCGCTGCACCGGCCGCGCCTGGGCCACGCCGACGATGCTGTCGCCGAGCACCAGGCAGTCGCCCGAATTATTGCCAGCGTTCGACCGCCTCCGGCACGCGCGGGCGCACGGCGCGTCCCGGCAGGCCCGGCCGTCCGGCCGCCGGCCGAGTAGAGCAGCCGACCCGGCCGGGCGCTGCCGACCCTGGGTCCACATGTTCTCGCTGAAGGCATGGGTGCTCCAGACTCCCGCCGGTGCCGGGCACGGCCGGCCGGGATGCGCCTGGCAGCGCGAGGCGGCGCGCCTGCGTGCGCGCCGCCGGCTGCAGCTTGGTGGTCCGGGATTTGACCGTGACCGGTGTGGTGCCTGCCGGGCATTTCGTCGCGGCAGACGCCGGGGTGCGCAGCGAGACCAGTCCCAGCAATGCCAGGCCGGCTTGAGAGGTGAGGCGCCTGTCCGGCCCCATGCACGAGCGTATCGCATGCCCGGACCATAGCGCAGGCGGCCGAATCGCGGGCAACCCGAATTCCCGCACGCACACGGTCGGGGCTGGGGCGCCAGGCGGCGCGCGGCTTCTCCTTGCGGCGCTCGGCATTGCGCCGGCCCCTGGTCCGGCGCGCCCGCAGGGTCCACAGTCCGGGGCAGCCAGGGGAGGAAGAACCATGCGTCTTGCCGGGAAGTTCGCCGTCATCATCGGGGCCGGTCAGGGGCCCGGCGAGGGGCTGGGCAACGGGCGGGCAACCGCGCTGCGCTTCGCCCAGGAAGGGGCGCAGGTGCTGGCGGTGGACCGTGATCTCGCCTCGGCCGAGGCGACGGTGGCGATGCTGGAGGGGCCGGGTGCGGCCGGCAGCGCCGCCTTCGCCGCCGACGTGACGCGCGAGGCCGACATGGCGGCCTGCATCGCCGAGGCGGCGCGGCGCTGGGGCCGGCTCGACATCCTGCACTACAATGTCGGGGTCTCGATCGCCGGTGGCGACGCGTCGCCGACCGAGATCACCGAGACGGCGTTCGACCGCATCACCGCGATCAACCTGCGCGGCTTCGTGATGGCGGTGAAGCATGCGCTGCCGGTGATGCGGGCGCAGAAATCGGGGGTGATCCTGTCGATCTCCTCCGCGGCGGCATGGCACAACTATCCCTACGTGACCTACAAGGCGACCAAGGCGGCGATGATCGCCTATACCGAGCAGGTGGCGATCCAGAACGCGCGCGACGGAATCCGCTGCAACATCATCCTGCCGGGGCTGATGGACACGCCGATGGCGGTGGACACGCGGGCGCGGGCGACGAACCGGACGCGGGCCGAGGTGGCGGCGGAACGCGACGCCAAGGTGCCGCTGCGGGGCAGGATGGGCACCGCCTGGGATGTGGCCAATGCGGCGCTGTTCCTGGCCTCCGACGAGGCCAACTTCATCACCGGCGTGGCGCTGCCGGTGGATGGCGGGACGACGGTGAACGTGGTCTGACGCAGCGCCGGCAACGCCGCCGTCACGGCAGCCGGCGCAAATCCTAACTTAAAGTTCTTGTTTAGTTCCTTGCGGCGCGCAATTGACGAACATATAACGAACGCAGCCCGCCCGAATCCGCCCCCGGCGATTGCGGCGGACTCGCCCGATGTGACACTGTCGTGATCGGCCCGCACCCGCGTCCACGACCTCCAGGAGACCGCCAGCAATGGAAAAGAACAAGGCTCTCGACGCCGCGATGGCGCAGATCGAGCGGGCCTTCGGCAAGGGCTCGATCATGCGGCTGGGCGCGCGGCCGGGCGACGAGAGCTTCGAGGTGATATCCTCCGGCTCGCTCGGGCTCGATCTGGCGCTCGGCATCGGCGGCATGCCGAAGGGGCGCATCGTGGAAATCTACGGGCCGGAAAGCTCGGGCAAGACCACGGTGGCGCTGCACGCCATCGCCGAGGCGCAGAAGAAGGGCGGCACCTGCGCCTTCATCGACGCCGAGCACGCGCTCGACCCCTCCTACGCCCGCAAGCTCGGCGTGGACGTGGACAACCTGCTGATCAGCCAGCCCGACGCCGGCGAGCAGGCGCTGGAGATCGCCGACACGCTGGTGCGCTCGGGCGCGATCGACGTGCTGGTGGTGGACAGCGTCGCCGCCCTGGTGCCCCGCGCCGAGCTCGAAGGCGAGATGGGCGACAGCCATATGGGCCTGCACGCGCGGCTGATGAGCCAGGCGCTGCGCAAGATCACCGGCTCGGTCTCGCGCTCCAACACGCTGCTGATCTTCATCAACCAGATCCGCCTCAAGATCGGCGTGATGTTCGGCAACCCGGAAACCACCACGGGCGGCAACGCACTGAAATTCTACGCCTCCGTGCGCATGGAAATCCGCCGCACCGGCTCCATCAAGGACCGCGAGGACGTGGTCGGCAACCAGACCCGGGTGAAGGTGGTCAAGAACAAGATGGCCCCGCCGTTCCGCCAGGTGGAGTTCGACATCATGTTCGGCGAGGGTATCAGCAAGGTCGGCGAACTCATTGATCTCGGGGTAAAGGTGGGCGTGGTCGAGAAGTCCGGCTCCTGGTACAGCTACGACAGCCAGCGCATCGGCCAGGGGCGCGAGAACGCAAAGCAGTTCCTGCGCGACCACAAGCCGGTGGCCGACGCGATCGAGAACAAGATCCGCGGCAACGCCACCGAAATCGCCGCCGCCATGACCACCGGCCCGGAATCCAGCGACGACGAGGCGGACGCGGCCGACTGACCGCAAGGACAGGCGAGAACGGCTCCCCCGGCCAAGGGCCATTGGCCCTTGGATCCCGCTCGTGCT
>JBGAIK010000178.1:0-10436 GCA_044225615.1 Acetobacteraceae bacterium | reverse complement strand
TCGGCGATGCTGCCCAGTTCCACCAGCCGCCCGGCATACATCACCGCGAGCCGGTCCACGAACTGCACCATCAGCCCCATGTCGTGGCCGATCAGGATCAGGCAGGCCCCGGTCTCCTGCTGCAACCGGCCGAGCGTGGCCATCACCTGGCGCTGGGTGACCACGTCGAGCGCGCTGGTCGGCTCGTCGGCGATGATCAGCTGCGGCCGCAGCAGCATGCCGATGGCGATGCACACGCGCTGCTTCATGCCGCCGCTCAGCTGGTGCGGATACAGCCGCGCCACCCGGGCCGGCAGGTCCACCCCGGCCAGCGCATTCGCGATCGCGTCGGGTGCTGCGGTGCCGCCGTGGTCGATGATCGCGTCGCGCATCTGGGCGGCGACGGTCTTGACCGGGTTCAGCGAGTTCATCGCCCCCTGCGGGATGTAGCTGACAACGCGCAGCCGTGCGGCGCGCATCCCGTCTTCGTCCAGCGCGCGCAGGTCGGTGCCGTTTAGCACCACCCGCCCGCCGGCGACGCGGCCGGGCGGGCGGATCAGCCGCAGCAGCGCCAGCGCCGTGGTGGACTTGCCCGAGCCCGATTCGCCCACCACGCCCAGCCGCTCGCCGGGCTGCACCGTGAACGACACGCCGTCGGCACCCAGCACCGTGCCGGTGGCGACCGGATAGGCGACCGTGAGCCCCTCGACGACCAGCCCCGCGCTCATGACGTGCGCTGCCGCAGCCGGGGGTTGGCGAAGGCGTCGAGCCCCTGGCTGATCAGGTACAGCGCCACGAACAGGATCACCAGCATCACGATCGGCGCCAGGATCCACCACCACAACCCGCGCATGAAGGCGGTGTAGTAGAGCATCCAGTACACCGTCATGCCCAAGGTCGGCTCGTCCATCGGCCCCAGCCCCAGCGCGTCGAGCCCGACCGACGAGAGGATGGCCGCCGAGCTCGCCAGCACCAGGGCGGCCATCAGGAAGGGCAGCAGGTTCGGCAGCATTTCCAGGAACACGATCTTGGTGCCGCTGCGCCCGCTCAGCTTCGCCGTCAGCACGTAGCCGGACTGGCGCATGATCAGCGCCTGGGCGCGGATCTGCCGCGCCGGCCCGAACCAGGACAGCGAGCCGATGATCAGCGCCATGCCGGTGGAATCGAGATGCCCGCGCAGGCTGGAGGCGATCACGATCAGCAGCAGCAGCGGCGGGATGGTCAGCCCCACGTCGATCAGCCAGCGCAGCGCGAGGTCGACGATGCCGCCACAATAGGCCGAGACCAGCCCGGCGGCGGTGCCGATGGTGATGCCCATCAGCCCTGCCAGCAGCCCCACCTTCACCGTCAGCCAGGTGCCAAGCACCAGTACCGCCAGCAGGTCGCGCCCCTGGCTGTCGGAGCCGAACGGCGTCTCCCACGACGGCGGCAGGTTGGGCATGGCCGAGAGCGGCTCGGACAGGGTGGTGTCGATGGCGATCCGCCCGACGGCCGCGAACAGCAGCAACGCCGCCAGCATCGCCACGCCGCAGACGAAGGACGGGCTGGAGCCCAGATAGCCGAGCCGCGGCAGCAGCCGGCGGGGGGCGGCCTCACTCATGGGCGGCCCCCGCGCGCGGGTCGAGCAGCGGATAGATCAGGTCGACGATGATCATCGACGTGCCGGTGGCCAGCACGAGCACCAGCACGCAGCCATAGATGGTGAAGAAGTCCGACAGCTTGATCGATTCGAACAGCAGCGTGCCGATGCCGGGATAGGCGAACACCATCTCCACCAGCACCGAGCCGGTAATGATCCGGCCCAGCGACAGCGCCAGGGCCGTCACCTGCGGCAGGATTGCGTTGCGCATGCCGTAGCCGAAGAAGATGCGCCGCGGCCGCAACCCCTTGGCGTCGGCGAACAGCATGTAGTCCTCGCCCTGCACGCTCACCATCATGCCGCGCATGCCCAGCGCCCAGAAGCCGATCGAGGCGATGACGATGGAAAAGGCCGGCAGCAGCGAATGCCGCAGCACGTCGGCGGCATAGCTCCAGCTCCAGCCCGGCACCGCCGTCAGCGTGCTGCCGCCGCCGCTCGGGAACCAGTTGAGGCGGAAGGCGAGGAAATAGACCAGCACCAGCCCCACCAGGTAGAACGGGATGGCCGACAGCACCATGAACAGCGGCAGCACGTTGCGGAACAGTCTTGGCGCGCGCGGCCAGGCGGCGAGCGCGCCCAGCAGCGTGCCGCAGGCGAAGGCGATCAGCGTGGCCGCACCCAGCAGCCCGATCGTCCAGGGCAGCGCATAGGCGATCTGGTCGGCCACCCGAGTCGGGTAGTTGGTGATCGAATAGCCGAGGTCGAAGCGGGCGATGCTGCCCAGATAGTCCACGTACTGGGTCCACAGCGTGCGGTCCAGGCCGAACCGTTCCTGGTACGACTTCACCATATCCTGGATGCCGGCCAGCGACCCCCCGCCCTGGGAGGCGATCTGCGTCAGCCGCTCGGCGATCGGGTCGCGATCGCTGAGCCGGGGCATGACGAAGTTCACCGTGGCCGCCGTCCAGACCATGGCCACCAGCAGCAGCAGCCGGGCGGAGATGGTGCGCAGCATCGGCCTACCCCGCCGGCTGCACCATGTGCGCGATGTAGGGCGAGGTGGTGACGTGGTTCGGCGCCGGCGGCATGTACGGGTTCTCGGTGCTGGGCCAGTTGGTCCAGTAGGTCCGGTTCATCGGCAGCCGGTGGTAGTATTGCTGGATCGGGATTTCCGGCACCAGCGCGTACCAGATTTCCATCGCCTTGCGCACCAACGGCCTGATCGCCGGATCGTCCGGCTTCAGCCCGTAGATCGCGTCCACCGCGGCGTCGAATTCCGGGTTGCGCATGTGCGCGTAGTAGAAGCTCGCGCTGCCGACCGGGGTGAAGTTCTTGCTGTGGAACGCCTCCAAGGTCGCCAGCGGGTCGAAGATGCTGCTGCCGGCATGGCCCGACAGCATCAGCGGGCACTGGGCGTTGGCCATGATGCGGCTGGAATCGGGAGTGGAATAGAAGGTCACGTCGAACCCGCCGCGGCGCAGCTGCTGCTGCACCAGCGGCCCGATCTGGTTGACGATGGAGATGCCGTGCATGTCGCCGCCGGCGCGCTTGCCGTCCTTGGCCCAGAATTTCTGCGCGTCGCGCTCGTAGCCGGCCTCCTTCATCAGCCGCTCGGATTCGGCCGCGTCGAACGCGCCGGTGCGGCTCTTTTCCACGATGTCCTTGAACCCGTCGATGAAGGGCAGCAGCGGCGGGAAGTTCGGGAACGGCGTGCGGCTCACATCCGAGGCGCCGCCCGAGGCGACGTCGACGATCTGCTTCACGTTCAACGCGTAGCCCATCGCGCGGCGCACCCGCACGTCGGCCCAGCGCTCGTCGGTGCCGTTGAAGAACACCGAGATCGGCCACCAGTCGAGATTGCCGAACGGCGCCTTGTCGCCGGAGAAGGTGGTCAGCTTCGGATTGCGCCGCATCATCTCCTGCAGCAGGCTCACATCCTGCATGTCGGTCGAGATGTCGATGGCGTTGGACACGGCCATCTGCGCGATGCGGTCACGCGAGATGCTCGGCACGGTGATGATGCGCTCGGGCGCCGGCAGCTTGCGGAAGCCGGTTTTCGCGCCCCACCAGTCGTCGCGCCGGTCGCAGACGATCTGGGTCGGAGAGGTCGCGACCACCTTCCAGGCCGCGGTGGTCAGCGGCCAGCCCTTCTCAAGGTCGAAATTGGTGAAGCCCGCCTTGTCCTCCACCTTGCTCCAGATGTGCTCCGCCACCCACATGGGGCCATAGGCGAAATAATTGGTGGTCACCGCGAAGACATGGCGCGGGTCGCGCCGGGTGAAATCGATGCGCACGGTCAGCTCGTCGATCACCACCGCCTGCTTCGCGCGGTCGGCGAACAGCACCGCCTGGCGCATGTTGCGCTTGGTTTTCCCGTTCTCGATCAGCATGTTGTAGGTGAAGGCCACGTCGCGGGCGGTGAACGGATGCCCGTCGCTCCAGGCCGCGCCGGGGCGCAGCTTGATCGTCATCGCGGTGAAGTCGTCGTTGTAGGCGTAGCTCTCGGCGAGCCAGGGAATGTGCTCGTCCTTGAAGAAATTGTACCAGAACAGCGGCTCGGTCGCGTACATCATGCCGTTGCGCAGGTCGACGCCCGGGCCGTAGAAATTCGCGTTGTTGACGTTGGTCAGCACCGGCCCGTCCACGGTGCTGGCAACGATGTAGGTGCGGTTGCGCGGCACCTCCTTCAGCGCCTGCGCCCGGGCCGGCGTCCCGGGCAACGCGATTGCGGCAGTTCCCGCCAGCAGCGCGCGGCGTCCGACCGATCCGATTGTGTTCATTCCCGTTTCCTTCCCAGGCCGCCTGCCGGCGGCTTCTATCTTTTCTTCAGCAGCGGCCTCAGCCGCTCCACCAGGTCGTCGCGCGACGAGCGGACGTGATCGGCGGCGATGCGGCGGGCCAGCGCCTCGTCGGCGCTGTCGAACGCCGCGATCAGCCGATGGTGATCCTGCTGGACGGCCCGCATCCGCGCGGGGGTGAAGCCGCATTCCAGGCGCAGCGCGCGGGTCAGGCCCAGATGCCGGTTGATCACCTCGACGGCTTCGGCGTTGCGCGCCGCATCATTGATGAAGCCATGGAAGCGCCGGTTCAGCGCGAAGGCCGCCGCCACGTCGTTCTGTTCCGTGGCGGCATCGTGCTCGGCCTGGATGGCCTTGACCACGGAGATCTGGTGCGGCGAGGCAGCGGCGGCGAATTTCGCGGTCAGGAAGGATTCCAGCGCCTCGCGCACGTCGAACACGTTGATCAGCAGCTGTTCGTCGATCGGCCGCACCCGCGCGCCGCGGTTGGGCTCCAGCACCACCAGGCCCTCGCCCTGCAGCTGCTGCAGCGCTTCGCGCACCGGGGCCGGGCTGATGCCGTAATGCGCGGCCAGGTCGCGAATCTTCAGCCGCGCATCCTGACGCCACACGCCTTCGATGATGTCGGCGCGAAGCTGGCTCGCGACGCGCTGGTACTGGCTGGTCGCCAGAATCATGGTCGCGCCGGCTTCCGCGGGGAGGGGGGTGGCTGGCTGCATGAAAATGATATACCAAAACCACAATTAGTCGATCAAGAATTGGAATCATCGATCATGATATGCGAGCGATCGAGGCGCGCCGCGGGAACGACCCGGCCGGGCATGCAACACCGGGAGTGGAAACGATGGCGGCAATCCTGCGCCGGCTGATCCTGCCATCCGTGCTGTCGCCGCTGCTGCCGCCGTCGCCGCCTGTCTGGCGGCGCAGGAGGCGCTGCCGGCCGGTCCTGGCCATCCCGCCGGCTGCGATCGCCTACCTGCTCATGACCCGGCAATTCGTTGCCGGACTGACGGCCGGCGCCGTCAAAGGCTAGCCCGCTCCATCGAAGGACCACGACCGCCATGAAGATCGCCAGCATCACCCCCGTGCCGATCTGGATCGGCAACCGCACCCAGCTCCTGGTCAAGGTGACGACCGATTCCGGCCTGCACGGCTGGGGCGAATCGGGCCTCACCAGCCGCGAGCGCGCGGTCGCCTCCACGGTCGAGCACTATGCCGGCTGGCTGGTCGGCCGCGACCCGATGAATGTCGGTGCGCTGTGGCAGGAAATGTACCGCAGCCAGTATTTCGAGGGCGGCCGCGTGCTCACCGCCGCCATCTCCGCCATCGACATCGCGCTGCACGACATCAAGGGCAAGGCGCTCGGCGTGCCGGTCTGGCAGCTGCTCGGCGGCAAGCAGCGCGACTTCGTGGACACCTTCGCCTCGGTCCGCTCCCAGGATATCGGCCGCATCGTGGAACTGACCGAGCAGCTGCTGGAGGCCGGCTGGCACTGCATCCGCCTGCCGCGCAAGGAAGGCACGCCCCACCCCTCCGGCACCCACACGGTCTACGAGCCCTGGCAGTCGCTCGCCACCACCGCGGAATGGATGGCGACCGTGCGGGAGAAGGTGCGCGGCCGCGCCATCCTCGGCATCGACTACCATCACCGGCTCTCGGTCGCGGAAGCCGCCTCGTTCTGCCAGCGCATGCCCGTGGGCACGCTCGACTGGATCGAGGAGCCGATCCGTGACGAGACGCCCGAGGCCTACGAATCGCTGCGCCGGATGACGCCGATCCCCTTCGCGCTGGGCGAGGAATTCGCCTCCAAATGGCAGTTCCTGCCCTATATCGAGCGCGACATCACACAATATGCCCGCATCGACATCTGCAATGTCGGCGGCTTCACCGAGGCGATGAAGGTGGCCGGCTGGTGCGAGGCGCATTACGTGGACCTGATGCCGCACAACCCGCTGGGCCCCGTCTGCACCGCCGCCACCATCCAGATGGCGGCCGCGGTCGCCAATTTCGCCTGGGCCGAATGCCGCGAGACCCTGGGCGAGCAGGACACCCGCCCCGAGGCGCCGATCTTCATCAACCGCCCGCTGCTGGAAGGCGCCCGCTACCGCGTGCCCGACGCGCCGGGGCTGGGCATCGACATCGACGAGACCAGGCTATCCGAGGTGACGCCGCCGGGGCTCTACGACTTCCCCCGCCTGCGCCGTGCCGACGGCTCCCACACCAACTGGTAGGCGCGCCATGGACAAGGTGGAGCGCCCGCCAGCCCCATAGCGGCGATTGCGCTCGACCTGACGCTACGGGGATGTCGACCGACGCACGGAGCCTTGCAGCTTGCCGATTGCGCCGGCCACGCCGCTGCACCATCATCCGGTATCGTGACATTCTGTTGGGCGTAGGCAGTTGCAACACCCGCGCGAGGATCTGCGGTTCGGACCGTTTGTCCTGACCGCGGCAGCGCGCAGGCTCAGCCGCGCGGGGCAGCCAGTCCAGCTGGGAGGACGGGCGTTCGACCTGCTGGCCTGCCTCGCCGGCTCTCCGGGCAGTGTGGTGACCAAACGAGCCCTGCTCGATGCGGTGTGGCCGGGGCGGGTCGTCGAGGAAAACAACCTGACGGTCCATCTCACCGCGCTGCGCCGCGCCCTGGGCAATGCGCCGGACGGGCGTTCCTGGATCCAGAATGTTCCCGGACGCGGCTATCTGCTGCTGGGCGGCGACGCGGACGCCCCCGCCGCGCCGGTTCCGGAGCGGGCGGTCGCTCACCCGCCCCCCGACCTGATCGGGCGCATGACGGACGCGGCCGAGCTGCGGTCCCGCCTGGCCAAGGCGCGCCTGGTCACGCTTGCCGGGCCCGGCGGCGTCGGCAAGACCAGCCTGGCCCGGCAGGTTGCCGCGGAATGGCCGGGCCGGGGCGGCACGCGATGGGTCGATCTGGCCGATATCGGCGGTGCCGATGCGGTGCCGGCCGCCGTCGCGGGCGCCTTCAGGCTCGACACCGCGCAGTCCGGCGGCGAGCGTCTTGCGGAACTGCTCGCGGGCGAGGACCTGCTGCTGGTCCTCGACAATTGCGAGCATGTGGCCGAGGCGGTCGCCGCGTTGGCCGGGTTGCTGCTGGCGCGGTGCCCGGCGCTGCGCGTGCTGGCCACCAGCCGCGAGCGGCTCGGCGTCGCGGGAGAGGCGGTGCAGCGGCTCGCACCGCTGCCAGCGCCGCCGGTGGCGGAAGGGCTCGACGCCGCCGCGGCGCTGGCATTTCCCGCCGTGCAACTTTTCGTCGCGCGGGCGGCCGAGGCGGCGGAGGGTTTCGTCCTGACCGATGCCGATGCCCCTGCCCTGGCCAGGATCTGCGCCGCGCTCGACGGGCTGCCGCTCGCCATCGAGATGGCCGCCGCGCGCATCACGGTGCTGGCCCCGGCCGAAATGGCGGCGCGGCTCGGTGACCGGCTGCGGCTGCTCGGCAGCGGACGGGCGGCGCCGGCCCGGCACCGCAGCCCTGCGCGCGATGCTCGACTGGGCGCAGGGCTGCTGGACGGGACGGAGCGCATCTCCTGGCGCGGCTCGCGGTCTTTGCCGGCCCGGCCGGGCTCGACATGGTGGAGGCGGTCTGCGCCGGGGAGGTCGCGGACGTGCATGCGCTGCTCGACGCGCTGGCCGGGCTCGAGGCGCGCTCGCTGGTGGTGGCCGAGCGGATGGGCGGGGTGCGTTTCCAGCTCCTCCAGACGGTGCGGGCCTATGCGGCGGAACGGCTCGGCCCGGCACTGCCGGCGGTGCAGCGGCATAACCTGGAGGCCCATGCGGCGCTGCTGGAAGCGGCCGCGCGGGACTGGGTGGCGGCGCCGGCAAGCCCCGGCCGGCCGGGTGGCGCCGGCGCTTCCGCGAGGACATCCGCGCCGCCGCGCTGGAACTGGGCGTTCGGGGCGGACGGCGATCCGGGATCGGCATGCGGCTCGCCGCGGCGAGCGCCTGGCTGTGGTGGGAGCTGCCCGGGAGCGGCCCGGGCGAGGGACAGCCCTGGCTCGCCCGCGCCGCCGCCGCGATCGGGCCCGATACGCCGCCGGAACTGGCGGGGCGTATCCAACTTGGCCTGGCCTGGCCCGATCTGCGCGACGGCGATCCCGTGGCGGCCGAGGCGGCCGTGGCCGCGTTGCGCGCCACCGGCGATGCGCCCTCGCTCGGCGCCGCGCTGTGGCGTCTCGGCGCCGGCCGGCTCGACAACCGCTTCGCATCCGAAGCCGCGGCGCCGCTGGCCGAGGCCGAGACGTTGCTGCGCCGGCACGGGCCCGGCCGCTGGCTCGCGCTGTGCCTGGCCACGCGCGGGGACCTCGCCGCCTGGTCGGGCGAGCCGGCGCGTGCCGATGCGGCCTATCGCGAGGCGCTTGCGATGTCGCGGGCGCTGGGCCAATGGGCCGGCGAGGTTGCGGCCACGATCGGGCTGGCCGACCTGCACGGCGATGCCTCCGCGCTCGCGGCCCTGGGCGCCGCGCTGCCGGCCGGGCAGCAGGCGCCCTGCCTCGCGGTGCTGGCCGCGCATCTTCTGGTGGAGGGCATGCCCGGACGCGCGGCGGAAGCGGCGGGCCAGGCGCTGGGACTGGCGCGGCTGGGCGGCTATGCGGCGGCGTTCGGCTGGGCGATGGAGGTGCTGGCGCTGGTGCTTGCCGACCGCGGCGCCACGGAGGCGGCGGCGCGGTTCGCGGGGTTCGCGCATGGCGTGCATCCGGCATTCGCGCTGCGGCCGGGCCCGCGCGGCGAGGTGCTGGCGCGGCTGCTGGACCGGCTCGATGCGCTGGACGGCGAGACCCGGGCTCGCTGCGCGGCCGAGGGCGCCGGGTGGTCGCAATCGGCGGCGGCGGCGCAGTGGGCACTGCATGCGCCTGGGTAGTCACCCCGGCGGTCCGTCCCAGCGCAGCACCAGGCAGACCATGTCATCGGTCTGGACCGGGGCGAGGTCGGCGAGCAGGGCGTCGGGGGTGGTGAGGGCAGCGAGGCGCCGGGGGAGGTCGGCTTCGGCGGCCTCCATCAGCCCGTCCGAGAACATGGCGATGCGGTCGCCCGGGGCGAGGGTGATCGCGGCCTCGGTGAAGGTCGTGTCGTCGAACAGGCCCAGCGGGCGGGCGGGGCGCAAGGCGATGGCGGTGGTGGTGCCGTCGGCGCCCAGGATGAGCGGGGGCGGGTGGCCGGCGGTGGTGACGGTGAGCCGGCCGGTGCGGGGGTCGAGCACGGCCTGCACGGCGGTGGCGAACAGGGCGGCGTCGTTGTCCTGGGCCAATAGCGCGTTGGCGGCGGCGAAGCGGGCGGCCGGGCCGCCGGTGCCGGCGCGCAGCGCGAGGCGGAGCTGGGTGAGGTAGAGCGCGGCGGCGAGGCCCTTGCCGACCACGTCGGCGACGGTGACGCGGACGGTGCCGTCCGGCTCGGCCGCGTGGTCGAACCAGTCGCCACCGACCTCCCGCGCCGGCACGATCGCGGCATCGACGGCGTAGCCGGGGCCGGTGCGGTGCGGTGCCGGCAGCATGGCGGCCTGGATGCGGCGGGCCTGCGCCATCTCCTCCTGCAACGGGGCCAGCAGGCGCTGGTCGCGCAGGGCGGCGCGGAACGATTCGACGGTGCCGAGCAGGGCGCCGACCTCGTCGTGCCGGCGGGACGCGGGGGTGGCGGCATCCACCTCGCCCTTGGCCAGCGCCCGCAGCACCGCCACCGCCCCGGCCAGCGGGCGCAGGGCGGCGGCGGTGTGGGCGTGGAGCAGCAGCAGGCTCAGCGCGAGGCCGGCGGCGACGGTGACGAGGGCGATCAGGTCGTTGCGGGCGGCTTCCGCCTCGGCTTGCGTGCTGTCCCAGGCGACGAGCAGCGCGTAGCCGGGGAAATCGGCGCGGGCCAGGCGCCATTTGCGGCCGGCGGACTCGAACGGGGTCAGCACCGGGCCGGCGGCGCCCGCGGGCATGGCGGCGGCGAGGGCGGCATCATCGGCGACGATGCGGCCGTCGGCGAAGCGAAGGGCGGTGGTGCCGCGCAGGGTGCGGCCGAGCCGGGCAACCAGCGGCTGGACCGGCACGGCGAGGCGGGCGGTGCCGCCAGGGAAGGCCACCGCATGG
>JBGAIK010000177.1:0-10098 GCA_044225615.1 Acetobacteraceae bacterium | reverse complement strand
CGCCACCTTGCTGCGCTGGCGGGACGTGCCGGCGGGCGGGGAGCTGCTGGCCCAGACCTCGATCCGCGCCACCGCCGATCCGTATTTCCGCACCCGCCTGCCATGGCGCACCGGGCTGGTGCGGCTCGATTGCGGCCCCTCCGTGGTCGCGCATCTGCACGGCGACGCGGCGCCCGGCCGCGTGCGCATGGCGCTGCGTCTCGACAAATCCGGCCAGGCCGTGATGCTGGCGCTGCCGGACCAGGACACGCCGCACATGCATGACGATCCGCTGCTCCGCGAGATGAACTGCGACCCGCGCGGGCGGCGCGTGCTGGTCACCCATGGCGGCAACCCGTTCGGACAGGCGATGGCGCGCGCCCTGCTCGATGCCGGGGCCGCCCAGGTGTTTGCCGGCATCGCCGAGGACTGGCGCCCGGCGGCCGCGCCGGTCGGTAATCCGGTGGCGCTCGATCTCTCCGACACGCGGTCGGTGGCGCGGCACGCGGCGGAGTTCGGCGGCCGGATCGACATGGTGGTTCACACCGGGCTCCACATCCGTCCGGGCGGCATCCTCGACCGGCGCGACGTGGTGACCGCGCGCGAGGAGATGGAGGCGGCCTGTCTCGGCCCCCTGCGGCTCGCCCAGGCGCTCGGCCCCGCCTTGCGCGCGCGCGGCGGCGACGGCACCCATCCCGCCTGCGCCTGGGTGATGCCCGTCTCCATAGCCGCCCTTGCCCCCCTGCCCGGCTACGCCGCCAATGCCCCCGCCCAGGCCGCCGCGCTTTCGCTGGCCACCGCGCTGCGCGCCGAATTGCGCCCGGTCCGCGTCATGACCGCCCTGCTCGGCCCCATTGACGACGAATGGCACCAGGCCGTTCCGCCGCCCAAGGTCACCCCCGCCGCCTTCGCCACCGGCATACTCCGCGCGCTGCGGGCAGGCCTCGAGGAAATCGCCATCGGCGACATCGCGCAGGATGCGCTGCGCCGCTGGCAGGACGATCCGTCAACGCTCGCCCGCGAATACGGCGCCGGGTAACAACAGGGAGACCAGACGCATGAGCAGCCTCGCCGCCTTCGCCGCCGACCTTCTTTCCGGGAAGGTCAGGGTCATCGACCTGACCCAGACGCTGTCGCCCGAGTTCCCGACCATCGCCCTGCCGCCGCAGTTCGGCCAGTGCGCGCCGTTCCGGCTGGAGCAGATCTCGCGCTACGACGACAAGGGGCCGGCCTGGTACTGGAACAACTTCTCCTGCGGGGAGCATACCGGCACCCATTTCGACGCGCCGATCCACTGGGTTTCGGGCAAGGACCTGCCGAACAACACGACCGACACCATCCCGGCGCAGAGCTTCATCGCGCCGGCCTGCGTGATCGACTGCTCGCGCGAGGCAGGCGCGAACGCGGACTTCATCCTGACCGTGGCGGTGATCGAGGCCTGGGAGGCCAGGCACGGGAAGATCCCGGCCGGCAGCTGGGCCTTCCTGCGCACCGACTGGTCGAAGAAGTCCGGTGCCGCCTATGCCAACCTGAAGGAGGACGGCGCCCACACGCCCGGCCCCGACCCGGACGCGGTGCGGTTCCTGGTGGAGCAGCGCGACGTGATCGGGTTCGGGGTGGAGACGATCGGCACCGATGCCGGCCAGGCGCACGCGTTCACGCCGCCCTACCCGGCGCATTTCTACATGCACGGCAAGGGGCGCTTCGGCCTGCAGTGCCTGTGCAACCTGGACCAGCTGCCGCCCACCGGCGCGCTGATCATCAGCCCGCCGCTCAAGATCCAGGGCGGCTCCGGCAGCCCGCTGCGGGTGCTGGCGCTGGTGGGGTGAGCGGCACGGCGCTCGTCACCGGCGGCGCCACGGGCATCGGCGCCGCCATCGCGGCTGAATTGCGTGCCGCCGGGCACGCGGTGGTCACGCTGGACCGGGAGCCCGCGGAGGGGGCGCATGTCCGCGTCGACCTGGCCGACCCGGACGCGGTGCGCGCTGCCGGGGCGGTGCTCGCGGGCCGGCACACGATCACCCGCATCGTGCACAATGCCGGCGCCATCCGGCCGGCGCTGGTGCCCGATGCAAGGGTGGAGGACCTGCAGGCGCTGACCAGCCTGCATCTTGCCGCCCCGCTGCTGCTGCTCCAGGCGGCGCTGCCCGCGATGCGCGCGGCCCGCTTCGGGCGGGTCGTGCTGATTTCGTCCCGCGCCGCGCTCGGCCTGCCGACGCGCAGCGCCTATGCCGCGACCAAGGCCGGGCTGGTCGGCCTGGCCCGCACCTGGGCGCTGGAACTGGCGGGCGACGGCATCACGGTGAACGTCGTCGCCCCCGGGCCGATCGCCGGCACGGCCATGTTCCACGACGTCGTGCCCGCCGGCAGCGCACGGGAGGCGACGCTTGCCGCATCGATCCCGGTCGGGCGCCTGGGCCGCCCGGACGACGTGGCCCGCGCCGTGCTGTTCTTCGCCGACGAACAGAGCAGCTTCGTCACCGGCCAGACGCTGTTCGTCTGCGGCGGCAGCAGCGTGGGGAGCCTCGCGATCTGACGCGTGGCTATCGGCGAGCAACTTCGGCCGGAGCGCGGTGCAGTCTGATCGGCTGTTGCTCTACCCGATCGCCGCCAGGAACAGCATCACCATCGCCACCACCCCGGCCGCATAGGCCAGCGTGCGCAGCCAGGCGATGCCGGCGATGTAGACCGCCGCGTGCAGCAGCCGGGACCAGAAGAAGAGCTGCGCGGCCAGCGCCGTCATTGGCGAGACCTTGCCCGCCACCACCACCGCCAGCACCAGCGCCGCGAACGGCACCAGGTTCTCCAGCATGTTGCGATGCGCCCGCTGCGCCCGGCCGATCCAGCCGGTTGCCGGGGCGAAGCCCTCGCGGTTGCCGGCCAGTTCCGGCAGCCCCCGCTCCAGGATCAGCCCCAGCGTGTAGGGCACCGCCAGCACCACGCACAGCACGGCGCTCCAGGCGAGCATGACCAGTTCAGGCTTCATGGCGCGGCTCCCTCGGTTGTCGTTGCGATGCGGCCACAACGACACGCCGCCCCGCGCCGGGTCAAGCGTCCTGTGCCGGGGCTACCCGGGCGCCGTCCCGCCGCCCACGGTCAGCACCTGGCCCGAGACGTAGTTCGATTCCGGGATGCAGAACAGGTAGATGGCGCCCGCCGCCTCCTCCGGCGTGCCGCCGCGGCCGAGCGGGATGCGGGCCTCGATGTCCTTGGCCGCATCGGGGTTGATGCCGACGCGGATCTGGCGGCCCTCGATGTCGATGCGGGCGCCGGAATCCGCCGTGGTCTCGGTCAGGCGGGTCTTGATGAGGCCGAAGGCGACCGTGTTCACGTTGACCAGGTAGCGGCCCCATTCCTTGGCCAGCGTCTTGGTGAGGCCCACGATGCCCATCTTCGCCGCCGCATAGTTCGCCTGCCCGGCATTGCCGCCGGTGCCCGAGACGGAGGAGACGTTCACCACCTTGCGGTGGAAGCCGGTTCCCGCCGCGGCCTCGGCGCGGGCCATGTCGCGGATATGCGGCTGGGCGGCGCGCAGGATGCGGAAGGGAGCGGTCAGGTGGCAGTCGATGATCGCGTACCACTGCTCGTCCGACATCTTCTGGATCACGTTGTCCCAGGTATAGCCGGCATTGTTGACGATGATGTCGATGGATTTGTAGGCCTGCATGGCGGTGGCGATGAACTGCTCGCCGAAATCGGGATGCGTCACGCTGCCGGGAAAGGCGGTCGCCTCGCCGCCCATCGCCCTGATCTCGGCGACCACCGCCTGGGTCGGCTCGGGGTCGAGGTCATTGACCACGACCAGCGCGCCCTCGCCCGCGAGCTTGAGGGCCACCGCCCGGCCGATGCCGCGCCCCGCGCCGGTGACCAGGGCGACGCGCCCCGCGACCTTGCCTTGCATGAAGGTTTCCTCCGCCTGATGCCGCGCGAGGGTATGTGAGCATTTGCCGGTTTGCCAGGGCGTCGCGCCGTGGCAACAATGCCGGCAAAGCAACCGGGAGGATCCCATGTCCAGGGCAACACGGCGCGGCTTCATCGCGGGCTCGATCGGCGCCGGCATCGCGGCTTCCGCCGCCGGGCGGGCGCTGGCGCAGACGAGCCTGGCCGGCGTCGATGCGTCGCAATGGACGCCCGAGTACATCGCCAGCATCGCCGGCACCGCCGAATACGACACGGCGGCCGAATGCGCGAAGGTGGTGCCGCTGGATACCGCCGGGCGCCTCACCTACTGGTATGTCGGGCCGAACCAGGCCTCGCCGCAGCTTGAGCATGAGCTCGACGCGCAGTTCTGGGCCGCCTTCGCCAAGACCTACCCGAACATCAAGGTGACCAGGCAGAATCTCGACTACAACGAGATGCTGAACAAGGCGCGCACCGCCGCGCTGGGCAAGGCCGCGCCGATGGTGGCCAAGTTCCCGATCCTGTGGGGCTCCGAGTTCGCCGCCAAGGGGCAGCTGAAGGAGTTCGGGCCGCAGGACGTGGGCTACGGCACGGCCGAGTTCTGGCCCGGCGCCCTGAAGTCGGTGACCTGGAAGGGCAAGACCTACGGCGTGCCGACCAACAACGAGACGATGGCGCTGATCTGGAATGCGGCGCTGTTCAAGGAGGCGGGGCTGAACCCCGAGGCGCCGCCGGCGACCTGGGACGACCTGGTGGCCTACTCGAAGCAGATCAAGGAGAAGACCGGCAGGAACGGCTACGGCATGGTCGCGCGCGTGAACGCCGGCAACACGCCGTTCCGCTACATGCCGCAATGCTGGGCCTATGGCGGCGGCGCGCTGGACGAGGCGGAGGCGGCACCCACCTACAAGTCGATCTTCATCAACAATGCCGGCAGCCGGGCGGCGCTGCAGGCCAGCGTGGACATGTATGTGCGCGACAGGTCGGTGCCGACCTCGGCGCTGACCAACACGCAGACCGAGAACCAGGACCCGTTCATTGCCGGGCAGCTGGCGATGATGATCGCGCATCCCAGCGAATACGCGGTGATGCGCGACCGCGCGGCCAAGGCGACCGGGCCGGACAAGGCGACCGCGGACGCGGTGGTGGCCAACATGCGCTACGGGCTGATCCCGAAAGGCCCGGCCCGCCGCGCGGTGGTGTTCGGCGGCTCCAACGCCCATGTCTTCGCGCCGAACCTGGTGGAGGGCGGGCTGGACGAGAAGGCGGCGCGGGCCTTCATCGCCTTCGCGACTGGCCCCGAATGGTCTACCAAGCTCGCCTGGCTGAACTCCAACCCCGGCAACATCCGCGGCTTCCGCACGAAGTGGATGAAGGAGCGGCTGGAGACGATCCGGTTCCTGAACGTCACCACGTCCATGCTGCCCAGCGGCATCCCGTTCCCGGTGCTGCCGCAATCGGCCGAGATCATGAACATCATCGTGCCGACGATGCTGCAGAACGCGCTGACCGGGAAGATGACGGTGGCCGCGGCGACCGACGATGCCGCCAAGAAGATCAAGGATCTGTTGGCAGACCTGTAAGGAAGGGACTTCTTTTTCTGTAGAAAAAGAAGCAAAAAGACTTTTATCCGTTTGACATACACGTCAAACGGATAAAAGTTTTTTGGTTCTTTTTTTCAAAAAAGAACGTTCTGCCCTATGCCTTCTTCACGTTCCAGAACAGCGTGAACGGCGAGCGGATGATCCCCGTCAGCTTGTCGCTGAACGCCGCCGGCTGGCTCCACTGGCCCAGCGGGATGAAGGGCAGCACCTCGAAGGCGCGTTCCTGCATCTGCCGCGCGATCGCCTGCTGCTGCGCGACGTCGCTGGTATCGAGCCACTGGTTGCGCAGCGCCTCCATCTTCTCGTCGCTGGGCCAGCCGTTGTTGGCCGCCATGCCGTTGGTGCGGATCGGGTAGGAACTGCCGGGGTTGGAGACGGTGAGCCCCGCCCAGGTGACGCAGTAGAGGTTCCAGCCGCCCTGGTCGATCGGCTCCTTCTTGGCGATGCGGGAGATCATGGTGCCCCAGTCCATCACCTGGAAGTCGACGTTGAGGCCGAGCTTGGTGAGCTGGTCCTGCATGACCTGGCTCATGGTCATGATGGCCGGGATGTCGGAAGGGGCGACCAGGACCACGCGCTCGCCCTTGTAGCCGGCGGCGGCCAGGCGCTTCTTCACCTCGGCGGGGTCGCGCTTGCTGGTCAGCGCGGTGAGGCCGGCATCGTTGGCCATCGGGCCGCCGACGGTGAAGAAGCCCACCGGCAGCTTGCCGAACTGCGGCTGGTCGCCGACCACGGCGCCGACCACCGCCTCCTGGTCGATGCCGGGGAGCAGGGCCTTGCGGACTTCCGGGTTGTTGAACGGCGGCAGCAGGTGGTTGAAGCGCAGGATGGCGAGGCCGCCGAACGGGTCCACCGCCTCGGTCTTGATCCCGGGGGTCTTGGACAGCATGGGGATCAGGTCGAGCAGCGGCTGCTCGATCCAGTCCATCTCGCCGCGGCGCAGCGCCGCCGCGGCGGTGGACGGGTCGGGCTGCGCGGTCCATTCCACCCGGTCGAAATTGGCCACGTGCCCACCCGACCACATGTCGGGGGCCTCGTTGCGGGGGACATACTTGTCCCAGCGGGCGTAGCGGGACATGGCGCCGGCCTGGAACTCGTCGGCCAGGAAGCGGTAGGGCCCGCTGCCGATCGCCTCCTTGAACGCCTGGCCGACCGGCGTGCTGGCCAGCCGCTCGGGCTGGACGAAGATGTTGCGCGAGGCGAGCGAGAACATCATCGTGCGGAACGGCTTCCTGAGCTTGATCTGGAAGCGCCGGTCATCGACCGCCTTCACCTCGTCGAGCACGGTGGCAATCGTGGTGCCCATCGGGTCCTTGGTCATCCAGCGCTTCACCGAGGCCACCGCGTCGCGCGCCAGCACCTTCTCGTTGTCGTGGAAGATCAGCCCTTCGCGCAGCGTGATGGTCCAGGTCAGCTCGTCGGCCGAGACCTCGGCGCCGTCGGCGGCCTGCGGCTTGGGGTTCAGCTTGCTGTCCATCGAGAACAGCGTGTCCCACACCATGTAGCCGTGGGTGTAGGAGATGGTGGCGAGGCTCCACAGCGGGTCGATCGAGGTGAGCGCGACCGAGGGGACGAATCTCAGGACGCGGCTGCCCTGGGCGATGGCAGGGCGTGCCAGCCCCCCCAGCAGCGGGGCGGCGGCAGAAGCGATCAGGGTACGGCGGCGCATGGCGGTCTCCGGGATGCGGTTGCGAAACATTCGCATGCTGCCTGCAACTTTGGCATGGTCACCGCATCGTGGCAACGCTGGGCTAGCTCCGTGCGACAGCCTTGGGGCGGATCGGGTGCGCCGCTTCCATCAGCAGCACGAGGTCGTCGATCTCGCCGGCGTTGAATTGCAGCATCGCCTCCATCGCGGCTGCCGCCTCGCGGGGCGCGCGGGCGGCGATGGCGGCGGCCATCGCCTGGTGCAGGTTGGTGCCGGCAACCGCGAACGGGCCTTCCGGCCGCAGCGTCCAGATCGCGGTGAAGTAGGCCCGCAGCAGCACCTCCATCGACGGGGCGAGGCCCGCCATGATCCGGTTGTGCGAGGCCCGCAGCACCGCGGCATGGTAGGCGACGTCCACGTCGATATCGTCGACACCGACGGTGACCGGCAGGCGCGCGGCCAGGGCCACGATCTCGGCGGCCTCCGCCGCCGTTGCCCGCTCGGCCGCCATCGCCGCCGCGCGCGGTTCCAGCACCACGCGCATCTCCACCGTGTCGCGCAGGAAGCGGTGCCAGTTGGCCGGGTCCGACAGGTGCCAGGCGAGCACGTCGGGGTCGAGCGTGTTCCACTCCTGCCGCGGGCAGACCCGCGAGCCGTAGCGCCGGGCGGAGCGCACGAGGCCCTTGCCCGACAGCACCTTGATCGCCTCGCGCAGGGTGGGGCGGCCGACGCCGGCGCGGGCGGCCAGCGCCTCCTCGGTCGGCAGCACGGCGCCCTCGGCGTATTCGCCGCGCACGATCGACAGGCCGATCGCTTCGACCGCATTGCGTACCAGGCCCTTCGGCAGCTTGGGCGAAGGCTTGCTCATCGGGCCAGACCTCGACTCTCCTTGCGGTGCCAAGCGTAGTGCAACGGTTTCGCGCTTGACACTCCGGGATTCTACATCAGACTTAAAGCCACGCCCAGAGAAGGCGACGACACAAGGGAACGTCATGAAGATCACCAAGCTTGTCCCCTGGCTCGTGAAGACGTCCGGCTCGGGATGGGGCGAGTATTTCTTCGTCGAGGTGCGGACCGACGCGGGCATCACCGGCTGGGGCGAGATCACCACCACCACGCTGACCGCCAACCGCGCGGTGGCCGGCATCATCCGCCAGCTGAACGACCTGCTGGTGGGCGAGGACCCGGCGCGGATCGAGCGCATCTGGAACAAGGTGTTCCGCAGCTTCACCTACATGGGCACCCGTGGCGCCACCTGCCACGTGGTCTCGGGCATCGACATCGCGCTGTGGGACATCCGCGGCAAGGCGCTGGGCCTGCCGATCTACGAGCTGCTGGGCGGCAAGGTGCGCGACGACATCCTGCTGTACACCCACCCGCTGCGCCGCCTGCTGGACAATGACGAGACGCTGGTGGAGGAGATCACCGCCATCGTGAAATCGGGCCACACGGCGCTGAAATTCGATCCGTTCCCGCATCTGCACGGCGAGTCGCCGATGAACGACGACTACCTCGACGGCGGGATGAGCAAGGAAGGGGAGAAATACGCGGCGAAGATGACCGCGCGCATCCGTGAGGTGGCGGGCCCCGACATCGAGATCCTGATCGACGCGCATGGCCGCTTCAACGTGCCGACCGCCATCCGGCTGTGCCGCAGCCTGGAGGAGGCGGGGCAGATCGACTGGTTCGAGGAGCCGGTGCCGGTGGAGAGCTACGCCGCGCTGCAGCAGGTGCGCGAACGGGTGAGTGCGGCGATCACCGTCGGCGAGCGGCTGCACACGCGCTGGGAGTTCGCGCCGATCCTGGAGAAGAAGCTGGCGGACTACATCATGCCCGACGTGACCTGGGCCGGCGGGATCAGCGAGCTGAAGAAGATCAGCACCATGGCCGAGGCGTATTACGTGCCGGTCTCCCCGCATGATGCCAGCGGGCCGATCAACGTGGTGGCCGGGGCGCATGTGATGATGACGGTGCCGAACTTCTACCGGCTGGAGACCTCGCGCTACGATCTGTCGAAATACAACGTGTTCATCGAGACGCCGCTCGACAACAGCAACGGCCGGCTGAAGCTGCCGGACGGGCCGGGGCTCGGGCTGACGATGAACATGGACTACATGAAGGCGAATGCAGTCGAAGGATATTCGGGATAAGAATCTTCTTTTTCTGAAGAAAAAGAAGCAAAAAGACTTTCTATCCGTTGTCCTTCGGATGGGGGCATCCAGGCTAAACGGATAAAAGTTTTTTGGTTCTTTTGTTCAGAAAAGAACAACGCTTTCTTGAATCAAAACAACACAGGAGGACGCCATGACCAGCCTTCCCCCGCTCGGCCGCCGCGAGCTCCTCGCCGGCACGGCTGGGCTGCTCGCCGCCGGCCCCGCGCTGGCCCAGAAGCCGGGCGACATCGACGTCGCCGCCTGGTCGCCCGACTACGTGCGCAAGATCGCCGGCACGCTCACCGTCGATACGGCGGCCGAGTGCGCGAAGATCGTGCCGCTGAGCCACAAGGGGCATCTGACCTACTGGTATGTCGGCCCGAACGAGGCCTCGCCGCGGCTCGACCACACGATCGACGCGGAGTTCTGGGCCGCCTTCGCCAAGACCTACCCGAACATCACGGTGGAGAAGCAGTCGTTCAGCTACAACGAGATCCTCGACAAGATCCGCACTGCGGCGCTGGGCAAGGCGGCGCCGATGGTGGCGCGGCTGACGCTGCTGTGGGCGCCGGAACTGGCCGCCAAGGGGTTCCTGCAGGAGCTGAAGCCCGAGGATGTCGGCTTTCCGTCGAGCGAGTTCTGGCCCTCGGCGATGAAGTCGGTGACGTGGAAGGGCAAGACCTACGGGGTGCCGACCAACAACGAGACGATGGCGCTGATCTGGAACGCGGCGCTGTTCGAGCAGGCGGGGCTGAACCCGGAGGCGCCGCCGGCGACGTGGGACGACCTTGTCGCCTATTCGCGCCAGATCAAG
>JBGAIK010000176.1:0-10128 GCA_044225615.1 Acetobacteraceae bacterium | reverse complement strand
GTGCGGCTGCCGGCCCGCGCCGTCGTCGGGGCGCTGCTGGTGGTGACGCTGGTGCATGTGGTGGAGACGGCGCGGTTCGTCGTCGCCTGGCGCGGCTATGTCGCGCAGATCCAGGCCTTGGCGGCCGGGGAGGCGGGCGACCCGGCGCTGGGCGACGCGGGCTTTGTCAGCGCGGCGCGGGTTCCGGCCGGGCTGGCGCCGCTGTCCTGGCATTCCACCACGCCGTTCCTGTCGGTGCTGGCCAGCGACGGCCTCGCGCCGCGGCGCCTGGTGGTGGATCCCGGCGCCGGATATTTCTGGTTCGACTGCGCCGCGGCGACGCGCAATGCCGCTGCGGCACGGGACCTGCCGGCGGCCACGCGCGAACTGGTGCGACGCTATGCCTGCCTGCACCGCCCGGCGGACTGAGCGCCGCCCGGCCGGTTGACCGCCGCCGGGCCGCCTGCTTGGCTGCCGGGCAAGCCGGGGAAGCGCCCATGCAGGAACGTGTCGACGTGCTGATCATCGGCGCCGGAGCCTCGGGCGCCGCCGTGGCCTGGAGCCTCGCCGACACCCGCATGCGCATCCTCTGCCTCGAACAGGGCGAATGGATGAACCCGGCCCACTACCCCGCCACCGGCCGCGACTGGGAGGAGCGCCAGCTCGGCGACTTCTCGATCTCGCCCAATCGCCGCGCCCGGGTCACCGACTACCCGATCAACGAGGACAACTCGCCGATCAAGGTCGGCAACTTCAACGGCGTCGGCGGCGGCACGGTGCTGTTCGCCGGGCATTTCCCGCGCTTCCACCCGTCCGACTTCCGGGTGCGCACGCTCGACGGCGTGGCCGACGACTGGCCGATCGACTACTGGACGCTGGAGAAGTTCTACGCCGAGAACGACCGCATGATGGGCGTCTCGGGCCTGGCCGGCGACCCGGCCTATCCGGCGCACACCCCGCCCATGCCGCCGCTGCCGCTCGGCCGCTCGGGCGCCATCCTGGCGCGCGGCGTCAACGCCATGGGCTGGCACTGGTGGCCCTGCGACAGCGCGGTCGCCTCCACCGACTACGAGGGCCGTGCCCGCTGCATCAATCTTGCCCATTGCACCTCGGGCTGTGCCCAGGGGGCAAAGGCATCGACCGACATCACCTACTGGCCGGCCGCCATCCGCGCCGGGGTGGAGCTGCGCACCCGCTGCCGCGTCAGCCGCATCGAGACCGGGCCCGACGGCATGGCCACCGGCGCCGTCTACGTCGATGCCGAAGGCAGGGAGCACTTCCAGCCGGCCGAGCTGGTCGTCATCGCCTGCAACGGCGTGGGCACGCCCCGGCTGCTGCTGAACTCCGCCTCCGCCCGCCACCCGGCCGGCCTCGCCAACCGGTCCGACCAGGTCGGCCGCAACCTGATGTTCCATCCCTACTCGGCCATCCACGGCTATTTCGACGAGGAGACCGACGGCAACCGCGGCCCCGGCAACATCATCTGGTCGCAGCAATTCTACGAGACCGACCCCGCCCGCGGCTTCGTCCGCGGCTACACGTTCGAGTTCGTGCGCGGCCAGGGCGCGGCCATGGCGGCCGTGCACGGCATGGCCACCGGCCGCCTGCCCTGGGGGGCGGACCACCACGCGCAGTACCGCCGCCTGCTGCGCCGCCGCACCGGCATGGTCGCGATCTGCGAGGACCTGCCGGAGGCGCACAACCGCGTCACGCTGGATCCGGCACTGAAGGACAGCGACGGCATCCCCGCGCCCCGCATCGACTACACGCTGTCGGAGAACTCGCGGCGCATGCTCGACCACTCGGTGGCCCGCGGCTGCGAGATCCTCAGGGCCGCCGGCGCGCACGACATCTTCACCGAGGCGCCGATCCGCACCAACGGGGTGCACCTGATGGGCACCGCGCGCATGGGCACCGATCCCGAGCGTTCGGTGGTCAACGAATGGGGCCGCGCCCACGACGTGCGGAACCTGTTCATCGTCGATGGCGCGATCTTCGTCACCTCGGCCGGCCTCAATCCGACGTCGACCATCCAGGCCCTGGCCCTCTACGTCGCCGACCAGATCAAGCAGCGGCTGGCGACCCTGTTCGACTGAAGCCGGCACCCCATCCCACGCGCGAAGGAGCAGGACTTGTCCGCCACCGCCCGCCATGCCGACGCCGGCGTCCGCACCGACCCGGTGGCGCCGGTGCTGTTCCTGCTGTTCTTCTTCTCCGGCTTCTGCGGCCTGGTCTACCAGGTGGTGTGGCTGCGCCTGGCGTTCGGCCATTTCGGCATCGTCACCCCGGTGCTGTCGGTGGTGCTTTCGGTGTTCATGGCCGGGCTCGGCGCCGGCTCGCTGCTGGCGGGGCGCTGGGGGCCGGCGCTGGCGCGCCGGGCCGGCGTGTCGCCGGCGGCGCTGTACGGCGCTGCCGAGCTGGTCATTGCCCTGGGCGGCCTGCTCGTGCCGTGGCTGTTCGCCGTGGGTGCGGACATCCTGCTGGATGTCGGCGCGGCGAGCTCGGCCGGCTATCTCGCGCTGTCCGCCGTTGCGATCACGGCGGCGATCCTGCCGTGGTGCGTGATGATGGGCGCGACCTACCCGCTGATGATGGATTTCGTCCGCGCGCGCGGCGGGGCGCAGGCGCAGAGCTTCAGCTACCTCTATCTCGCCAACGCCATCGGCGCGATGGCGGGCACGCTGGCCAGCGCGATGGTACTGATCGAGCTGCTGGGCTTCACCGCCACCAGCCGGGTCGCGGTGGCGCTGAACATCGGCATCGCCGCGGTGAGCTTCCTGCTTGCCCGCTTCGCCCGCACGGGCGAAGCGGGCACCGCCGCTGCATCGGCTGCGCGGCCCGTCGCAGGCCCGCCGCGCCGGCTGGAGGTGGTGCTGTTCACCACCGGGTTCTGCTCGCTGGCCATGGAGGTGGTGTGGACGCGCGGCTTCACCATCATCCTGCAGACCACGATCTATTCCTTCGCCGCCATCCTCGCGACCTACCTGCTGGCCACCTGGCTGGGGGCCGCCGCCTATCGCCTTGCGCTGCGCCGCGGCTGGGTGGCAACCGACCTCATGCTGCTGGTGCTGTCGGCCGGTTTCGCGCTGCTGCCGGTGCTGCTGAACGATCCGCGCGTGCAAGCCAGCCCGTTCGGCGTGCTGGCGAGCATCGCGCCGCTCTGCGCCGTGCTGGGCTACCTGACGCCGAAGCTGGTCGATGACTGCGCCGGCGGCGACCCCGCGCTGGCCGGGCGCTGCTATGCGATCAACATCCTGGGCGGGATCCTCGGCCCGCTCGTTGCCGGCTACCTGCTGCTCGTGTTCCTGCCGGTGCGCCTGGCGCTGGTGGTGCTGACGCTGCCGCTGGTCGCGCTCGCGGCGTTCGAGCTGCGGCGGGGGGCCGGCGGGCTTGCCGCGCTTGGCCTGCGCCTGTCGCCGATCGTGCTGCCGCTGCTGTTCGCCGCCGCCGTCAGCCGCAGCTACGAGGATTGGGCCGGCGGCAGCGGTCCGCGCGAGGTGCATCGCGACCATGTCGCGACCGCGATTGCCGCCGGCACCGGGCCGGCGCGGCGCCTGCTGGTCAACGGCATCGGGATCACCCATCTCACGCCGGTCACCAAGGTGATGGCGCATCTGCCGCTGGCGCTGCACGGACAGGCGCGCGACGGGCTGGTGATCTGCTTCGGCATGGGCACGACGTTCCGATCGATGGCGCGATGGGGGATCGACGTCACGGCCGTGGATCTCACGCGGTCGGTGGTCGATGCCTTCGGCTTCTTCCACGACGACGCGGCCGCGATCGTGGCACAGCCGAACGCCCGCATCGTCGTCGACGACGGGCGGCGGTTCCTGCTGCGCACGGAGCGGATGTTCGACGTGATCGTGCTCGATCCGCCGCCGCCGGTGGAGGCGGCAGGGTCCAGCCTGCTCTACTCGGCCGAGTTCTACGAGGTCGCCAAGCGGCGCCTGCGGCCCGGCGGCATCCTGCAGCAATGGGTGCCGCCGGCCGAGGCGCGGACCAACGAGGCGATGATCCGCGCCCTGCTGCTGGCCTTTCCGCATGTCGTGGTGCTGCGGTCGATCGAGGGCTGGGGGCTGCACTTCCTGGCCTCGATGCAGCCGGTTCCGCAGCTCACCGCCCGGCAGCTCGCGGCCAGGATGCCCGAGGCCGCGCAGCGCGATCTCGTCGAGTGGGGTCCGGCGGCGTCGGCCGAGGCGATGGCCGCGCTGATCCTGGCGCCGCGGCTGTCCGTCCGCGACGTCGCCCCCGAGCCGGCGACCGCGCCGCCGATCACCGATGACCGGCCGTTCAACGAGTATTTCCTGCTGCGGCGCAAGCTGCCGCGGCTTCTGTAGCGGCCGGGGCGCGCGCTGCCGGACCGCTCGGCGCGGAAGGGTCGCGCCGCGCGGGATTTGGTATCAAGCGGCGCGAAATCCGGGGTAGGCTCGCGGGCAAGTCTGGGGTGGCCGCTGGGGGGACAGCTTGGCGTCGGTCAAACTCGAAGGTGTCCGGAAGTCCTACGGCGGGCTGGCGGTCGTGGACGATATCGACCTCGCCATCGGGCATGGCGAGCTGGTCTGCCTGCTCGGCCCGTCCGGGTGCGGCAAGACGACCACCCTGCGGCTGGTCGCGGGCTTCATCCACCCCGATGCCGGCACCATAACCGTGGGCGCGCGGGCGCTGTCGGGCCCCGGCCGGGCGGCGCCGCCGGAACAGCGCAACATGTCGATGATCTTCCAGAGCTATGCGCTGTGGCCGCACATGACGGTGCGGGAGAACGTCGCCTACGGCCTGCGGCTGCGCCGCCTGCCGGCCGCGGAGATCGAGCGCCGGCTGGCCATGATCCTCGGCGTGACCCGGCTGCAGGCGCTGGGCGAGCGCTATCCCGGCGAGCTGTCCGGCGGCCAGCAGCAGCGCGTCGCGCTGGCCCGCGCGCTGGTGGTGGAGCCCGAGACGCTGCTGCTCGACGAGCCGCTGTCCAACCTCGACACCAACCTGCGCGAGGAGATGCGCTACGAGATCCGCCGGCTGCACGACGAGTTCCGCTACACCACGCTCTACGTCACCCACGACCAGCTGGAGGCGATGACCACGGCCGACCGCATCGTGGTCATGAATGGCGGGCGGATCGAGCAGGCCGGCGCGCCGGAGGACGTGTTCCTGCGGCCGCAGAGCGAGTTCGTCGCCCGCTTCATCGGCGGCACCAACATCATCGCCGGGGAGAATGCCGGCGGCGCGGTGCGGGCCGGGCCGCTGACCATCGTCCACGGCGCCGGCGAGCCGGGCACCGGCAGCAGCACGCGGCTGTCGATCCGCCCCCATGACATCGCGCTGGCCACCGGCGGGCCCGGGGACGCACGGGCCAACCAGTTCGCGGGCACCGTGCTGCGCCACACCTTCCTGGGCACGACGCGCGACTATCTGGTGGAGATCGCCGGGGGGCACACGCTGCGGGTGTCCACCGGGCCCGGCACGGTCGCCGCGCCCGGCCAGGCCGTGACGCTGCATCTGCCGGAGCGGCACTGCCGGGCGCTGCCGCGATGACCGCGGCGGTGCGGCCGGGGCGCCGCGGTGCGGATGCCTCGCTGCTCGGTTTCGCCGCGATCGCCGGGCTGCTGGCGGTGCTGGTCGCGCTGCCGCTGGCCTGGCTTGCCTGGTTCAGCCTGACCGACGCCGAGGGCAACCCGACGCTGGGCAATTTCGCCCGGCTGCTTTCCGATCCGGCCCTGCGCAAGCCGATGGCGATCACGCTCGGCATCGCGCTGGGCTCGGCGACGCTGGCCGCCATCGTCGCGATTCCGCTCGCCTGGCTGGTCGCCCGCACCGACGTGCCGCTGCGCCGGGCGATCCGCGCCCTGGTCACCGCCAGCTTCGTCACGCCCCCGTTCCTCGGCGCCGTGGCGTGGGAGCTGCTGGCCGCGCCCAACTCGGGCATGATCAACCGGCTGGCGCGCCCGCTGCTCGGGCTCGACGAATACGACTACGTGGTCGACATCTACACCGCGCCGGGCGTGGCGTTCTGCCTCGCCTGCTATACCTTTCCCTTCGTCTTCACCCTGCTGGCCAACGCGCTGGAGACGATACCCGCCGATGTCGAGGATGCCTCCCACATACTGGGCGGCGGCACCTGGGCGACGGCGTGGCGGATCACGCTGCCGCTGATCCTGCCCGCCTTCCTGGCCGGCGCCCTGGTCTGCTTCCTGCAGGCGCTGACCAATTTCGGCACGCCGGCGATCCTGGCGCTGCCCGCCGGGTTCCACTCGCTGACCACCAAGATCTGGTCGCTGTTCCAGTATCCGCCGCAGACCAACCTGGCCGCGGCGGCGGCCATGCCGCTGCTGCTGATCACGCTGCTGGTGCTGGCGCTGCAGCGCCGCCTGCTCGGCCGCCGCGCCTTCACGGTGATCGGCGGCAAGAACTCGCCGCCGCGGCTGATCCGCCTCGGCCGCTGGCGCATCCCCGCGCTCGGCCTGTGCGGCCTGATCATGCTCGCCCCGGTGTTCCTGCCCTACGCGGCGCTGGTCAAGGCCGCGATCGTGCGCAACCTGTCCGATCCGCTGAGCCTGGAGACGCTGTCGCTGCGGCACCTGCGGTTCATCCTGTGGGACTTCTCCGGCACCGGCCCGGCGATGACCAACACGCTGATCCTGGGCTTCGTGTCCGCCACGCTCGTCACCGTCGTGGCCCTGGTGGTGGGCTACCTGGCCAGCCGGCAGCTCGTTCCCGGCGCGCGCTTCCTGCCGGCCATCGCCATGGCGCCGATCGCGGTGCCCGGCATCGTGATGGGCGTCGGCCTGTTCCTGGTCTATTCGCGCCCGCCCTTCCTGCTCTACGGCACGCTGTGGATCCTGATCATCGGCTTCGTCACGCTCGAGATCCCGGCCGGCTTCCAGCAGGCCCAGGCGGCGATGCGCGGCCTGCACGTGGAGCTGGAGGAAGCCGCCCGCATCTTCGGCGCCACCCGCCTGACCGCGCTGCGGCAGATCACCGCGCCGCTGCTGCGCTCCACCATCATCGCCACCTGGAGCATCGTCTTCATCGCCGTCATCCGCGAATTGTCCGCCACCGTCCTGCTCACCACCTCGGAGACCAAGGTGATCTCGGTCGTGATCTTCGACCTCAACGAGAGCGGGGAGCTCGGCGCCGTCGCGGTGATGGGGCTTTTCCTGCTGATGGTGACCTTCGCGGTCGTGTTCCTCGTCAACCGGCTGCCCATTCTGGGCGGCCCGCTGCGCCCGCGGCTCTGAGCGTGCCGGCGGCTACGGCAGGTAGGCGCCGCCGTTCACGTGCAGCGTCTGTCCGGTGACGTAGCGGGCCGACGGGCCGGCGAGGTAGCGCACCGCGGCCGCGATCTCCTCCGACTCGCCGCGGCGCCCGACCAGCGGCGCGTGGGTGGCGTGCAGCGACGGCGTGCCGCCGGTGGAGTTGCCGCGGATCGTGTTGATCATGCCCGGCACCACGCAGTTCACGGTGATGCCGGACGGCGCGAGGTCGTGCGCCAGCGCCCGCGTCAGCCCCACCAGCCCGGACTTCGCCGCCACCACATGGGCGCGCCCCGATGCCCCGAGATGGGCCGACATGCCGCCGATGTTCACCACCGCGCCGGCCGGCGCGCTGCGCAGGAACGGCAGCGCCGCCTTGGCCATCAGGAAGGCGCCGTCCAGGATCACCCCGGTCACCTCGCGCCATTCCGCGTAGGTCAGCGCGGCGAAGTCGGTCTCGCGGCGGATGGCGGCGTTGTTCACCAGTATGTCGAGCCGGCCGAACGCGGCGACCGTTTCGGCCACCAGGCGCTCGGTTTCCTCGGGCCGGGTCACGTCGGCCAGGCAGACGATGGCCTCGCCGCCGGCCGCGCGCACCAGTGCGGCGGTCTCCTCGGCCAGCGTGGCCGAGCCCTTGACGGCGACGACGATCCTGGCCCCGGCGCGGGCGAGGTCGAGCGCGATGGCGCGGCCGATATTGCGTGCCGCGCCGGTGACCAGCGCGACCGATCCGGCGAGTTCGCTCACGCGCGGAACGCCGCCAGCGCGCCCATGTCAGGTGCCACGAACAGCGCCCCGATCGCCGCCGCGAGCTGCTGCCCCTGCGCGGCCGACCAGCCGCCATGGCGCAAATTGTCCATGAACTTCTCCATCAGCTCCGCCTCCGGCATCGGGTCGCGGGCGCCGCCGCGCATGTGCGGCTGGCGGATCTCGTGCACCGTGCCGTCCCGCAGCGTGGCGCGCAGATGGCCGGTGAAGTTGCGCGGATACTCGTTGTCCGGATCGATGACGTAGCTGATCCTGGCGGCCAGCGCGAGCGCGGCGGGATCGGCGATGCGCGCGGCGGTGAACTGGCCGAACCCGGCGCGTCCGTCGAGGAAGCCGACCGCCATGCAGAACGGCGTGCTGAACTTCGCGGCATAGGGCGTGGGCGGGCGGTGCTTGACGGCGAGCGTCTCCCACAGCCGGTGCACCGTGCCCTCGCCGACCTCGCAGACGATCGACGCGATGTCGTCGGCGGCGACCCCGCGGGCGGCGAGCGCGATGGCGCAGTCGATGAAGGGCTGCGTCATGGTGCCGCAGGCATAGGGCTTGAAGGCGATCGTCGGCGTCACCCAGGTTTCGCCCAGCCCCTCCAGGATGCGGCTGAAATCGGGCCGCACCGAGGGAGCGAAGCCGTGGAAGAAGCCGTGCGTGCCCTCGAACAGGGTGCGCGGGCCGAGGAACCCGCCGCGCGCCATCAGCGCCGCGCGCAGGCCGGACTGCGCCGCCCAGCCGGCGTGCATGCGCTTGGTCCAGGTGCCCTCGGCGAGATACTCGATGATGCCGGAGGCCATGCTGCCGGCGATGCCGAGGGCCGAGGTGGTCTGCGCCGCGGACAGCCCGAGCGCGCCGGCGCATCCGGCCGCGGCGGCCAGCGCGCCGATCACCGCGGTGGGGTGGAAGCCGGCCTTGTGGATCGCCTTGGGCGCCACCAGGCTGGCGCGGCACATCAGCTCGGTGCCGACCGCGATGCCGTGCAGCGCGGCCGCCCCGTCCAGGCGCTCGCGTTCGCAGGCGGCGAGCACGGCCGGCACCACGACGGCACCGGAATGGACCGGCCCGCCCTCGAACGTGTCGTCATAGTCCTCGCCATGCGCCGCGGTGCCGTTGATCAGGGCGGCATCGAAGGCGCCGAACCCGCCGGCGTGGCCGAACGCGGTGCAGCCGCCGGGATCGCAGGCCGCCCGGGTGGCCAGCACGTAGTCCTCGCCCCGCGCCGCCACGCACAGCCCGGCCACGTCCAGCACCAGCCGCCGCGCCATGGCGACGACGTCGGCGGGCAGCCGGCCGGGCCGCGTGCCCGCGATCCAGGCCGCCACCGTCTCCGCGATCGCGGTCCCGCCTGCCGCGGCGTGGTCCGTCATCAGACCCCGAACGCCTCGGTGTAGCGCCGCTTCACGTCGGCCGCGGCCTTCACCAGCTCCTCGGCGTCGGTCGGCAGGGTCTTGATCTCCGCCAGCGGCGTGCGCCCGGCCGGCAGCTTCACCGCGGGGTGGAAGGAGCGGATGCCACCCGCGTCGGACATCAGCTGCTGGCATTCGGCGGAGAACACGAAGTTGGTGAACAGCCGCGCCGCGGCCGGGTGGGGCGCGGCCTCCATCACCGCCATCTGGCCGGCGATCAGCGGCGAGCCTTCGCCCGCGTAGACCACCTCGATCGGATTGCCGGCCTCCTTGAGGTAGAAGACCACGTACTCGCTGCCGTCCACCATCACCGAGCGCTCGCCCTGCGCCACCTTCTTGGGCGGGTCGCTGGCCGACTGGACCTGCAGGATGCGCTGCTTGGCGAGCTGCTCGAAATACCCCCAGCCCAGTGCCTTGGCCGTGGCGAAGGTGGAGGTCAGGATGGTGCCGCTGTAGCCGGGATGCGCCTTCACCATGCGCATCCGCCAGCGCGGCTGCAGCAGGTCGGCGAAGCTCTTCGGTGCCTCCTCGGGCTTCAGCTGCTTGGTGTTGTAGGCGATCACGCTGAGCTGGGCGCGCACCGCCGCATAGGTGCCGTCGCGGTCGCGCTCGTCCGTGGGCCAATGGGCGGCGACGTCCGGCGGCACGTGCTTGCCCAGCCATCCGCGCTGCTTGAAGTCGACGAACATCGAGGCATCGGAGCTTTCCACCACGTCGGCCGCCTTGATGCCGCTGCCGTA
>JBGAIK010000175.1:0-10155 GCA_044225615.1 Acetobacteraceae bacterium | reverse complement strand
GGCCCTGCCGGAAGCGGAGCTGCGGGCGGCGCTGCCGGCACAGCTGGCGAAGGTCACCGACCATACGATCGCCGATCGGGTCGAGCTGCTGCGCGAGTTGCAGCGGGTGCGGCTGCGCGGCCATGCGGTGAGCCGCGGAGGCTGGCAGGCGGAGGTCGGCGGCGTGGCGGTGGGCGTGGGCGGGCCGGATGGCCGGACGCGGCAGGCGCTGTGCGCGGTGGCGCCGCGCTACCGCATCACGCGGGCCTGGCTCGCGCGCATCTGCCCGCAGCTGCACGCCGCCGCCGGCGCCATCGCCGCCGACCCCGCGGAGATCGCGCCTTCCCGCCGCGCGGCGGCCGGCTAGCATGGCCCAGCCCGTGCGCCGCCGGCTGATGCAGGCCTATGGCGGGTTCGGGTTCGCGTTCCTGTACCTGCCGCTGTTCTTCATGGTGCTGTTCTCGTTCAACGACCACATCATCGCCTCGCTGCCGTTCCGCGGCTTCACGCTGAAATGGTACCGCGAGCTGGCCTTCGACTTCGTCATGCAGGATGCGCTGTACAACAGCCTGGTGATCGCCACGTGGACCACGCTGCTGTCCACCCTGCTCGCCACGATTGCCGCCTTTCCGCTGGTGCGCTGCAGCTTCCCGTTCAAGCGCAGCGTGCGGATGCTGGTGATCCTGCCGATGATCATTCCGCATTTCCTGATGGGCGTGGCGCTGCTGATCTTCTTTTCCTTCGTCGAGCTGCCGCTGTCGCGCCTTACCGTGATCCTTGGCCATGTCGTGTTCACCCTGCCCTTCGCCATCCTGGTGATCACCACGCGGCTCTACGGCTTCGACCGCACGCTGGAGCTGGCCGCGGCCGATCTCGGCGCCACGCCCCTGCGGTGCTTCCGCCACGTGGTGCTGCCGCTGCTGCTGCCCGGCATCGTCGGCGCGGCCATGCTGGTGTTCACCCTTTCGATGGACGAATTCCTCATCACCTATTTCGTATCCGGCCAGCAGGGCACCCTGCCGATGTATCTCTGGAGCCTGCTGCGGGACGGGATCGCGCCCCGTGTCAACGCGTTGGCCAGCGCGCTGCTTGCCGTGACCTCGGTGCTGGTGGTGCTGGCCGGCTGGCTCGGCGCCCGCAAGGACGCGCGATGAGCGGGGCGGCGATCCCGGCGGTCGAGCTGCGCCATGCGACCAAGTCGTTCGGCGCCGTGCACGCGCTGCGCGACGTCTCCCTGTCCATCCGCAAGGGCGAGTTCCTCTCTTTGCTCGGCCCCAGCGGCTGCGGCAAGAGCACGACCTTGAACCTGATCGGCGGCTTCGAGGACGCGACCAGCGGCGAGGTGCTGATCGACGGCCGGCCGGTGACCGGCACGCCGCCCTACCTGCGCCCGGTGAACACGGTGTTCCAGAGCTACGCGCTGTTCCCGCACATGAGCGTTGCCGAGAACGTGGAATTCGGCCTGCGCATGAAGGGCATGCCCAAGGGCGAGCGGCGCCGCGCGGTGGCCGACATGCTGCGCATGGTCTCGCTCGACGGCTTCGGCGACCGCAGGCCGGCCCAGCTCAGCGGCGGCCAGCGCCAGCGCGTGGCACTGGCCCGCGCGCTGGTCAACCATCCGGCCGTGCTGCTGCTGGACGAGCCGCTGGGCGCGCTGGACGTCAAGCTGCGCAAGCAGATGCAGACCGAACTGACGCGGCTGCAGCGCCAGGTGGGCATCACCTTCGTCTTCGTCACCCACGACCAGGAGGAGGCGATGGCGATGTCGGACCGCATCGCCGTGATGGATCGCGGCCGCCTGCTGCAGCTGGGCACGCCGGCCGAGATCCTGGACGAGCCGCAGAGCGCCTTCGTGATGGAATTCTTCGGCTCCGCCAACGTGCTGCCGGGCCGGGTCGAGGGGGTGGCCGACGGGCTGGCCCGCATCGCAGCCGGGCTGGGCCGCGCGGTGGGGCGCCTCGCGCCCGGCGACGCGGCGCAGCTGCTGGTGCGCCCGGAGAAGCTGCGCCTGGGCGCCGAGGGGTTGCCCGGCACCGTGCTGCGCGTCTCCCGCATGGGCTTCGTCATCCATCACGACGTTAGGCTGGACAGCGGCGAGGACCTGCTCGCCTACCGTCTGCCCGGCGATGCCGCCCCGCCGCTCGGCGAGGGGCAGACGATCCGGGTTTCCTGGGACGCCGCGGATGCCCGCGTGTTTCCCGCAGGCTGAAACAACAAGGGGGCTTCACCATGAGATCGTATCCGACCCGTCGTGGCCTGCTGCTGGGTGCCGCCGGCCTCGCCGCCGCCCGCCCCGCCTTCGCCGCCGGCCAGGTGAACTGGCTGGCCTGGGGCGGCCATGTCGAGCCGCAGGGGATCAAGGCGTTCTTCGACAAGACCGGCATCCGGGTGAACCATATCGGCATGAGCGGCAATGCCGAGACCTTCGCCAAGCTGAAGCTGTCCGGCGCCGGCCCCTACGACCTGTTCGAGGCCGACGGGCTGTGGCCGCAGCGCTACTACCAGGAAGGGCTGATCGAGCCGATCGACCTGGAGGCGATCCCCAACGTGAAGGCCAACATGTATCCCGAGTTCAAGAAGAACCCGGCGCTGATGGCCGACGGCAAGATGCTGATGGCGCCCTGGGGCTGGAACCCCACCGTGCTGGTCTACAACAAGTCCAAGGTGAGCACGCCCCCCACCAGCTACGAGGCGCTGCTCGATCCGAAATACAAGGGCCATGTCGGCTTCAGCGACCAGCACGAGTTCCTGTGGCCGATCGCGGCCATGCTGCTGGGCTACGACAAGCCGTTCGCGATGAACAAGGCGCAGCTCGCCAAGGCCGCCGAGATCCTGATCCGCATCAAGCGCAACGCGCCCAACATCTCCAAGGGCTGGAACGAGCAGCTTCGCCTGTACGTGGAGGAGACGGTATGGATCGGCATGTCCACGCCAGGGCGGGCGATGACGATCAAGGCCGCCGGCGGGCCGGAGATGGGCTGGAACCCGCCGAAGGAGGGCTATTACGGCTGGATCGACGGCGACATGCTGGTCAAGGGCTCGCCCAACCGTGAGGCGGCGCTGGCCTGGATCAACCACATCCACAGCCCCGAATACGTCGCCATGAACTTCAAGCGCATCCAGCGCGGCTGCGCGAACCGTGCCGGTGTGGAGCTGCTGGAGAAGGAGGGCATGGGCGATCTGGTGAAGGCCAACCTGATGGACCAGCCGCAGCTGGCCTTCAACATGCGGCTGATCGAGGCGCCGGCCAACCAGGACGAATACGCCGCGGCGTGGAACGAGGTCCTGGCCGGCTGATGTCGCCGGCGCCGACCGTGGCGGGCGAACGGGAGCGGGCCAGGCTGTGGGGCCTGCTTCCGGTGCTCGGCGTGCAGCTGACGCTGTTCGTCGTGCCGCTCGCCATCATGTTCGTCTACAGCTTCTGGACGACACGCAACTACCGCATCGTCGCGGACTGGACGCTCGACAACTACCGGGCGTTCTTCGCGAGCCAGACCTATCCTTCCGTGCTGCTGCGCACGGTGTGGATGTCGCTGGTGATCACCATCGTCACGCTCGCGCTCGCCTATCCGCTGGCCTATGTCATCGTCCGCTACACGCGCCGCTGGCAGCGGGTGCTGGTGGGTGCCATCGTGCTGTCGATGTGGACCAGCGGGCTGCTGCGTGCCTATGCCTGGATGGCGTTGCTCGGCCATGGCGGCATTATCAACAAGGGGCTGCGGGCAGCGGGGCTGATCGAGGCGCCGCTGCCCTTCCTGCTCTACAGCCCCTTCGCCGTCGTGCTGGTGATGACCTATTTCTCGCTGCCCTTCGCGATCATCACGCTGTACGCCTCGCTGGAGAAGATGGACTGGTCGCTGGCCGGCGCCGCCTCCGACCTCGGCGCCGGCCCGTGGCGCACGCTGTGGTTCGTCACCCTGCCGCAGACCATGCCAGGGGTGATCTCCGCCATGATCCTGACCTTCGTGCCCCTGATCGGCATGTTCTTCGTGCCCTTGCTGGTGGGCGACTCGTCGAGCGTGATGATCGCGCCCCTGATCGCCAACCAGATGCAGGCCTTCCAGCTTGGCCTGGGCGCGGCACTTTCCTTCATCGTCGCGGTCATCATCATGGCCGTGGTGGCGGCCGGGTGGCGCTGGCTGGATACGGAGCGCGCGCAGGCCTAGCTCGACGTTGAGTAAACCAAATAACATAGCGCAACATCCCTGCAGAAACTTGCGCTCTGACCGAACATCCGGTGTGCGCCGAAGTGGAGCTGCGAACAGTTCGCAAGAAGTGCGCAGGGTGATCGACCAGTTTAACAATTTCTTCACGATTCTGCCTTCGGCGCGACGTCGCCGCGTTCGCCGCGCCATCGTAGCACCACCGCCCTGACGCTTGGGGGTGACTGCCATGGCTTTCGAACTTTCGTCCTATGTCCGCATCGGCCGCTACGACCTGCCGGAGCCGACCCGCACCACCGCGCCGGCCGGCAACCTGCTCGGCCAGGAAGCCTCGGGCGTCGCCTACAATTGGAGCACCGGCACGCTGTTCATCGTCGGCGACGGCTCCACCGCGGTCACCCAGGTCAGCCTCACCGGCGAACTCATCGACACCATGACGCTGTCCGGCGTCGGCGGCGACAACGAGGGCATCACCTATGTCGGCGGCGGCAGGTTCGTCATCTCCGACGAGCGCGTGCGAACGGCGATCGAGTTCACCTACACCCCCGGCACCACGCTGACCGCATCCGGCACGAAGGCCGTGAAGCTAGGCTCCACGATCGGCAATGTCGGTCTCGAGGGCCTGAGTTTCGATCCGGCTTCCGGCGGCTTCATCTTCGCCAAGGAAGCCTCGCCCGAGGGCCTGTTCCAGACCGATATCGACTTCGCCGCCGGCACGGCCACCAACGGTTCGCCCACCACCGAGAATTCCATCGACTTGTTCGACCCCGCGCTGATCGGCGTCGCCGACATCGCCGACGTCTTCGCGCTGTCCAACATCGTGGCGCTCGACGGCCTGCCGCAATGGAACAACCTGCTGGTGCTGAGCCAGGCCTCGGCGCGGATCGTCGAGGTCGACCGCAGCGGCAACGTCGTCGCCTCGCTCGACATCGTCTCGGACGCCGGCAACCCGCTCTCGGTCGTCGATCAGCAGCATGAGGGCATCACCATGGGCCCGGACGGGCGCATCTACGTTGTGAACGAGAACGGCGGCGGCGATTTCGACCATCCCCAGCTCTGGGTCTACGCCGCGTCCGACACCGCCAACCTGGCGCCGACCGGCATCGCGCTCGCGAATCAGGTGAACGCGCTGCCGGAGAACAGCAACACCGGCGCCCGCGTGAAGGTGGCGGACATCGTCGTCACCGATGACGGGCTCGGCACCAACATGCTGTCGGTTTCGGGCGCCGATGCGGCCTTCTTCGAGGCCGACAACACCGGCCTCTACGTCAAGGCCGGCACCACGCTCGATTTTGAGACCCAGGCCGAATACGACGTGACGGTGGCGGTGGACGACAGCACGCTCGGCGCCTCGCCCGACGCGACGGTGGACTTCCATCTCTCGCTGACCGACATCGTCGATGAGACGCCGGCGCTGCCGAACGTCTACATCTCCGAGATTGCGCCCTGGTCCAGCGGCAACAGCCCGATTGGCGCCGACTGGTTCGAGGTGACCAATGGCGGCACCGCTGCGCTCGACATCACCGGTTGGAAGATGGACGACAGTTCCGCCAGCTTCGCCAGCGCGGTGGCGCTGGGCGGCATTGCCAGCATTGCCCCGGGCGAGGCGGTGATCTTCATCGAGGGCAGCGACCTCGCCGCCGTGCGTGCCGCCTTCATCGACACCTGGTTCGGCGGCACCGCGCCGGCAGGGCTGCAGATCGGCAACTATAGCGGCGGTGGCGTCGGCCTCGGCACCGGCGGCGACCAGCTTAACCTGTTCAGCGCCGGAGGCACGCTGCAGGCAAGCGTGAGCTTCGGCACCTCTGACGTGACCGGCACGCTTCGCACCTTCGACAACGCGGCCGGCATCAATGACGGCCTGGCCGACACGCTCAGCCAGATCGGCACCCACAATGCCTTCGCCGCCGCCAGCCACACGATCGAGATCGGCTCTCCCGGTTCGGTCGGGGCGCTGTTCATCTCCGAGGTGGCGCCGTGGTCGAGCGGCAACAGCCCGGTCGCGGCGGACTGGTTCGAGCTGACGAACAGCTCCGCCCAGCCGATCGACATCACCGGCTGGAAGATGGACGACAACTCGGGCTCGCCCGCGGCCGCGGTGGCGCTGAACGGCATCACCAGCATCGCCCCCGGCGAGTCGGTGATCTTCATCGAGAGCGCCGACCCGATCGGCGCGGTCAGCGCCTTCATCGACACCTGGTTCGGCGGCACCGCGCCGGCCGGCCTGCAGATCGGCACCTATAGCGGCTCGGGTGTCGGCCTCGGCACCGGCGGGGACGCGATCAACCTGTTCGACAGCCAGAACCTGCAGCGCGCGCATGTCAGCTTCGGCCCATCGACCAGCGGGCCGTTCGCCACCTTCGACAACGCGGTGGGCGCCAACAACGTGACCCTGACCGCGACCAGCACGCCCGGCGTGAACGGAGCCTTCACGGCCCGGAACGACAGCGCCGAGACTGGCTCGCCCGGGACCATCGTCAACCAGCCCTTCACCCTGCAGATACTGCATTTCTACGGCGAGAGCGGCATCCTGGCGGCCCAGACCGCGCCGATCGTGGGCGCGATGGTCGATCAGTTCCGCAGCGAGGCGGCCAACACGCTGACGCTGGCGGAGGGCGACACCTGGATCCCTGGCCCGTGGCTCGTCGCCGGCGCCGACCCTTCGCTGAACGCGGTGCCCGGCATCGGCGCGACCGCCCTCGCGCGACCCGACATCGCGATCATGAACGCGCTCGGCGTGAACGCCTCGGCGCTGGGCAACCACGAGTTCGACCTGGGCTCGCCGGTCGTCTCTGGCGCCGTCGCCGCCTCCGGTGCCTGGGCGGGCGCGCAGTTCCCGTTCATCACCGCGAACCTGGACTTCTCGGCCGACTCCGCGCTGCGTGGCCTCGCCGACGCCTCGCTGGGCGGTACCGCGACCAACAGTTTCGCCGGCCAGGAAGCCGCGGCCATCCGCGGCAGGATCGCGCCATACACGATCGTCACCGTCAACGGCGAGCGGATCGGCATCGTCGGCTCCACCACGCCCGACCTGCTGACCAAGACCTCACCCAACGGCACGCGCCCGATGGATGACGGCGATCCCGCCACCGACGACCTGCAGGAAATTGCGGCGCTGCTCCAGGGCGCGGTGGACGCGCTGACGGCTGCCGGGGTGGACAAGATCATCGAGGTCGACCAGCTCGACACCATCACCCGCAACCAGGCGATCGCCGGCATGGTGCGGGGCATCGACGTCTACGTCGCGGGCGGCGGACATGAGCGGCTGGGCGATGCCACCGACACGCCGGGCGCGTTCAACGGCCACGACGCCGATTTCGCCGGCACGTATCCGATCGTGACCCAGGGTGGCGACGGCGCGCCGGTGCTGATCGTCACCACCGACACCGAGTATTCGTATCTCGGCCGGCTCCAGGTGACGTTCGACGGCGGCACGATTGACCTCTCGTCGCTCGATCCCCAGGTGAACGGCGCCTACGCGGCCAACGAGACGACGCTGCAGCAGGTCTACGGCTCGACCGACACGGCCGCCGACATCATCGCCGGCAGCGCCACCGGCAGCGCGGTCCAGGCGATCAGCTCCGCGATCGATGCGGTGGTCGTTGCCAAGGACGGCACCAAGTTCGGGTTCAGCAGCGTCTACCTGGAAGGCGACCGCGTGTTCGGCCGCGCGCAGGAGACCAACCTGGGCAACGCCACGGCGGACGCCAACGCCTATGCCGCGCTGCGGGCGCTGGGTGCCGGTACCGAAGTGGCAGTGTCGCTGAAGAACGGTGGCGGGCTGCGCGCCTCGATCGGCGCGATCGACGAGGATGGCGGCAAGGTCGCCAACCCGATCGCGGTCGGGGCTGCGGGCAACGTCTCCCAGCTCGACGTCGAGAACGCACTTCGTTTCAACAATGCGCTGATGGTGTTCGAGACCACGCCGCAGGGGCTGCTGAATATCCTGTCCTATGGCACGGGCCTCGCCCCGGGCAATGGCGGGTTCCCGCAACTCGGCGGTCTGCGTGTCAGCTACGACGACACCCGGCCGGCGGGCGAGCGGGTGCGGACCGTGGCGCTCTATGATCTCGGCGGGAACTACGTCGCGACCGTGGTGCGCGACGGCGTGGTGGCGCCGGATGCGCCGTCGCTGATCAGCATGGTGGCGCTGAGCTTCACCGCCAATGGCGGCGACGGGTATCCGGTGAAGGCCAATGCCAGCAACTTCCGCTTCCTGCTGAACGACGGCACTCTATCGGCGGCGATCGACCCGACACTCGATTTCACCGCGGCCGCCAACGTGCCGGCCGACGTGCTGGGCGAACAGCAGGCCTTTGCGGACTGGCTTTCCGACCTGCACGGCACCGAGGCCACCGCCTACAGCGAGGCCGACACGCCGCAGAGCGCCGACCTGCGCATCGAGAACCTGGCCGTGCGTGGCGACGCGGTGCTGGATGGTGCCGACCTCACGCTGATGGGCACCATCGGCCGCGACACGCTGACCGGGGGCGACGGCGACGACTCGCTTGCGGGTCTCGGCGGCCGCGACAGCCTGGCCGGCGGGTATGGCGACGACACGCTGGCCGGCGGCGCGGGCCTCGATACGCTGGAGGGCGGCCTGGGCAACGACACATACCTGATGCCCAACCAGAACGACGTGCTGGTTGAGGCCACGGGCGGGGGGTTCGACACCGTCGTACTGGCCGACGCCGCCGGCTTCTACCAGCTGCTGCCCGAATTCGAGGGGCTGACGCTGACCCGCCCGGCCGGCGGGGAGGGCTGGGGCAATGCCGCCGCCAACATGCTGAAGGGCGCCGGCGGCAATGACACGCTGCGCGGCGGCGAGGGCAACGACACGCTGTTCGGCGAGGGTGGCACCGACTCGCTGGTCGGCGGCACCGGCGCCGACAGCCTCTCCGGCGACCTGGGCAACGACACGCTCGACGGGGGCTATGGCGCCGACGCCATGGCCGGCGGTGCCGGCGAGGACACCTACCTGGTCGACAACGGCGGCGACACCATCGTCGAGCTGGCCGGCGCCGGTTTCGACATGGTGCGCAGCCTCCTGCCGTTCTTCGTTCTGCCCGACAACGTCGATGGCCTGACCCTGCTCTCCGCCGCCGGCGCTACCGGCTGGGGCAACGGTCTCGACAACCTGCTGATCGGCGACGTCGGCGGCGACCACATCCGCGCCGGTGCCGGCAACGACACCATTGACGGCGGCGCGGGTGCCGACACCCTCACCGGCGGCAGCGGCGACGATGAGTTCGCCTTCACCTTCGGCCAGGCCAACGGCGACGGGATCGAAGACTTCCTCAGCGGCAACGACACCATCGTCCTGATGGGCTACGGCGCCGGCGCCACCTACGCCGAGCTCCCCGGCGGCGACCTCCAGATCACCGCCGCCGGCGGTACCACCGAAACCATCCACCTGCTGAACGCCGCCACACTCATACCGGCGGACGTGCGCTTCGTCTGATCGGCGCGCGCGTCGGAAAGGAAGGAAGGTCAGGAGGCTTTGCCCCCTGGACCCCCACCAAAGGCTGAGCCCTTGGAATCCGTTCGTTTTCATGGGTGTAGCTCAAGAGGGGCCTACTCGGTGGTTGCAACAACCGCGTAGGCCTCTCGTCTGTCACACCCTTAGGTGCGAGGTTCTAAGGGCTCCACGCTTAGCGAGGTCCAGGGGCAGAGCCCCTGGCCTTCCTTGCTTCCGCCGCGCGCCCGATCACCCGAAGAGCGTGGCCGACAGGACGCGCTTGGCTTCGGTGAGGACGCTGGATGGGTTGGGTTGTTCGAAGGCGTAGGCGAGGAGTCGGTCGCCGACTTCGATGGCGAGGCGGAGCCGGAGTTCGAACGTTTCGGTGAGATCCATGCCATAGGCTTCGGCGAGGAAGTCGCGGACCATGGCGGAGACCTCGCCGGTTCCGGCGTAGGCTTCGCGGGTGGGACGGCTGACGTAGCGGCCACCGCCGGGGGCGCCGAATGCAACCGTGCGGAAGTCGGGATTGAGGGTGAGGTATTCGGCGAAGGC
>JBGAIK010000174.1:0-12112 GCA_044225615.1 Acetobacteraceae bacterium | reverse complement strand
CCGTCATGCGCGGTGGCGAACTGGTATTTGATCGCCTCGCCCTCGGTCTCGGCCAGGCCGCCGAAGCGGCCGATGTCGAGATAGACCCAGCGCACCGGGTCGGCCGCGTCGCGGCGGCTGACCAGCACCACCTCGGCCTGGACGAGCCTGGCGCAGCTGCCGACCACGGAGCGGCCAGTTCGATCACCATTTCCGGCAGCGCGTTGCCGAAGCAGCGACCATGGCGCCCATGATGGCGTTGCCGAAATCCTCGATGCCCGGGACCTCGTCGCGGTAGCGGATGTGGAAGCCGCCGCCCAGGTTCACCATGCGGACGTTGATGCCGGCATCCTTGAGGTCGGTGAACAGCATGCCGACCTTGCCGATCGCGGCCTCGTAGCTGGTGCAGTGCTGGCTTGCTGGCTGCCGACATGGAAGGACAGGTCGTACGGGTCGAGCCCCATGGCCCCGGCGCGGACCATCAGGTCGCGGGCCATCTCGACGGTGGTGCCGAATTTCTTCGACAGCGGCCAGTCCGCGCCCTCGTTCGCCACCGCGACGCGGCAGTAGACGCGCGCGCCGGGGGCGTGCTCGGCGAGCTTCTCCAGCTCCTCGGCCGAATCGAAGGCGAACATGGTGATGCCGGCGGCATGGGCGGCCTTGATGGCCGAGACCTTCTTGACCGTGTTGCCGTAGCTGATCGCGGAGGGGGCGGCGCCGGCGGCGAGGCAGGATTCGACCTCGAAGGAGGCGGCGTCGAAGCTGCTGTCGAGCTTCACCAGGCGCTCCAGGATCGGGGCGGCCGGGTTCGCCTTGACGGCGTAGTAGATGCGCGCCAGCGGCAAAGCGCGCGCAAGATGCTGCGGAAATTCTCTTCCACACGATCGACATCGACCACCAGGCACGGCGAAGCCGGCTGGGAGTCGGCCAGGAAACGAGCGATCTTGGGTGTCATCGCACGTGGCCTCCCCGAATGAACGCTTGCCAAGGACGGCGGCGAGCGGTGATTGCGAAACGGTCGAACGAACCAGCGACCAGACGATTGCCAGAACGCTTGACGTCGTTGCGCAGCTTGAGGGGCAGAGGCACGTGCGTTGCTGCGTATGGGCCACATAGGACCCCTACCCCCCCGGCGCAAGCGGTTTTTTGCAACCGGGCCGTTCCCAGTTCTGTTAGGGGGGCATGGCAGAGGGTTGGGGTGCATGCGGCGAACGCGGGTAAGGCTGCAGCGAGGCTGGTGGTGCCTGCGGCAACTGGTGCGGCGCGTCGAGTCGCACCGGATCGGGCTGGCGGCGGCGGGCTGCGCCTTCTACGCCACGCTGGCGCTGTTCCCGGCGATCAGCATGCTGATCTCGACCTACGGGCTGGTGTTCGATCCGCGCACGGTGGAGCCGCAGCTGGCGCTGGTGGCGCCGCTGCTGCCGGCCGACGCGTTCAGCCTGCTGGAGCGGGTGGTGCAGGGGCTCATCGCCAAGCCGCGGGACACGCTGGGCTTCGCGCTGCTGCTGGGCGCGGCGATCACGCTGTGGAGCGCGTCCACCGGGGTGAAGTCGCTGCTGGAGGCGCTGAACCTGGCCTATGACGAGCCGGAGAGCCGCGGGATCGTCCGCTTCCAGGCCACCGCGCTGGCGATGACGGCGACGGCGCTGCTGGGGGCCGGTCTCGCGGTCTCGCTGCTGGTGGCGCTGCCGGCGGTGGCGGCGTTCGTGGAACTGCCCAAGTCGGCGGCGAGCCTGCTGCATGCGACGTCGCTGGCGGTGATGATGCTGTATGTGGCGGGATCGCTGGCCGGGCTGTACCGGTTCGGGCCGTGCCGGGAGCCGGGCCATAAGCGGCGGATCCTGCCGGGCACGCTGGCGGCGACGGTGCTGTGGGTGGTGGCGGCGGCGCTGTTCTCCTTCTACGCGGAGCGGTTCGCGCATTTCGACGCGACCTACGGGCCGCTGGGGGCGGTGGCGACGGTGATGCTGTGGTTCTGGGTATCGTGCTACGCGGTGCTGGTGGGGGCGGAGCTGAACGCGGTGCTGGAGGGGCGGCGTCGGTGCGTAAGGCGTGAGATCAAGATGAACAAGGAGGCCGCGAGGCAGCGAGGCGGTAATCCTTCGCCGCCTCGCGGCCTCGCGGCATCTTGATCTTGTCTGATGGACTTGCTCGCGGTGCCAATTCCGGTGCCCAATCTCCGCCGGCAGCGGGAGGAACGGGCGATGTGCGACACGATGGCGGCGCGGGCGGCGGCGACCACGACCGGCAGCCTGTTCGCCAAGAACAGCGACCGAGCGCAACGAGGCGCAGTATCTGCAATCGCTGCCGGCCCAGAGCTACGGCAAGGGCGCGGTGGTGCGCTGCACCTATGTCGCCATCCCGCAGGCGGCGCGGACCCATGCGGTGCTGCTGAGCCGGCCGTTCTGGATCTGGGGCGCCGAGATGGGCGCCAACGAGCATGGGTTGGTGATCGGCAACGAGGCGGTGCATCCGCGCGCCCTGCCGCAGCGGCAGCGGGCGCTGATCGGCATGGACCTGCTGCGGCTGGGGCTCGAACGGGGTGCGACGGCGGCGGCGGCGGTGGAGGTGATCACCGCGCTGCTTGAGGCGCACGGACAGGCGGCAGCTGCGGGCATCTTTTCGGCGCGGTTCTACGACAATTCGTTCATCGTCGCGGACCGCGACGAGGTGTTCGTGGTGGAGACGATCGGGCGGCGGTGGGCGGTGGAGCGGGCGGGGCCGACGCGGGCGATTTCCAACACCTACACCATCGCCACGCCGACGCGGGCGAGCGCGGACCTGGAAGCCTATGCGCGCAAGGAAGGTTGGTGGAGCGGCAACGCGTTCGACTTCGCCGCCGCGGTGACCAATCCCGACAATCCGGGGCTGCCGGGCGCGCGGGCGCGCTGCGGGCGGGCGACGGCGCGGCTGGCGGCGGAGGCGGGGCGGATCGGGCCGGCGCAGATGATGGCCAATCTGCGGGACCATGGTGCCGATGCCGGCGGGCCAGGCTGGCATCCGCAGGACATCCAGGGGGCGACGATCTGCATGCATGCGGCCGACGGCACGCGGCGCGGCCAGTCGGTGGGCTCGCTGGTCAGCGACCTGCGGGCAGCCGGCGCGCTGCACTGGGTGACGGGAGGGTCGGCGCCGTGCACCGCGGTGTTCAAGCCGGTCTTCGTGGAGGATGGATTGCCGGAGCAGGGAGCGATCCCGGGCGACCGGTTCGATGCGGCGACGCTGTGGTGGCGGCACGAGCAGCTTCATCGCGCGGTGCTGGCCGACTATGCCGGGGCGATGGCCTGGCTGGCCCCGGCGCGGGATGCGCTGGAGGCGAAGTTCATCGCCCGGATGGAGGCGTTCATCGGGCGGCCCGGCCCGGCGCGGCGGAAGGCGGTGGCGGAATGCTGGGCCGAGGCGGCGGCGGCCGAGGCCGGCTGGCTGCGCCGGCTGACCACGGCGGCGAAGCTGCGGCCATCCTATCTCGCCGCCTGGAAGCGGCATGACCGGCTGGCGGGTGCGGCGCTGACCTGCGTGCCGGCGACGCCGGCCATGGCTGCCGAGTAGCCATGGCCGCCTTCATCTGCGTCACCTGCGGCACCCAGTTTCCGCCTTCCGACACGGCCCCCGCCGCCTGCCCGATCTGCCAGGACGAGCGGCAGTATGTCGGTGCGGGCGGGCAGCGCTGGACCACGCTGGAGGCGATGCGGCGCACGCATTTCAATGCGTGGCGCGAGCACGAGCCGGGGCTGATCGGCATCGGCACCACACCCGGCTTCGCCATCGCCCAGCGCGCGCTGCTGCTGCGGCGGCCCGACGGCAACATATTGTGGGACTGCATCACCTTCATCGACGAGGCGACGGTTGCCCTGGTCAGGGCGCTGGGTGGCATCCGCGTCATCGCCATCTCCCACCCGCACTACTACAGCAGCATGGTGGAATGGGCGCAGGAATTCGGCGCCGAGATCGTGCTGCATGAGGGCGACCGCGCGCATGTGATGCGGCCCGATCCGGCGATCCGGTTCTGGTCGGGGGCGACGCATGCGCTGGCCGAGGGGGTGACCCTGATCAATGCGCCCGGACACTACGACGGCGGCACCATGCTGCACTGGGCCGACGGTGCCGCGGGCCGGGGCGCGCTGCTTTCGGGCGACATCATCCAGGTGGTGCCGGACAGCCGGCATGTCAGCTTCATGCGCAGCTATCCGAACCTGATCCCGCTCAACGCCCGTACCGTGCAGGGCATCGCCGCCGCGGTGGCGCCGTTCGCGTACGAGCGGATCTACGGCGCCTGGTGGGACCGGATCGTGGCCCGTGACGCGAAGGCCCGTGTCGCCAGTTCGGTTTCGCGCTACCTTCGCTGGATCGTCGACTAGACAAGGATGTTTTCGATGCGTCGCCTGCTGCTTGCCGCCGTGGCCCTGTTTCCCGCGCTTGGCCATGCGGAATCCGTGCTCCGCGTGGTGCCGCAATCCGACCTGCGCGTGCTCGACCCGCATGCCACGGCGGCCACGATCACGCAGATCCACGCGCGGATGATCTACGACGCGCCCTACACGTTCGACGAGGCGATGAACGTGCATCCGCAGATGGTGGGCAAGCACGAGGTCTCGGCCGACGGGCTGACCCATACATTCACCCTGCGGCCGGGGCTGAAGTTCAACAACGGCCAGAAGGTGCGGGCCGCCGACGTGGTCGCCTCGATGCTGCGCGGCGGCCGGCAGGACCAGCTGCTGCAGCTGCTGCTGCAGCGCAAGACCAGCTTCACCGCGGTGGACGACGACACGTTCAGGATTGCCTTCGCCGCCCCCTTCGCGCTGGTGGAGACGGCGCTGGCCGCGCGGGGCGCGGTGGTGATGCGGGAAGAGGACATGGCGGCGGCCGGCGACAAGCCGATGACCACGACGATGGGGTTCGGTCCGTTCCGCTTCGTGCCGTCCGGCTACACGCCGGGGGCGAAGATCACCTATGAGCGCAATCCCGACTACGTGCCCCGCGACGAGAAGGCCGACGGCGATTCGGGCGGCAAGAAGGTGTTCGTCGACCGGGTGGAATGGAACGTGATCCCCGACCTGCAGACGCGGGTCGCGGCGCTGATCAAGGGCGAGGTGGATCTGATCGACCAGCTGCCGCATGACGGCATCCAGTCGCTGCGCGGCCGGCCGGGCATCGTGCTGGAGCCCAGCAGCAGGCTCGGCAACATCGCCTTCCTGCGCATGAACACCCTGCATCCGCCGTTCAGCGACGTGCGGGCGCGCCGCGCGCTGGCCTCGCTGGTGGACCAGAAGGACTACCTGGCGGCCGCCTTCACCGACGATTCCGCCTGGTGGCAGGAATGCTTCGCCTTCTTCGGCTGCGGCACGCCGAACGGCACCGAGCTGGGCAGCGAGGCCTATCGCAAGCCCGACATCGCCCGGGCAAAGGCGCTGTTCCGGGAGGCGGGCTACAACGGCGAGAAGATCGTGGTGCTGTCTTCAAACGAGATTCCGCTGATCGGGGCGCTGGCCGAGGTGACGGCGGCGAAGCTGCGCGAGGCCGGGCTCAACGTGGACCTGCAGACCAGCGACTGGGGCACGCTGGTGGTGCGGCGGGCGAGGAAGGATGCGCCGGAGAAGGGCGGCTGGCACATCTTCCAGTCGGGCGGCGACGTCGCCTCGTTCAGCCAGCCGACCACCAACATCCTGGTCGATACGCGTTGCGACGGGAACAACTACGTGGGCTGGCCGTGCTCGCAGCGGCTGGAGGCGCTGCGGGCCAGGATGATCGACGCGCCCGGCGCGGCGAGCCGCGACGCGTTCCAGCAGGCGCTGTGGGAGGAACTGCCGAGCCTGCTGCTGGGGCAGTACAAGCAGCCGATCGCCTACCGCAAGGCGGTGACCGGGGTGACGCACGGGCTGTACCTGTCGTTCTGGAACATCCGCAAGGAAGGGCCGTGAGGCCCTACATCCCGCCCGGATAGTTCGGCCCGCCGCCGCCCTCCGGCGTGACCCAGTTGATGTTCTGGGTGGGGTCCTTGATGTCGCAGGTTTTGCAGTGGACGCAGTTTTGCGCGTTGATCTGCAGGCGCGGCTCGCCCTCGTCGGCGCCGACGATCTCGTAGACGCCGGCGGGGCAGTAGCGGGTCTCGGGGCTGCGGTAGACGTTCCAGTTCACGTCCACCGCCACCGACGGGTCCTTGAGCTGGAGGTGGACGGGCTGGTTCTCCTCGTGGTTGGTGTTGCTGATGAACACCGAGGAATTGCGGTCGAAGGTGAGCACGCCGTCCGGCCTGGGGTAGGCGATGGGGTTGACGGCGGCGGCCTCCTTCAGGGTGACGTTGTCGGGGTGCTGGTGGTGCAGCGTCCAGGGGGCGCGGCCACGGAAGACGTAGGTGTCGATGGCGGCGTTGATCATGCCGCCCCAGAAGCCGAACTTGGCGAAGCCGGGGCGGATGTTGCGGACGGTGTAGAGCTCGTCCCACAGCCAGCTTTGGCGGAGCAGGTCGGGGTAGGTGGCGGGCTCCGGGTTGCGGGCGCCGGCGAGTTCGGCGGCGACGGCCTCGGCGGCGAGCATGCCGGACTTCATCGCGGTGTGGGTGCCCTTGATCTTGGGCACGTTGAGGAAGCCGGCGGTGTCGCCGACCAGGCAACCGCCGGGGAAGGTGAGCCTGGGCAGGGACTGGAACCCGCCCTCGCTGAGGGCGCGGGACCCGTAGGCGATGCGGCGGCCGCCCTCGAAATGCCTGCGCATGTCGGGGTGGGTCTTGAGGCGCTGCATCTCCTCGAAGGGCGAGAGCCAGGGGTTGCGGTAGTCGAGCCCCACCACGTAGCCGTAGGAGACCATGTTGTCCCCCCAGTGGTAGAGCCAGGAGCCGGCATAGGTGGCGCTGTCGATGGGCCAGCCGACGGAGTGGATGATGAGGCCGGGCCTGTGGTTCTCCTTGGGGATTTCCCAGAGTTCCTTGAGGCCGATCGCGTAGGTCTGCGGGTCGGCGCCCTCGCGCAGGTGGAAGCGCGCGAAGAGCTGCTTGGTGAGGCTGCCGCGGCAGCCTTCGGCGAAGATCGTGTAGGCCGCGCGCAGCTCCATGCCTGGCTGGTGGTTGGGGCCGGGCGTGCCGTCGCGGTTGAGGCCCATGTCGCCGGTGGCGACGCCGACGACGCGGCCATCCTCGACGAGGACCTCGGCGGCGGCGAAGCCGGGGTAGATCTCGACGCCCAGCTCCTCCGCCTGGGTGCCGAGCCAGCGGACGACGTTGCCGAGGGAGACGACGTAGTTGCCCGCGTTGTGCATGGTGGGGGGCGTGGGCAGGCGGATCGAGCCGTTCTTCGTGAGGAACACGAAGCGGTCCTCGGCGGCGGGGGTGAGGAGGGGGGCGCCGCGGTCCTTCCAGGGTGGTGTTCATGGGCGAGCGCGGCTCGGAAGGTATGGGCGCCGACCTCGCCCTTCTCGGCAACCTGAATGGCGGCGTCCGGCGCGAGCTGCTTGAGGATCGCGGCCGACAGGCCGAACGGGCGACGCCGACGATGACGACGACGAATTCCATCTACTCGCGCTGGGCGAAGCAAACGCCTTTGCGGTCCTCCTCGATGTTTTCTTGATGTCCCGATCCGAAAGTTCATTTTACCACGTGCAGGTAGTCAGGATCGGGACACCGTCTTCTTTCGACGGTATGTTCACTACGTCCGCCGCCGAGGATGGCGGGCAGGGGACGGGACACTGGCCCATGGGCGGGCAGAACTGCGCAAAAGGTCCCGCGGCGGAAGAGTGCCGGTGAGCTGGGCCGTCGCGGCGCTGCGGCTGCAGGTGGAATGGGGGATCGACGAGGCGCTGGCGGATGCGCCCGTGGACCGGCTTGCGGCACCGCGGCCGGTGGCGAGGCCGGTGCCGGTGGCTGCACCCGCCCCGGCCGTGCCGCCGCGGCCTGTGCCGCCGTGCGGCCAATGAGCCTGTGCGGCGCCGGTGGCAGGCGCAGCTGGTGGCCGATGGCTGTGCGACGCTGGCGGAACTGCGGGCGCTGGCGCGGTTCGAGGGCTGCCCGCTGGCCGCGACCGCGACCAAGCTGGTGTTCGCCGACGGCAACCCGGACTCGGGCCTGATGTTCGTGGGCGAAGGCCCCGGCGCCGAGGAGGACCGGGCGGGGCTGCCCTTCGTGGGGCCCTCGGGCAAGTTCCTGGACCGGATGCTGGCGAGCATCGGGCTTGACCGCAGCGGCTTCTACATCACCAACCTGATTCCGTGGCGCCCGCCCGGCAACCGCAACCCGACCGATGCCGAGGTGGTGGTGTGCCTGCCCTTCCTGCTGCGCCACATCGCGCTGGTGCGGCCGAGGCGGCTGGTGCTGCTGGGGGCGCTGTCGATGAAGGCGGTGGCGAATCTGAACGGCGGGATCACCCGGGTGCGCGGCAAGTGGGTGGACGTCGCGATACCGGGGCTGGACGCGACGGTGCCGGCGCTGCCGATGCTGCACCCTGCCTACCTGCTGCGCACCGTGGGCGCGAAGCGGGACGCCTGGGCCGACATGATCACGCTGCGGCGGGCGCTGGACGGACACTGACCGCAGAGGAGGAACCCCGCCATGGACGCCAACCCGCGCTGGACGCGCCGCCCCGAAGGCTCGACCTGGGGCGACTGGGGGCCGGATGACGAGCTCGGCCGGCTGAACCTGCTGACGCCGGAGAAGGTGCTGCAGGGCATCGCCGAGGTGAAGCTGGGCAGGACCTTCTGCCTGAGCCTGCCGCTGGACTATCCGGGCGGGGCGATCCTGTCGCCGCGGCGGCACCCGCCGGTGCTGCGGCCGACGATGCGGGAGGGCAAGCCCAACATGAACATCCCGCTGCGCTGCTTCGACCCGACGGCGACCGACATCGTGTGCGACGACACGGTGCTGATGACGCTGCAATATTCGACGCAGTGGGACACGCTGGCCCATGTGGGGCAGATGTTCGACGTGGACGGGGACGGCCGCGCCGAGGATGTGTACTACAACGGGTTCCGGGCCGGGGTGGACGTGGTGGGGCCGGTGACGTGGGACGCGGCCGGGCGCGACACGCCGACGGCGAGCGGGCGGCATGTGGGCGCGAAGCACCTGGGCGTGGAGAAGATGGCCGAGACCTGCGTGCAGGGCCGGGCCGTGATGATCGACCTGGAGGCGCATTTCGGGCGCAGCGGCACGGTGGTCGGCTACGAGGAGCTGATGGCGGTGCTGGAGAAGGACCGGGTGGTGGTGGAGCCGGGCGACCTGGTGTGCCTGCGCACCGGCTTCGCGCAGCTGCTGCTGGAGATGAAGAAGCAGCCGGACCGGGACGTGCTGTTCAGCACGACCTCCTCGCTCGACGGGCGGGACCAGCGGCTGCTGCAGTGGATCACCGATATGGGGCTGGTGGCGCTGCTGGCCGACAATTACGGCGTGGAGTACCTGCCGGCGAAGGCGTGCCTGGACGATTATTGCGCGACGCTGCCGCTGCATGCGCACTGCCTGTTCCGGCTGGGGGTGTATCTGGGCGAGATGTGGTACCTGACGGAGCTGGCCGACTGGCTGCGGGCCAACGGGCGCAACCGGTTCCTGCTGACCGCGCCGCCGCTGCGGCTGCCCGGCGCCGTGGGCTCGCCGGCGACGCCGGTGGCGACGGTGTAGGCGACCGGCGGGGTGCGGCGGGATTATATTCCTATAGCGTAACAAATTCGACGCAATTGGGCGCCGTGCGCGGGGCGCGGTGCTGGTGGCCGGGGCGGCGGATGGGCGCCAGGCGTGCGGCGCAGGCGGGGCGCTTGGTGCGGCGGGGGCGCGGTTGCGGCGCGACGGGGCGGGCGCGGGCCGGGCGCGTGCGGCGGGGCGGCGCGGGGGCGCAGGCGCGTCGCAGGTGAGGCGCGCGAGGGCGGCGGGCGTGGCGGACGGGGCGGAGGGGATGGCCGGGGCGGCCGGGCGCGGAGGCCGCGCGGCGGCTTCGCGCAGGGCGGCGCCGAGCGGGGCGAGGAGGGGGCGAGAACGCGCCGGGCGAGGCCGTGGGCGGCAAGGAAGGCGCACAGCGCATCGAGCAGCGCGGCGAGCCGGGATGCGGCGTCGCTGGACTGGGTGGGCTGGCCCGGTGCGGGTGGCGCGGCGTTCACGGGGGAGGGTTTACGACAAGAGTGTGATCCTTGTCAAGGATAATTGTCGTATCAGGCCACCGGAGATCGTTCCAAGCGGCCGGTTGCGTGCGGCGGCGCATCGACCTACTGTTTTGCTTGCGTTCTATGTTCTTGTGCAGGAACGAAAGCCGCGGGCGGGAGCGGGGGAGGAGGATGCGCGGGTTCACATGGCTGGCTGTGGCGTGCGGGGCGGGTTGCTGGGCGGTTGCGTGAACCAGCCGCCGCAGGTGGCGAAGATGTGGCCGCCATTGCAGGTGGAGATGTGGCGGCCGCAGGACGAGGCGACCAACGTGCAGGACTGGGAGCGGGCGGCGCGCCGGGTGGCCGAGGGGCTGGAGGCGGCGGGGATGCTGCCGGGGTGGCGGCCTGGCGGGGCGGGGGAGGCGGCCCGGCCCGGGGGCGAGGTGCCGTTCATGATTCGCGTGAGCCAGGACACGGCGTTCCTGGAGCAGATGAAGGGCGCGCTGCAGGCCGAGATCATCGGGCGGCGCGGCAGCGTGACGGTCTCGCCGCAGCGGGCGTTCGTGATCGATCTGAAGGTGGACGTGATCCGCTGGGGGTCGCGCGCGGTGGTGGAGCCGCATGTGCCGCGGCGGGAGGCGGTGTGGTCGGCCACGATCACGTCGGGGACCAGCGTGCTGGTTGCGTTCCGCGCGCCGTTCTACATCCATGAGTCGGACATTCCGCTGTATGCGCAGGTGGTGACGCCGGGCGAGGCGATGGCGCGGGCGGCGCGGCCGCTGCGCTACGTGGTGCGGTAGCGGGCGCGGGAGATGGCGGACATGAGGGTTGGCGGGACGCTTGCCGTGGCGGCGCTGCTGCTGGCGGGGCTTCAGGGGTGCACGGGATTCCGCAACGCGCCGGCGGAGGCGGCGGCGCGCTGCACCTATGCGCCGGGGGAGGTGGTGCGGGTTCCGGCGCAGACGATCGCGGAGCTGACCTATGGCGCGGTGGACGGCATCCGGGCCTGCCTGTCGCCCGACATGGCGCGGAACCTGCCGATCGTGGTGGCGTCGATCGCCGATGTGCAGTGGCTGGAACGCAGTTCGGCCTTCGGGAACATCGTGGCGGATTTCGCGCGGACGCGGCTGGTGCAGAACGGGATGATCGTGGCCGAGCCGCGGCTGCGCAGCGCGATGCTGCTGCGGCAGAACGAGGGGGAGATGATGCTGGCCCGCGACCCCAAGGCGCTGGTGGGGGCGCCGCCGCATTCGGCGATCCTGACCGGGACCTATGCGGTGGGGGATGACAGCGTGTTCGTGAGCCTGAAGCTGATCCGCGCGGATACGGCGCAGATCCTGGCGGCGGCGGATTTCGTGGCGCGGCGGACGGAGGATGCGAACGGGCTGCTCGGGCTGCGCGCGGTGGCGCGGCGGTAGCGGGCGGGCGGTAGGCGAAGATTGAACGTGGGACGTGGTGATGCTATCATTTTATGATAGCAAGTGAGGCTGCCATGGGCCAGTTGATCGTTCGCGGGTTGGATGACCGCATCATCGATGCGCTCAAGCGGCGGGCGGCGCGAGCGGGACGGGCGGCGGAGGCGGAGCATCGGGCCATTCTTGAGCAGGTGCTGGGGCCGGAACTGGAGAGCTTTGCCGAGGCGGCGGCGCGGATGCGGGCCAGGACGCCGAAGCAGACGACCGATGCCGCCGATCTGGTGCGGCAGGATCGGGACCGGGATCATGGCGGTGCGGCGGCGTGAGGCAGGCCGTCGTCGACGCGTCGGTTGCGGTGAAATGGGTGGTCGAGGAGGAGCACAGCGAGCGGGCCGCGCTGCTGCTGGCATTCGACGCGCTGCATGCGCCGGGGCATTGGCGGGCGGAGGCGGCGAATGTGCTGTGGGCGAAGGTGTTCCGTGGCGATCTGACGGCGGCGGATGCCGAGGCGCGGCTGGCGGTGCTGATGCGGGCGCCGGTGAGCGATGTGGCGATCGATCTGCTGATGCCGCGGGCGTTCGCCATTGCGGTGGCGCGCATGGTGACTGTGTATGACGGGCTTTATGTGGCGCTGGCGGAAGCTCGGGGAATCCGGCTGGTGACGGCGG
>JBGAIK010000173.1:0-10280 GCA_044225615.1 Acetobacteraceae bacterium | reverse complement strand
GATTCGCCGACGATGCCGACCTTCTCGCGCCCGACGGTGAAGCTCACGCCGCGCACCGCGTGGACGATGCGCTGGGGGGTGCGGAAGCGGACATGCAGGTCGTCCACCACCAGCTGCGGGGGCGCGGTCATTCGGAGCGCGGGTCCAGCACGTCGCGCAGCCCGTCGCCGAACAGGTTGAAGGCGAGCGAGGTGACCAGGATGGCGCAGCCGGGCACGGCGGCGAGCCACCAGGCGCCGAGCATGTTCTGCCGGCCGGTGGACAGCATCGCGCCCCATTCCGGCATCGGCGGCTGGGCGCCGAGGCCGAGGAAGCCGAGCCCGGCGGCGGTGAGGATAATGCCGGCCATGTTGAGCGTGATCCGCACCACGACCGAAGGGATGCACATCGGCACCACGTGGCGCAGGATGATGCGCAGCGGCGAGGCGCCCTGGATGCGCACGGCGGCGATGTAGTCGGCCGAGCGGATGGTGAGCGTCTCGGCCCGCGCGAGGCGGGCGATGGGCGGCCAGGCGGTGAGCGCGATGGCGATGACGGCGTTGACGATGCCGGGGCCGAGGGCGGCGACGAAGCCGAGGGCGAGGATCAGGCCGGGGAAGGAGAGGAAGATGTCGTTGATGCGCATCAGCACGGTGTCGGTCCAGCCGCCGAAATAGCCGGAGGTGGTGCCGACCAGCAGCCCGATCGGGGCGGCGATGACGGCGACCAGGAAGCTGATGGTCAGCGTGATGCGGGCGCCCCAGACGATGCGGGCGAAGATGTCGCGGCCGAGCTCGTCGGTGCCGAACCAGTTCTGCGCCGAGGGCGGCCTGAGGCGCAGCGCGAGGCTCTGCTCGTTGAAGCCGACCGGGGCGATCACCGGGGCGAGGATGGCGACCGCCAGCAGGAACAGCAGGATGGCGAGCCCGGCCAGCGCCAGCGGGTTGGCGCGCAGGCGCAGCCAGCCGTAGTAGAAGCGCTGCAGGCTGGCCTGGCGTGGCGAGGTGGTGACCTCCGCGGTCAGCCAGGTGCGCAGCGAGGTGGCGCCGCTCATCGGGTGCGCGGGTCCAGCAGGCGGTAAAGCAGGTCGGAGAGCAGGTTCAAGGCCACGAAGATCACCCCGATGATGAGCACGCAGGCGAGCACCGCGTTCATGTCGCCGGCCAGCAGCCCCGAGGTGAGGTAGCGGCCGAAGCCGGGCCAGGCGAACACCGTCTCGGTCAGCACCGCGCCCTCCAGCAGGAAGGCGTAGGCGAGCGCGATGACGGTGATGAGCTGGACCAGGATGTTGCGGAAGGCGTGGCGCCAGATGACGCGCCAGCGCGACAGGCCCTTCACCCTGGCCGCGATGACGTATTCCTGGCCGAGCTGCTCCAGCATGAAGCTGCGGGTCATGCGGCTGATATAGGCCATCGAGGCGTAGCCGAGGATCGAGCCCGGCAGCACGATGTGGCTGAAGGCGTTCCAGAACACCTCGTGCTCGCCGGCCAGCAGCGCATCGACCAGCAGCAGGCCGGTGCGCTCGTCCACCATGTCGAGATAGGCGACGTCGAGCCGCCCCGGGCCGCCGACCAGGCCGAGCCCGGCATAGAGCAGGATCAGCCCCATCAGGCCGAGCCAGAAGGTGGGGCTGGAATAGCCGAGCAGGCCGACGAAGCGGGCGACATGGTCGAGCAGGCTGCCGCGATGGACGGCGGCGAGGATGCCGAGCGGCACGCCGATGCCGACGCCGATGATGACCGCGAAGGTGGCCAGCTCCAGCGTGGCCGGGAAGACGCGCCTGAGGTCGCCGGCCACCGTGTTGCCGGTGAACAGCGCGTTGCCGAACTCGCCCTGCAGCATGTCGCGGATGAAGAAGGCGAACTGCACGTGGAGCGGGCGGTCGAGGCCGATCTGGTGGTAGACGGCGTCGTAGGTCGCCTTGTCGGCCTGCTCGCCGACGATCGCCACCACCGGATCGATCGGCAGCATGCGGCCGATGAAGAAGGTCAGCGCCAGCAGGCCCAGCAGCGTGACCGCCACCGTGCCCGCCTGGCGCGCCGCCGCGTGCAGCAGGCCGGGCGCGCCCTTCCCGGCGGTGCCCGCCGCCATGCTACTTGCCGGCAGTGCGGTAGGCGACGTTGAACGGGGTGATGGCGAAGCCCGTCACCTCCTTGCGCACGGCGATGGGCCGGATGGTCTGGTAGATATAGGCCATCGGCCCGTTGTGCAGCATGAACTCCTGGATCTGGTGGTACATGGCGATCCGCTTGGCCGGGTCGCGCTCCATCTTCGCCGCGTCGGCCATCGCGTTGATCTTGGTGTCCTGCCAGGACGACCGCCAGGACGGGTATTGCGCGAGCTTCGCCTCCGCCCGGTTGTCCGGGTTCACCGCGTGGCGCGAGATCATGCTGTCGGCGTCGGGGTAGCCGGCGCCCCAGCCGATCTGCAGCACCTCGAAATCGCGCGAGCGGGCGCGGGTGAACAGGTTGGCGTCGGCCATCTGCTCGAGCTCCAGCTTGATGCCGACCTTGGCCGCGTTGGAGGCGACGTGCTGCGCCAGCGACGGGTTGAAGCTGTTGGCCGAGAGGATGAACTTCTTGCTGAAGCCGTTCGGATAGCCGGCCTCGGCGAGCAGCGCCTTCGCGCGGTCGAGATCGAGCCTGAACGGCTGTCCCGCGGCCTTGTCGAGCGCGCCGAACGCGCCTTCGGGCACCAGGCTGGCCCGCGGCGCGCCCTGGTATTCGAGGATCGTCTTGCCGAGCCCGTCATAGTCGATCAGGTAGCGGAACGCCTCGCGCACCTTGGGATTGCCCAGGATCGGGTCGGAGGCGTTGAAGGCGAGATAGCCGAAGCCGTGCATCACGGTCTGCTCGACATGGACGGCCGGATTGCCCGCCAGCGCCTTGAGGTCGTCGGTGTTGAGCAGCCGGGCCACGTCGATGTCGCCCTTCTCCAGCAGCAGCCGCTCGGCCGCCGATTCCGGCACGTGGCGGATGATGACGCGCGCGAGCTTCGGCTTCTCGCCCCAGTAGTTGTCGTTGCGCTGGAGGATGACGACCTCGTTGGTGTTCCAGCGGGTGACGCGATAGGGGCCGACGCAGATCGGGTTGGTCTTGAAGGCGGCGTTGCCGTAGTCGCTGCGGCCTTCGGTGACCTTGGCGTTCTTCGTGCCGAACTCGCTGTCGAGGATGCCGGTCGAGCCGGAGGCGAACATGGCCGACAGGATCAGGCCGACCGGATAGGGCCGGTCCATCTTCACCACCAGCGTCCGGTCGTCGGCAGCGGTGATCTGCTGCTCGATCTTGTCCCTGGTGAAGCCCCACTGGGTGAAGTTGGCCGAGTTGCCGAAGCCGAGCATGACCACCCGGTGCATCGACCAGGCCGCGTCCTTCGCGGTGGCGGTGCGGCCGTCGGGGAATTTGAGGTCGGCGCGCAGCTTGAAGGTCAGGGTCAGCCCGTCGTCGGAGACGGTCCAGCTCTCGGCCGTGCTGGGCACGATCTTCGAGACGTCGTTGAGGTCGTAGTTGACCAGCGGCTCGCAGACGTTGCGGATGATGTCGTTGCCGTTGACCTCGGCGATCTGCGCGGGATCGAAGGTGATCAGCGCATCGAGGTTCCAGGCCATCACCAGCGCGTCGCGCGGGGTGGCCGCCTGCGCGCCCGCCGCGAGGCCGAGCGCACCCGCCGCCGCCAGCGCCAGCGCGCCGGTCCGAACCGCCTTCAGCATGCAAGCCTCCTGTATCTTTCTGTATCCATGGCAGCCGCTTGTGCCGCGGGCTCGGCGGGAGCCTAGCGGAGGAGGGCGGGGCAAGGGAAGGCTCCGCCTGTCCAGCCCTACGTGCCGGGTGCGCGGTATTTCGCGATCTCGCTCATCACCGCCTGGGCCGAGGCCGGGCGCCAGCTGCTTTCGGTGCTGGCCGCCATGTCGTAGCTGGTCTGGCGCATGGCGTTGGACTGGCGCTGGAAATGCGGATGGACGTAGCGGGCCATGAGCTCGTAGCTGCGCTTCGTCGCTTCCCAGTCGGCAGCGTTGTGGGCGAAGAGCAGGACGCCGCCGAAGCCGCCGTCGGAGCCGAGCCACAGCCGCTCGAAATGGCGGATGCAGTCGTCCGGCGTGCCGAAGCAGGCGAAGCCGGAGTTCATCAGGTAGTCGGCCGGGTCGGGCGCGTCGGCGGGGACCATCGGGAAGGTGGTGACCTCGGTGAAGTAGCGGACGAACTCGGCCAGGCCGAACTGGAGGTCGGCGCGCGCCTGCTCGCGGGTGGGGGCGATGTGGACCAGGGTGACGATGCGCCACTTGCGGCGATCGGCCGGCTTGCCGCTGGCGGCGGCGTTCTCGCTGTAGATGCGCCAGTTGGCGGCATGGGCCTTGAGCGCCTCGTCCGACGTGCCGCCGATCGACAGCAGGCCGATGCCGTGCTTCCCGGCGGCCACCGCGCCGACCGGCGAGCGCGAGCAGGCGACCGCCATTTCCATCATCGGCTGGCTGTACGGCTTGAGCTGGAGGCTCGCCTGCGTCATGCGGAACCAGTCGGTGTGCTTCGTCACCGTCCGGTTCTGCATCAGCTCCATGATGACATCGAGGCTCTCGCCCATCATGCGGCGCTGCTGGGCGATGTCGATGTCGAGCCGCATGGCGTCGCCGACCAGCGCGCCGGGGCCGACGCCGAACATCGCCCGCCCGCGCGTCATGTGGTCGAGCTGCATCATGCGCGAGGCGAGGGTGAAGGGATGGTGGTAGGGCAGCGAGACGACGCCGGTGCCGAGGCGGATGTGACGGGTGCGCATGGCGGCGGCGGCGAGGAACATCTCGGGGCAGGCGATGAGCTCGAAGCCGCCGGAATGGTGCTCGCCGACCCAGGCCTCGTGGTAGTTCAGCCGGTCGAGATGCTCGAGCAGCTCCATGTCGCGCTCGAGCGCCAGCGTCGGGTTCTCGCGGACCGCATGGAACGGGGCCAGGAATATGCCTGTGCGCAGGTAGCGGTCTTCCATTGGTGCGTTCTCCCGGGTTGGAAGCACGATAGCCAGCCGGCGGCCGGTCCCGCAACGGCGGGGCTGGCGCGCGGCGGGCTGGCGCCGGCAGACAAATCATCGGGGGAGATGCAACCCGGCGGACCCGGCGGCGTTGCGCACCGGGGCGGTGCTACCTGGGGGATCGCGTGTACCACGCCGAAGCTGGCCAAGACGCTGAGTTTCTCGCCGGAGGGGGCGAGATGGGCGCGCTGATGCGCGCCCACGACAGGACGGCGACGCGGCTCGGCCCTCCGGAGGCCTGGCCACGCAGCCTCAAGACCGCGATCCGCATCATGCTGACCTCGCGCCAGCCGATCTGGATCGGCTGGGGCGCGGAGCTGATGTTCTTCTACAACGATCCCTACCGCTCGATCGTCGGCGGCAAGCATCCGCAGGCGCTGGGACGGCCGACCGCCGTGGTGTGGCAGGAGATCTGGACCGAGATCGGGCCGATGCTGGCCACCGCGATGACGGGTGCCGAGGGCACCTATGTCGAGGAGCAGCTCCTGATCATGGAGCGCAACGGGTATCCCGAGGAAACCTACTACACCTTCTCCTACAGCCCGATCCCCGACGACGACGGGGCCGCCGGCGGCATCATCTGCGCCAACACCGAGGACACCCGGCGCGTGATCGGCGAGCGGCAGATCAGCCTGCTGCGCGAGCTGGCCTCGGGCAGCGCGGATGCGCGCACCTGGCGCGACGCCTGCCGCCGGGCGCTGGACGCGTTCCGCGCCGATCCGCGCGACCTGCCCTTCGCGATGCTCTATGTCGGCGCGGCGGACGGGCGGGAGCTGGCATTCGCGGGCAGCCACGGCATCGCCCCCGGCCATCCGGCCGCACCCGTCGAGCTGCCGGCGGACGCACCGGCCTGGCCCTTCGCCGAGGCCCTCGCCACCCACCGGCCGCAGCTGGTGGACGGCCTGCGGGCGCGCTTTCCCGGCCTGCCGGCCGGCGCCTGGACGCTGCCGCCGGACCGCGCGGCGGTGATTCCGGTGCCGCTGCCGCGCGAGGCGGGCCGCGTGGCGGTGCTGGTGGTCGGGCTCAACCCGTTCCGCCTGTTCGATTCCGCCTATGCCGGGTTCCTGGAGCTGGTGGCGGGCCAGATCGCCGCGGCCATCGGCGCCGCCGAGGCCTACGAGCAGGAACGCCGCAGGGCCGAGGTGCTGGCCGAGCTCGATCGTGCCAAGACCGCGTTCTTCGCCAATGTCAGCCACGAGTTCCGCACCCCGCTGACCCTGATGCTGGGCCCGCTGGAGGAGCTGCGCGACAGCCCCGGCGTGGACGCGCCGGCGCGCGCGCTGGTGGAGGTGACCCATCGCAACGGATTGCGGCTGCTGAAGCTGGTCAACGCGCTGCTCGACTTCTCGCGCATCGAGGCCGGGCGCGTCCGGCTCAACCGCCAGCCGACCGATCTGGCTGCCTTCACCGCGGAGCTCGCCTCCACCTTCCGCTCGGCCATCGAGAAGGCCGGGCTCGACTTCACGGTCGACTGCCCGGTCCTGCCCGCCCCGGCCCGGATCGACCGGGAGATGTGGGAGAAGGTGGTGCTGAACCTGCTCTCCAACGCGTTCAAGTTCACGCTTTCCGGCAGCATCGCGGTGCGCCTGGCGGCCGCGCCCGAGGGCAGCGCGGCGGTGCTGACGGTGGCGGACACCGGCATCGGCATTCCGGCCGGCGAGGTGCCGCATCTGTTCGAGCGCTTCCATCGGGTCGAGGGCGCGCAGGGCAGGACCATCGAGGGCAGCGGCATCGGCCTTGCGCTGGTGCAGGAGCTGGTGCGGCTGCATGACGGCGGCGTGGCGGTGGCGAGCGCGCCCGGCGCGGGCACCACCTTCACCGTGACCCTGCCGCTCGACCAGGCGGCGGCGGGCACGCCGGCACTGCCGGCCACGCCCAGCGCGCACAACCGCGCCTTCGTCGAGGAGGCGGAACGCTGGGTGGCGGAGGATGGTGCGACGCCGGAGCCGGCGCTGCCGCAAGATGCCGGGGCCATGGCGGCGGACGGGCGCATCCTGGTGGCCGACGACAATGCCGACCTGCGCGACTACATCCGGCGTCTGCTGGCCGCCGAGGGCTATCCGGTGGAAACCGCGCCCGATGGCGCGGCGGCCCTGGCCGCGGCGCGGCGCGAGCCCCCCGGGCTGGTGCTGTCGGACATCATGATGCCGGTGCTCGACGGGCTCGGCCTGCTTGCCGCGCTGCGCGACGACCCGGCGCTGCGCGACATCCCCGTGCTGCTGCTGTCGGCCCAGGCGGGCGAGGAGGCGCGGGTGCTGGGGCTGCGCGCCGGCGCCGACGACTACCTGACCAAGCCATTCTCGGGCCGCGAATTGCTGGCCCGGGTGGCCGGGGCGCTCAAGCTCGCCCGGCTGCGGCGCGAGAGCTCGGCGCGGCTGAGCGCGGAGGCCGCGACGCTGGAGGCGCTGAACCGGGTCGGCGCCGAGATCGCCGCGGAGCTCGACCTGCCGCGGATGGTGCAGGTGGTGACCGACGCGGCGACGCGGCTGACCGGTGCGGCATTCGGCGCGTTCTTCTACAATGCGGAGGGTCCGGACGGCGAGGGCTATAGGCTCTACGCCATCTCCGGCGCGCCGCGCGCGGCGTTCGAGGGCTTCCCGATGCCGCGCAACACCGCGATCTTCGCCCCCACCTTCGCCGGCACGCAGGTGGTCCGCGCCGACGACATCACCGCCGATCCGCGCTACGGCCGCAACGCGCCGCATCGCGGCATGCCGGCGGGCCACCTGCCGGTGCGCAGCTATCTGGCCGCACCGGTGATCTCGCGCACCGGCGAGGTGCTGGGCGGGCTGTTCTTCGGCCATCCCGAGCCGGGCCGGTTCTGCGACCGGTCGGAGCGGATCGCCACCGGCATCGCGGTGCAGGCGGCCGGGGCGATCGACAACGCCCGGCTGTACCAGGCGGCCCAGGAGGAGGCCGGGCGCCGCGGCAAGGCCGAGGCGGCGCTGCGCGAGCTGAACGAGACGCTGGCCCGGCGCATCGTGGAGGCGGTGGCCGAGCGCGACCGGCTGTGGGACCTGAGCGAGGACCTGCTGGGCGTCGCCGACTATGACGGCCGCCTGCTGCGCGTCAGCCCCTCCTGGCAGCGGGTGCTGGGCCATGATCTGGCGACGCTGCTGGCGCAGTCCTATGTCGGGCTGGTGCATGCCGACGACTATCAGCACGCGATGCAGGTGATCCGCGGCATGCGCGCCTCCGGCCGGCCGGCGCAGGTGGAGACGCGGGTGCGCACCGCCGGGGGCGGCTGGCGCCACATCGCCTGGACGCTGTCGCCCGAGCCCGGCACCGCGCGGCTGCACGGCGTGGGCCGCGACGTGACCGAGGAGCGCGAGCGGGCGACGGCGTTGCACCAGGCCGAGGAGGCGCTGCGCGTCGCGCAGAAGATGGAAGCGGTCGGCAACCTGACCGGCGGGGTGGCGCACGACTTCAACAACCTGCTGCAGGTGATCGGGGGCAACCTGCAGCTGCTGTCGAAGGACCTCGCGGGCCAGCACATGCCGGGACAGGCGCGTGCCGAGCAGCGGCTGCGCAATGCGCTGTCCGGGGTGGCGCGCGGCTCCCGGCTGGCGGCCCAGCTGCTCGCCTTCGGCCGCCGCCAGCCGCTGGCACCCAAGGTGGTGAACCTGGGCCGCTTCGTGCGCGGGCTGGACGACATGCTGCGCCGCGCGCTGGGCGACGGGATCGAGATCGAGACGATCGTCAGCGGCGGGCTGTGGAACACGCTGGCCGACCCGTTCCAGGTGGAGAACGCGCTGCTCAACCTTGCGATCAACGCGCGCGACGCGATGGGCGGCCATGGCAGGCTGACGATCGAGGCGGGCAACGCGGTGCTCGACGACACATATGCGCTGCGCCATGCCGACGTGACGCCTGGCCAGTACGTGATGCTGGCGGTGACCGACACCGGCGTGGGCATGACGCCCGACCTGCTGGAGCGGGTGTTCGAGCCGTTCTTCACCACCAAGGCGGAGGGCCAGGGCACCGGGCTTGGCCTCAGCATGGTCTACGGCTTCGTCAAGCAGTCCGACGGGCACGTGAAGATCTACAGCGAGCCGGGCCAGGGCACGACGGTGCGGCTGTACCTGCCGCGCTCGCAGCAGGAGGAGGACATCGAGACCGAGATCGACACCGGGCCGGTGACCGGCGGGTCGGAGACGGTGCTGGTGGTGGAGGACGACGAGGACGTGCGCGGCACCGTGGTGGAGATGCTGCAGGATCTGGGCTACCGCGTGCTCAAGGCCAAGAACGCGCACAGCGCGCTGGCGATCGTGGAAAGCGGCGTGGCGGTGGACCTGCTGTTCACCGACGTGGTGATGCCGGGCCCGCTGCGCAGCCCCGAGCTGGCGCGCAAAGCACGGGAGCGGCTGCCGAACATCGCGGTGCTGTTCACCTCCGGCTACACCGAGAACGCGATCGTGCATGGCGGCCGGCTCGATGCCGGGATCGAGCTGCTGAGCAAGCCCTACACGCGCGAGGCGCTGGCGCGGCGGCTGCGGCACGTGCTGCGCAACCAGGAGCAGCGCGCGGTGGCACGCGAGGCGGCGGCCGCGCCGCCGGTGCAGGAGCGCCTGCTGCGCGTGGTGCTGGTGGAGGACGATGCGCTGATCCGCATGGCGACGGCCGACATGCTGGCGGAGCTGGGACATGAGGTGCGCGAGGCGGCGACGGCGGCCGAGGCGCAGCAGGCGCTGGCCTCGGGGCCGGCCGACGTGCTGCTGGCCGACATCAGCCTGCCCGACATGTCGGGCGTGGCGCTGGCCGCCGATGCGGTGCGCCGCTGGCCGGACCTGCGCGTGATCTTCGCCTCCGGCCATGCCGACGTGCCCGGGCTGGAGCGCTATCCGGAGCTGGCCCGCGCGGAGCGGCTGCCGAAGCCGTACGATGCGGCGGAGCTGGCGCGGGCGCTGGCTGGGCGGTAGCGGGCCGGGGGGTTGGCGGAGAGGGTGTCCGCCAATTGGGAGCCTAGCCCAGTCTACGGACGTTCTGGACCCCGCAGAAAATAGCCAATCCTGAACTGCCTGAAATCCTTGCACGTCCATGCCGGTCTAGTTGCATCTACAGAGGGGTTGGGGGTAGATTTGGGGGGTACTTACTGGGGGCTAGGAGTGTCCTGCCCCCTCGCGGAGACCCCGCCATGCCCAAGCTGTCCGCCGCCTCGGTTAGAAACCTGCACTGTCCGCCGAACTCACGGCGCCCGGTCCGCTTCGGGGACGGTGGTGGCCTGTATCTCCAGGTTGCCCCGGGCAATACCAAGTCGTGGCTGTTCCGGTTCACCCTGCGCGGGA
>JBGAIK010000172.1:0-10787 GCA_044225615.1 Acetobacteraceae bacterium | reverse complement strand
AGATGGCCGCGCAGCCAGATCGTGCCGTCGGGCGCGTGCCACGCGGCCTCGATCGCGCCGGCCGGGGCAGGCTCGGCGGTGAGCGCGGTCGTGGCGGCGGCGGCGGCAAGCTGGTCGAGCGCCTGGCGCAACCTGGAAGCGGCCCGGGGCGCGGCAGCGACGGGCGGCGTGGCGGCGGGCAGCGCGGCGGCGGGCGGGGCCGCGGCCGGGCGCGGCACGGGTTCGGCGGCGCGGCGCAGCAGGAACGGCGTGCCGGCGATGCGCAGCTGCGGCGATGCGTCGGGCGCCTCGCGCAGGGCCGTTTCCAGCAGGGCCAGGGTCTCCGCCGGGAAGGCGAAGCCGGGGGTCTCGCAGGCGACCCCGAGTGCCGCGATGTCCGGGCGGGGAAGGCGGGTGGTGGTGCGGCCGAGAAGCCGCTCGCCCAGCGCGAGCTCGACCGTCAGCGGCCGGAGGGGTGCCTCGAGGTCGAGCGCCCAGCCGGAAATCTGGTTGCCGGGCGCCATGACCTCGACCAGGCCGCGCAGGGGCGGCCCGCGCTCCGGCGCCAGCGACGCCGCGGCGAGCAGGTCCGGCGGCCGCGAGGCGGCGTCGCTGCGGTCCAGGGCGATGCTGATCGAATTCAACGGCTGATCCTCGGGCGGCGGAGGCAATGCGGGGCGGCGGGCCACGCAATGCGTGGCCGGCGGGGCGGGAGTTTGTTGCTGGGTGGGACGCTGCGGCGCGGAGACAGTAAAGCGCAGAAACGAGTTGGCGGCGACCGGCGAATTTGTAGAGAAGTTTCGGCGCGCCCGCAAAGTTCATGAACAAGACGAATGGAAGCAGGAACTTTCCGACTTGCGCGGTGCCGCGTGACCCGGGCGGCGGCGCGGTACGGCCGGGCGTGGCGAAGGGATCGCGGTTGGTGGCGACGTTGCGGCCGACGTGACGCCGCTTCCCCCGCGCACGCGGACGCCGCTAGAACCGGGACATGTATCGTGCCCCGCAAATCGCGCCGGACCAGATGCGGCGGCGGATCGAGGCGCCGTTGCCGCCGGAGCGGCCGGCGATCGAGGCGGAGTGGTACGAGGCGGAACCCGCGCCGGCCCCGCCTCTCCCGCGACGGCGCCGGCGGCGGTGGCGCTGGGTGCTGCTGAAATGGTGCTTCATCCTGTCGGTCTGGAGCGTGCTGGCCGGCGGGCTCGCGCTGCTGTGGTTCGCCTGGGACCTGCCGCGGCCGGAAGCGGCGCTGGATGCGGCGCGGCGGCCTTCGCTGACCCTGGAGGACCGCTCGGGGGCGATCTTCGCCACCTATGGCGACGTGGTGGGGGAGCCGCTGCGGCTGGCCGACCTGCCGCGCGCGCTGCCGGCGGCGGCAGTGGCGGTGGAGGACCGGCGGTTCTGGGGCCATTGGGGGCTGGACCTGGTGGGCATCGCGCGGGCGGTGCTGGTGAATGTCCGCTCCGGGCGGCTGGTGCAGGGCGGGTCCACCATCACCCAGCAGGTGGCGAAGAACCTGTTCCTGACCAATGCGCGCACCTTCCGGCGCAAGGTGCAGGAGCTGCTGCTGACGCTGTGGCTGGAACAGCACTTCACGAAGGCGGAGATACTCGAGATCTGGCTGAACCGGGTCTATCTCGGCTCCGGCGCCTGGGGGGTGGATGCGGCGGCGCGGCTGTATTTCGGGGTGTCGGCGCGGCAGCTGAACCTGTGGCAGTCGGCGGTGATCGCCGGGCTGCCGCGGGCGCCGAGCCGGTTCAACCCGCGCGTCGATCCGCGGGCGGCGGCGGCGCGCGGGCGGGAGGTGCTGGCGGCGATGGCCGATACCGGCGTGATCACCGAGGAGCAGGCGAAGGCCGCCGGCGCGCAGATCGCCTTCGCGTCGCGGCCGGGCACCGCCGGCTGGTTCGCCGACTGGGCCAGCGAGCGGGCGGAGACGGTGCTGCCGCCAGGGGCGGACGCAGCGGTGCGCACCACGCTCGACCTGCGCTGGCAGGCGGTGGTGGAGGCGCGGCTCGGGGCGCTGCTGGACGGGCCGGGCGCGGCGGCGAACGTGTCCCAGGGCGCGGTGGTGGTGCTGGATGCGGCGACCGGGGCGGTGCGGGCGATGGCGGGCGGGCGGGACTATCGCACCAGCCCGTTCAACCGCGCGGTGGTGGCGCGGCGGCAGCCGGGGTCGAGCTTCAAGGTGTTCGTGTGGCTGAACGCGCTGGAGAAGGGCGCGCGGCCGGATGACCAGGTGCTGGATGCGCCGATCCGGATCGGCGGCTGGAACCCGGGGAATTTCGACGGGCGGTTCCGCGGCAGCATCTCGCTGGAGGAGGCGCTGGCGCATTCGGTGAACACGGCCGCCGTGCGGCTGCTGTTGCAGAATGGCGGGCCGAAGGCGGTTGCCGCGGTGGCCGCACGGCTCGGCCTGTCCGACCACCTGCCGAACGACGCCTCGATCGCGCTTGGCACTGGCGAGGTTGGGCTGCTGGAGCTGGCCGGGGCCTACGCGACGCTGTTCAACGGGGGCGTGCTGGTGACGCCGCGGGCGCTGGAGGCGATCCGGGCCGGAACGCCGGTGGCGTTGCCGGACGTCGCGCGGCCACGCGTGGTGGACCCGGACCTCGCGGCGATGATGGTGCGGATGATGGCCGCCGTGGTGTCGCGCGGGAGCGGGGCGGCGGCGGGGCTGCCGGGCAGGCTGGTGGCGGGGAAGACCGGGACGACGCAGGATTTCCGGGATGCCTGGTTCGTCGGGGCGGTGAACGGGGTGGTGATCGGGGTGTGGCTGGGGAACGACGACAACCGGCCGATGAAGGACGTGACCGGCGGGGGGTTGCCGGCGCGGCTGTTCCACGACGTGGCGGCGGAAGTGAGCAAGTAAGGTCTTCTTTTTCTGAAGAAAAAGAAGCAAAAAGACTTTTGTCATAGAAGTTTTTTGGGTCTTTTTTTCAAAAAAGAACCGCTTTCTTCGGAGGGGCCATGCGGATCGTGTTTCACGGAATGAACGCCGGCAGTTTCGCCGAGGGCTTCGCCGCGCTGCTTGAGGCATCGCACGCGATCGCGGTGCTGCCGGACGTGCTGGGGGCAGGCGATCACGCGGCGTATGCGGCGGCCGAGGCGGTGGTGGGCGTGGCGTTCAATGCCGGCCTGCCGGTGCCGGGCGGGTTGCGGCTGTTCCAGGTCCCGGGGGCGGGATACGACCTGGTGGAGCTGGGGGCGCTGCCGGCGGGAGCGGCGCTGTGCAACGTGTTCGAGCATGAGCATGCGATCGCCGAATACGTGATGACGGCGCTGCTGCTGCGGACGGTGGCGATTCCGCGCGCGGATGCCGATCTGCGGCAGGGGAAATGGACGTTCTGGGCCGGGGTGGGCGATGCGGCGCATGGCGAACTGCGGGGGCGGACGATCGGGCTGCTCGGCTACGGGCATATCGGCAAGGAGGTGGCGGCGCGGGCGCGGGCCTTCGGGATGAAGGTGCATGCCTGCAACCGCAGCCCGGTGACGGGGGTGGACCGGGCCTGGGGGCTGGATGGACTGCACGACTTGATGGGGTCGGCGGATTTCGTGGTGAGCTCGCTGCCGCTGCTGCCGGACACGGCGGGGCTGGTGGGGGCGGCGGCGCTGGCGGCGATGCGGCCGGATGGAGTGCTGCTGAACGTGGGGCGCGGCGGCGTGGTGGACGAGGCGGCGCTGTTCGCGGCGCTGAAGGAACGCCGGATCGGCGGCGCCGTGATCGACACCTGGTACCGCTATCCGGCCAAGGCGGGGGAGATCGCGCGGCCGGCCGGGCTGCCCTTCCATGAGTTGGACAATATCGTGATGACGCCGCACATGTCGGGCTGGACGCGTGGCACGATCGGCCGGCAGCAGGCGGTGATGGCGGACAACATCAACCGGCTGGCGCGCGGCGACGCGTTGCGCAACGTGGTGAGGGGAGCGGCGGCATGAGCGATACGCTGATCGTGGAGCGGGCGGGTGGGGTGCTGCGGCTGCGGCTGAACCGGCCGCTGGTGCTGAATGCGCTGAACCAGGACATGGCGGATGCGCTGCTGGCCGCGGTGCGCGACGTGGGCGATGCGCGCTGCGTGCTGCTGACCGGTGAGGGCCGCAGCTTCATGGCCGGCGGCGACGTGTCCCTGTTCGAGGGCGAGGGCGCGACGGCGCGGATCGACTGGCTGATGAGCACGTTCCATGCGGTGATCGAGGCGCTGGCGGCCCTTGCGCTGCCGGTGGTGGCGCTGGCGCATGGGGCGACGGCGGGCGCCGGGGTGAGCATGGCGCTGGCGGCCGACGTGGTGCTGGCGGCCGACGACACGAAGTTCATCCTCGCCTATTCGCGGCTGGGAGCGAGCCCGGACGGCGGCAGCACCTATGCGCTGCCGCGGGCGATGGGGCTGCGCCGCGCGCTGGGCTTCGCGCTGCTGGAGGAGACGATCGGGGCCGACGAGGCGCTGCGGGTCGGGCTGGTGAACCGGGTGCTGCCGGCGGCGGAGGCGCAGGAGGCGGCGCTGAAGGTGGCGGAGCGCTTGGCTGCGGGGCCGACGGCGGCGCTGGGGCGGACCAAGGCGCTGCTGCGGGGATCGCTGGACCGGGACCTGGCGGGGCAGCTCGACGTGGAGCGGGCGAATTTCATCGGCGGGACGTTCGGCCCGGATTTCGCGGAAGGGGTGGCGGCGTTCCTGGGGAAGCGGAAGCCTGGTTTCGTGGGGCGCTGAGCGCTGTATCCGCGCGCCCACAGCCCAACAAATCCTTTGACATTCTTGCGACAAGAGCCCGAATCTCCCATCCGTAACTGATGCCGATGGCGCCGGAGCGGCGCCCGTTGCGGAGGAGACGAAAGTGCTCGAAACCCTGTCCCGTCGCGCGTTCCTGCGCGGCGCGGGGGCGGGCCTCGCAGGCACGGCGCTGAGCGCGCTGGGCTTCGGCGGGGCCGAGCAGGCGCTCGCGGCCGAGGTACGGCCGTTCCGCCTGGCCCGCGCGCTGCAAACGCGCAACACCTGCCCGTACTGCTCGGTCGCCTGCGGCATCATCATGTATTCGCGCGGCGACGGGGCGAAGAACACGCGGCGCGAGATCATCCATATCGAGGGCGATCCCGACCACCCCACCAATCGCGGCACGCTGTGCCCGAAGGGGGCCGCGCTGCTCGATTTCGTGCAGGCGCCGACGCGCACCAAGTTCCCGATGCACCGCGCGGCCGGCACCAACGAATTCAAGCGGGTGACCTGGGATTTCGCGCTGGATCGCATCGCCCGGCTGATGAAGGACGACCGCGACAAGAACTTCATCGCCAAGAACGATGCCGGCGTCACGGTCAACCGCTGGACCAGCACCGGCTTCCTGGCCGCCTCGGCGACGACCAACGAGACGGCGTTCCTGACCTACAAGGCGGTGCGCAGCACCGGAATGGTGGTGTTCGACAACCAGGCCCGCGTCTGACACGGCCCCACGGTGGCCAGTCTGGCCCCAACGTTCGGCCGCGGTGCGATGACGAATTCCTGGACCGACATCAAGAACACGGATCTTGTCGTCATCATGGGCGGCAATGCCGCGGAGGCGCATCCGTGCGGCTTCAAATGGGTGACGGAGGCCAAGGCCCATCGCGGCGCCAAGCTGATCGTGGTCGATCCGCGGTTCACGCGTTCGGCCGCGGTCGCTGATTTCTACGCGCCCATTCGCCAGGGCACCGACATCGCCTTCCTGCTCGGGCTCATCAACCACTGCATTCAGAACGACAAGGTGCAGTGGCAGTACACCAAGGCGTTCACCAACGCGTCCTACGTGGTGAAGGAAGGCTTCGGCTACCAGGACGGGCTGTTCACCGGCTACAGCGAGCAGGCGCGCGACTACAACCGCGACACGTGGGAGTACGAGATCGGCGCCGACGGCTTCGCCGTGGTGGACGAGACGCTGGCCAACCCGCGCTGCGTGTGGAACCTGCTGAAGGCGCATGTCGCGACCTACACGCCGGAGATGGTGGAGCGCATCTGCGGCACGCCGAAGGACAAGTTCCTGACGGTGGCGAAGATGGTGGCCGAGTGTTCCACGCCCACCAAGACGATGACGTCGATGTACGCGCTGGGCTGGACGCAGCATTCCAAGGGCTCGCAGAACATCCGCGCCATGGCGATGCTGCAGCTGATCCTGGGCAATATCGGCGTGCGCGGGGGCGGGATGAACGCGCTGCGCGGGCATTCCAACATCCAGGGCCTGACCGACCTGGGTTTGATGTCGAACCTGATCCCGGGCTACCTGACGCTGGCCACCGACCGCGAGCCGACGCTGGATGCCTACATGTCCACCCGCGGCTTCAAGCCGCTGCGGCCCGGGCAGACCAGCTACTGGCAGAACTACCGGAAGTTCTTCGTCAGCTTCCAGAAGTCGATGTTCGGGCAGGCGGCGAAGGCCGAGAACGACTGGGCGTACGACTGGCTGCCGAAGCTGGACGTGCCGACCTACGACGTGCTGCGCGCCTTCGACATGATGTTCCAGGGCAAGATGAACGGCTACATCTGCCAGGGCTTCAACCCGCTGATGAGCTTTCCGCGCAAGAACAAGATCCGCGCGGCGCTGGGCAAGCTGAAGTTCCTGGTGGTCATCGACCCGCTGCAGACCGAGACCGCGCGGTTCTGGCAGGACCATGGCGAGCTGAATCCCGCCAAGCCCGCCGACATCCAGACCGAGGTGTTCGAGCTGCCGTCCACCTGCTTCGCCGAGGACGAGGGCTCCAACCTGGTCTGGCCCTATGCCGCGCCCGAGGACCCCACGGCCGGCGAGATCGCCAAGGAGATCAACGGCAAGGCACTGGTCACGCTGCGCGACCCGAACGACCAGGCGCGCATCATCCAGGAGGCCGGCAAGCTGCTGGTCAACTTCACCGCGCTGCGCGATGACGGCACCACCGCCTGCGGGTGTTGGATCTACTCGGGCTGCTGGAACGAGGCGGGCAACAACATGGCCCGCCGCGACAACAGCGACCCGGCGGAGACGGGCGCCTATCTGAACTGGGCCTTCTCCTGGCCGGTGAACCGGCGGATCCTCTACAACCGCGCCTCCGCCGATCTCGACGGCAAGCCGTGGGATCCGGCGCGGCCGCTGATCACGTGGAACGGGGCCGCCTGGACCGGGTTCGACGTGCCGGACATCGCGCCCACGGCCAAGCCGCGCGACGTGATGCCGTTCATCATGAACCCCGAAGGCGTCTCCCGCCTGTGGGTGCGGCGCACGATGCGGGACGGGCCGTTCCCGGTGCATTACGAGCCGTTCGAGAGCCCGATCGCCAACCCGATCGCGCCCAAGATCCGCGGCAACCCGGTGGCCCGGGTGTTCGCCAACGACATGGAGGTGTTCGGCGACGCGAAGGAGTTCCCCTACGCGGCGACCACCTATCGCCTGACCGAGCATTTCCACTACTGGACCAAGCACGTGCAGGTGAACGCCGTGCTGCAGCCGGAATTCTTCGTGGAGATCAGCGAGGCGCTGGCGAAGGAAAAGTCGATCGCCAACGGCGGCTGGGTGCGGGTGGACAGCAAGCGCGGTTACATCCGCGCCAAGGCGGTGGTGACCAAGCGGATCAAGCCGCTGGTGTGCGACGGCAAGACCGTCCACATCGTCGGCATCCCGATCCACTGGGGCTTCATCGGCCAGGCCCGCAAGGGCTTCGGCGTCAACACGCTGACCCCGTTCGTGGGCGACGCGAACATCGAGACGCCGGAGTTCAAGGCCTTCCTGGTCGACATCAAAGCCGAAACCCCACCGGTGGCCTGAGGGAGCGCGCGCATGGCAAACTACCAGTCCGCCGACGTGATCCGCCGCTCCGCCACCACCTTCACGCCGCCCTCGGCGCGCAGCGCCGGGGGCGAGGTGGCGAAGCTGATCGATGTCTCCAAATGCATCGGCTGCAAGGCCTGCCAGGCGGCCTGCCTGGAATGGAACAACCTGCACGAGGAGGTCGGCGTCAATGTCGGCGTCTACGACAACCCGCACGACCTGACGGCGAATTCCTGGACGCTGATGCGGTTCACCGAATGGGACAACCCCAAGACAGGGAACCTGGAGTGGCTGATCCGTAAGGATGGCTGCATGCATTGCGCCGATCCGGGCTGCCTGAAGGCGTGCCCGGCGCCGGGTGCCATCGTGCAGTACGCCAACGGGATCGTCGATTTCGTCAGCGAGAACTGCATCGGCTGCGGCAACTGCATCAAGGGCTGCCCGTTCAACATCCCGCGCATCAGCCAGGCCGACCAGAAGGCCTACAAGTGCACGCTGTGCTCGGATCGCGTCGCCGTGGGCCAGGCACCGGCCTGCGCCAAGGCCTGCCCGACGCAGGCAATTTCCTTCGGTTCGAAGGACGAGATGCTGTTGCTGGCCGATTCGCGGATCACCGACCTGAAGGGCCGCGGGTTCGACCAGGCCGGCGTCTACGATCCGCCGGGCGTCGGCGGCACCCATGTGATGTACGTGCTGCACCACGCCGACCAGCCGCAGATCTATGCCGGGCTGCCGGCCGATCCCAAGATCTCGCCGCTGGTCGAGTTCTGGCGCGGCGCGGCCAAATACACCGGCATGGCGGTGATGGGGCTCGCCGTGGTCGGTGCCTTCCTGCACCGGGTGGTCGCCGGGTCGAACAAGGTTTCGGCCTCCGATGAGGCGAGCGCCGCCCAGCTTGCCGCCAAGCCGGGGCCGGCGGAATGAGCGGGCATGGGGACGAGAACACGGTGCGCCGCTACACCGCGGCGCAGCGGGTCAACCACTGGATCACCGCCATCTCGCTGGTGCTGATGGCGCTGTCGGGCATGTCGATGTTCCACCCGAGCCTGTTCTTCCTGACCGACCTGTTCGGCGGCGGGCAGAACACGCGCATGGTGCATCCGTGGATCGGCGTGGTGCTGGCGATCAGCTTCACCGGCCTGTTCATCCGCTTCTGGCGGGCGAACCTGTGGAACCGGGACGACAGCGCGTGGATGAGCCGGCCCGGCGCGGTGCTGCGCGGCGAGGAGGAGAAGCTGCCGGAAATCGGCAAGTACAATGCCGGCCAGAAGCTCGTCTTCTGGAGCATGACCCTGCTGATCCTGGTGCTGTTCGCGACCGGGCTGGTGATCTGGGACACGTATTTCTTCGCCTACACCACGATCGACCAGAAGCGCCTGGCGATCCTGGTGCATGCGCTGGCCGCGGTGATCGCGGTGCTGGTGTGGATCGTGCACGTCTACGCCGCGCTGTGGGTGAAGGGCACGGTGCGGGCGATGACGGAGGGCACGGTCACCGGCGGCTGGGCCTGGCGGCACCACCGCAAGTGGCTGCGCGAGGAAGTGGCGAAGGAATAGGGATCGGGATCCAAGGGCCCCCGGCCCTTGGCCGCCGGAGGCCCTTGCCTACCGCCTACTTCCGCCGTGCCGTGTAGAGCACGCCCCCCGCCTTCAACGTCGCAATCTCGGCCGCCGAAAACCCGTGCTGCCCCAGCACTTCCTCCCCATGCTCGCCATAGCGCGGCGGCTTGCGCCGCGTGCCGCCCGGGGTGCGGGACAGCTTGATCGGCGTGCCGAGGCCGCGATAGCCGTCGAGCTCGGTGACCATCTCGCGGGCATGGGTGTGCTCGGCCGCCATCGACTGGTCGATCGGCAGGACCGGGCCGGCGGGCAGGCCCTGGCGGAGCAGCGCGATGCAGAAATCGGCGCCGTCGCGGTCGGCCAGCAGCACTTCCAGTTCCGCGATCATGGCGGCGCGGTTCACCAGCCGGTCGGCGTTGTTCAGGAAGCGCGGGTCGTGGCCGAGTTCGGGCTTGCCGAGGGCTTCCGTCAGCTTCGTCCACTGGCCGTTGTTGCCGCAGGCGATGAAGATCTCGCCGGTGCGGGTCTTGTATTTCTCGTACGGCGCGAGGTTGGGATGGGGATTGCCCATCGGCAGCGGGCGCTTGCCGTTGAGGAAGAAATTGGCCGCCTGCGGGTGCAGCAGCGCCATGCCGCAATCGTGCAGCGTCATGTCGCAATACTGGCCGAGGCCGGATTTCGAGCGTTCGTGCAGCGCCATCAGGATGGCGATGACCGAATAGAGGCCGGTGCCGATGTCCACGATCGGGGTGCCCATGCGCATCGGGCCGGTGGTGGGGTCGCCGTTGATGCTCATCAGGCCGGTCATGGCCTGGAGGATCGCATCGTAGCCGGGCAGGCCGCCGAGCGGGCCGTGTGCCCCGAAGCCGGAGACGCGGCAATGGATCAGGCCGGGGAATTTCGGCGCCAGGTCCTTTTCGTAGCCCAGGCCCCATTTCTCCATGCTGCCGGGCTTGAAATTCTCCACCAGCACGTCCGCGCCCTCGAGCAGCTTGAGCAGCACCGCCTTGCCCTCGGGCTTGCCGAGATCGAGGCCGATCGAGCGCTTGTTGCGATTCACGCCGATGAAGTAGCTGGCATCGTCGCCGTCGAAGGGCGGGCCCCAGTCGCGCACCTCGTCGCCCTGGGGCGGTTCGATCTTGATCACCTCGGCGCCGTGATCAGACAGCACCATGGTGCAATAGGGGCCGCCGAGCACGCGGGTGAGGTCGATGACCTTGATGCCGGCGAGCGCGCCCGGGGAACGGGCAAGGCCCTTGCCCTCGGATTGCGGCCCCCCTGTCGGCGGCCTCGTCGTTCCATCCATCAGTGCAGCCCTTTCGTCCCAGCATTCGGCGCGGCATCCTACGCGGAGATTCGCGGGAAGCCCAATGGAGGGGAAGCGAAGGGCCTCCGGCGGCCAAAGGCCATTGGCCTTTGGAAACCATTCTTGCTGGCGGCGCGGCGAGGGCCTTGGGCGATTGGCCGAAACGGTGGGGTGCGCCCCTGCCC
>JBGAIK010000171.1:0-13795 GCA_044225615.1 Acetobacteraceae bacterium | reverse complement strand
TCGCGGCGATGTCCAACCGGTTCGGGCTGGGCACCAGGCTGGGCATCGACCTGCCGGGCACGCGCACCGGCTTCGTGCCGACGCGCGCCTGGCGGCAGTCCAAGGGCAAGGCGTGGAACATCGGCGACACCATCGTCTGCGGCATCGGGCAGGGCTACCTGCAGCTGACCCCGCTGTCGCTGGCGACGATGACGGCGCGGCTGGCCACCGGGCGGGCGGTTGAGCCGCATCTGACGCGGGCGATCGGCGGCCAGGCGCTCACCGGCGTGCGGCCCGACGACTGGCCCTCGCTCGGCCTGCCGGAGCGGATGCTGGCGGCGGCGCGCGAGGGCATGTGGGCGGTGGTCAACGAGCAGGGCGGCACGGCGACGGTGGCGAAGCTCGACCTGCCGGGCATCCAGATGTCGGGCAAGACCGGCTCCGTGCAGGTGCGCAACGTGACCCGCGAGCAGCGGGAGCGCGGCTACAAGTCGGAGAACCTGCCGTGGGAGCTGCGGCCGCACGCGCTGTTCGTGGCCTTCGCGCCGCATGACGCGCCGCGCTATGCGCTCGCCCTGGTGGTGGAGCATGGCAACGCGGGCTCGGCCGCGGCGGCGCCGGTGGGGCGCGACATCATGACCGACGTGCTGACGCGCGACCCGTCGCGGCGGGTGGAGCCGCCGGCACGGGTGGCGGGCAGGAGCTAGGCCATGGCGCTGATGGAGCGGCGGCTGATCCGGGCCGAGATCGAGTTCGGGATCGCCAGCAAGCTGTGGCGGATTTCCTGGCTGTACGTGCTGATGCTGTGCGCGCTGGCCGGGGTGGGGTACCTGGCGCTGTTCATCGCCGGGGGCGGATCGGCCGAGCCCTATGCGTCGCGGCACATCATCCGCTTCGCCTTCGGCCTGGTGCTGATGATCGGGCTGGCGCTGATCGACATCCGGCTGATCGCCAAGCTGTCCTGGCTGGCCTATGCGGCGGGGGTGGTGCTGCTGGTACTGGTGCTGAAGATGGGCCATACCGGCAAGGGGGCGCAGCGCTGGATCGAGCTTGGCGGCACGCTGTGGCAGCCGAGCGAGCTGATGAAGCTGGTGCTGATCCTGGCGCTGGCCCACTGGTTCCACCGCGCATCGTGGGAGCGGATGGGCAACCCGCTGTTCCTGATCCCGCCGGCGCTCGCCGTGCTGGTGCCGTTCGGGCTGATCCTGAAGGAGCCGAACCTGGGCACGGCGGTGATCTGCGCGGTGATCGGGGGCGTGGTGTTCCTGGGCGCGGGGGTGCGCTGGTGGATGGTGGCGCTGGTGGCGATCATGGCCGCGGTCGCCGCCCCGGTCGCCTACGACCACCTGCACGACTACCAGCGGGCGCGGCTGACGACGTTCATGAACCCGGAATCCGACCCGCTCGGCGCCGGCTACAACATCATCCAGTCGCGCATCGCGCTGGGCTCGGGCGGGATGTGGGGCAAGGGGTTCCTGCAGGGCACCCAGGGCCATCTGAACTTCCTGCCGGAGAAGCAGACCGACTTCATCTTCACGCTGCTGGCCGAGGAGTTCGGGCTGGCCGGCGGGCTCGCGCTGCTGGGCCTGCTGAGCTGCATCATCGTGGGCGGGATGCTGATCGCGCTGCGCTGCCGCCACCAGTACGGCCGGCTGGTGGCGCTGGGGATCAGCATGAACTTCTTCATGTACGTGTTCGTGAACATCGCCATGGTGATGGGCGCGATCCCGGTGGGCGGGGTGCCGCTGCCGCTGGTCTCCCACGGCGGGTCGGCGATGATCATGGTGATGATCGGCATGGGGCTGCTGATGAGCGTGCATGTCCATCGCGACGTGGAGTTCGCCGAGGGGCGGGAGAGGGATTGAGCGGCTTGCTCGCCGGAGAAATCCGGCGTGGCCGGCATGTCGCAGGCAGTTGAACAACGAGGTGGCAGCGAGAAGGAAGTCCGCGCGCCTGCGCCGGGGCCTCGCTGCCTCACCGCCTCGTTGTTCGCCTTCTTCGTGTCGCCTCGCGACGCATCCTGTCGGCGTGGAGCGTTTGATCCGAGTCCGCGCCGCTGCACCCGGCATGGGCGCGGGGTCATGGCGCCAGGAGGGCAGCAAGCCTCTCGAAGTCCTCCAGCTCGTTGTAGGCCTGCACCGAGATGCGCAGCCACATCGCGCCGTGCAGGGTGCTGACCGGGGTGTCGGTGCCCTGGGCCATGAGCCGGGTGCGCATGGCGGCCGCGCCGTCGGCGGGGCCTGGCAGGCGGACCAGGCCCATGGCGCCGCTGACCGCGTTGCCGCCGCCGGTCTCGGTGCCGAGGCGGGCGGTGACCAGGCGGGCCGCGTCGAAGGCGAGGGCGGCGTTGCGGGCGCGCAGCGCCGGGGCCGCCGAGGCGGGCATGGAAATCGAGCGCGGCGCTGACCGAGAGGTAGGCGCTGGGGTCGTAGGTGCCGGTCCAGTCGAACTCGGCCAGGAAGCCCTGGTTGTAGCCGTGCGAGATGGTGACGGGGTGGAGGTCGTGCTGGCGGTCGGCGCGCGCCCAGAGGAAGGCACAGCCTTTCGCCGCGTTCAGCCATTTGTGGCAGTTGCCGGTGTACCAGTCGGCGTCGATGGCGGCGAGGTCGATGTCGACATGGCCGGGGCCGTGGGCGCCATCGACCAGCACCGGCACGCCGCGTGCGTGGCAGGCGGCGACGATCTGGGCCAGCGGCAGGACCAGGGCGGAGGCGGAGGTGATGTGGTCGATCACCGCGACCCTGGTGCGCGGGGTGAGGGAAGCCGCGATGCTGGCAACGATGTCGTCGGGCAGCGGGCGGGGGAAGGGCAGTGCGGCCTCCACCATGCGGGCGCCGGTGCGCTCGCAGATGTAGAGCACGGTGTTGCGCACGGCGCCGTAGACATGGCTGAGCACCACGATCTCATCGCCCGGGGCGAGGCGCAGGCTGCGCAGCACCGCGTTGCAGCCGGTGGTGGCGTTCTCGACGAAGGCGAGGTCCTCGCCCCGCGCGCCGAGAAAGGCGGCGAGCGCGGTTGCGGCCTCGCGGATGGCGGCGGGATAGGTTTCGCGGAAGAAGCGCGTCGGCTGGGCTTCGAGCCTGGCGCGCCATGCGTCCTGGGCGGCGAGCACGGCGCGCGGGGTGGCGCCGTAGCTGCCGTGGTTGAGGGTGAGGAAGTCGGGATCGAGGCCCCATTCCCCGCGGACGGCGCGGCCGTACTGCATGGCTAGGCCGCGAGCGCCGGACGCCGCTTGCGCCATTCGGTGGCGCGCTCGTAGGCATGGGCGGCGCGGAAGACGGTGGCTTCCTGGAACGCCTTGCCGACGAGCTGGATGGAGACCGGCAGGCCGCCTTCGCCGAAGCCGGAGCAGATCGCCATGGCCGGCAGGCCGGTGAGGTTGAACGGGATGGTGAAGCCCGGCTTCTCCATGCTCGCCCATTTCGGCATATTCTCGATCGGCGGCGCCTCGGTGGGGGCGGCGGTGGTCAGCAGCACATCGACGCCCTCCATCGCGGCAGCCGTGGCCAGGCACAGCTCGCGCCGCCGGCGGATCGCCTGGGCATGGTCGCCGGCGCTCAGCAGCCCGCCCAGGGCAAGCCGGTCGCGCAGCAGCTCGCCATAGTCGTTGTAGCGCGTGCGCAGCCAGCGCTCGTGCACCGCGTAGGCCTCCACCGAGATGATGACGAAGCCGGCGGCCTGGAACTCCTGCAGCGAGGGCAGCGTGACGTCCACGATCTCGGCGCCCTCGGACCGGAACAGCGCCTCGGCCTCGGCGATGCCTCGCAGCACCGCATCGTTGGCGCGGTTGTCGCTCTCGTGGAAATGGCGCACCACGCCGATGCGCAGCCCCTTCGCCCCCTTGCCCAGCTCGGCGCGGAGATCCGGCACCGGGCGGTCGGCGCTGCCGGGATCCGCCGGGTCATGGCCGGCCATGGCCTGCAGCAGCAGCGCGCAATCCTCCACCGTCCAGGCCAGCGGCCCGGCATGGTCCAGCGTCTGCGCCAGCGGCAGGATGCCCATGCGGCTGCACCGCCCGTAGGTCGGCTTGATCCCGGCCACGCCGCAGAACGCGGCCGGGCCGCGGATCGACCCGCCGGTGTCGGAGCCGGTGCCGCCGAGGATCATCCCGGCCGCGACCGCTGCCCCCGTGCCGGAGGAGGAGCCGGAGGTGAAATGCGCCGGATTCCACGGATTGCGCGCCGGCGGCCAGGGCAGGTCGAAGCTCGGCCCGCCCATGGCGAATTCGTGGGTGGCGAGCTTGCCGTGCATCACCACGCCGGCCTGCTCCCACAGCGTCACGGTGAACGCGTCCTCCGCCGGCACGTAGTCCTGCAGCAGCTTGCTGTGCGCCGTCGTGGCCAGGCCCCTGGTGCAATAGATATCCTTGTGGGCGATCGGAATGCCGTCCAGCACGCCGCGGGACTGCCCCGCCATCACCCGCGCCTCGGCCGCCTTCGCCTCGGCCAGCGCCCGCTCCGGCGTGCGCAGGATGTAGGCGTGGAGCGTGGACTCCAGCTTCTCGGCGCGGGCGATGCAGGTCTCGGTGAGCTCCACCGGGGAGAGCTTGCGCGCGGCGATGAGCGCCGCCGCCTCGGTGATGGCGAGATGGGGGACCATCACGCGCCCTCCGGCCGGAAGATATGGGCGGGCTCGGCCGGACGGTCACGATCGGTGCCGCGCACGCGGTCCTGCATGCGCTCCACCAGCGCCCAGGCGCCGTCGTAGATGTCGTCGGCCTGCGCCTCGGTCAGCGGCAGTTGCGCCTGGCGCACCAGCGCCGCGAAATCGGCGCGGGAGGTCTTGGGCTGCATCGGTGAGTCCCCCTCAGGATGGGGCGGAGGCTAAGGCAGGGCTGGGGAAAGCGGAAGACGGGGTGGATGGGGGTGTTGTGGGAGGTAGTTACGTTATCAGAACAATATGGGCAAGCGTCAGCGCGGCGCTGCGCGCGCCGGACAGGCCTCCCGTGGCGGGCCGGCGGGTGGGGGACGGGCGGTGCGGCGGGGTGCGGGGCGGGAGAGCGGGGCCGGCGCGGCGGGCGCGGGCGCGGCCCGGGCGTGCGGTGCGCACGGGCGCGCGCCGCCGAGGGGGACGGCGCGCAGGCGTCGCAGGCAAGGATGGGGCGCGAGACGGGTGCGGGAGGGGTGTCGGCGAGGGGCGGCCGGGGGAGTGCGGAGGGCGGGGATTTGGCGCGGCGGCGCGGCGCCGGTTGCGGGCTGCCGAGGCCGGCGATGAAGGGCGCGAGCAGGACGGCAAGCAGGGGATGGATGGCGCGCAGGATTTCGAGCAGGGCAGCGCAGTTCCGCACGGCGCTGGGCGCCGTCTGGCCGGGGAGGCGCGATGCGGGGAGTGCGGGGGTCACGGCGGCGGTGTAGCGTGGGACGGCGGTCCGCACTTTTTCTATCTCCTCCATGCGCACGTTGCTGAACCCGTCAAGGCACGCTCGCAGCGTGACGTGGGTTCGGCGCCCTTTTCTGCTACTGCGCCTGTCGGGCATGCGTGCTGCTCGTAGAGCCTGATCCGCAGTTCCGGTGCTTTCGGCGCCAGGTCACATGTCGCGGCGGTGAGCAGTCTCCTGGTATGTGCCCGGGGGCCGGGTAGCGTGCCGAAGGTTCTGCAAATCGCCTGATGCTGGCGGTCATGGCAGTCTTTTTCAACGTCACCAACTCCGCAGGAGACCCCACCATGACCTCCATCGCCGCGGTCAAAGACCTGTTGCTGAACCCGTCAAGGCACGTGGACTCGCGGTGAGCGTGGAAGCCGAGATCCGACGCGATCGGCGCCGGCAAGGGCGAGCGCACCCCCACCAGGCTCGCCTACCGCTCCGGCCATTACTGCGCCCTCGTCACCCGGGCATCGAACTGCGGGTGCCGCAGGACCGCGACGGCCGCTCTCCACCGTGGAGCGCTACCAGATCCCACCCTGGCCGAGATGTATGTCCAGGGCGTGCAAGGTCAAGGCGATCACCGAGGCTGTGCGGACACGCCGTCTCGCTCATCTCGCCATCGGCGCCATGAGCCGCGTTCTCGCCCGCTCGCAGAGCCTTGGTACCTCATCCTCGACGCCCGCTACGAGAAGGTGCGCGAGGGCGGCATCGTCGGCAGCCAGGCCGTCATGTCGCGGTCGGGATCGACTGGGACGGACGGCGTCAGATCCTCGCCGTCGAGATGGCCAACCGCGAGGCCGCTCGTCCTGGAAGGACTTCCTGCTGGCATTGCGCAAGCGCGGCCTGAACGGCGTCGAACTCATCGTCGCCGATGATCACGGTGCTCGCCGAAATCGAGCCCGCCTTCCAACGCTGCTACGTGCACTTCCTGCGCAACGCGCTGGACCACCTGCCGCGCAAGGCCGACGACGACTGCCTGCAGGAACTGCGACGACCGCCGCAGACGAAGACCCTCCGACCTCGCCGCCTGGATCGCCAAATGGGGCAGCCGATATCCCGATCGTCGCCTGGGCCGAAAAACATCGGCACCTTCTATCGCCTCCCCGGAACGACCTCAAGAGCTTTCAACGAGTTCAGACGACGCACCTACGTCGTCCGCATCTTCCCCAACGCGGCATCATGTCGTCTCATACGAGCCCTCGCCGTCGGACCCACGAAAACTTCGAGGCGCATCGATACATCAACATGACGCGAGAGCACAAGCCCAGTCATCATGCAGGACGCACACAATCGGGGCCGCTCCGCTCCGGTGCTCCGCAATCACCGCCGGACGGCGGCCAGACGGCGCACCAGATCCTGGCATTTCCGACTCTGGCCGGCGCGCCGAACGGCTCCTTTCCCGTGCTGGGCATCGGCAAAGTCGTGGATCGTCGGCCTTCTAGGACCGCCTGACGAGACGCCGTCATCTACGAGAGTGGGTGGTGCCGGGCTCCGCAAACGACAGGACGAGACAGCGCACGAGCGAGGCTGGCGCGGTTGCCACCCTCGCCCGTCCTGGTCCGCTTTTTGCTGCCCAAGGCCACGAGACGCCGCCAACGGACCGGTTTCCAAGGCCCCGGCCTTTGGCCGCCGAGCCCTTACGTCCCCTTCGCCGGCGGCGGCACGTAGGTTGCCGCGCCGTCGGGGTCGAGGGCGCGGCGGACGTAGTCGTCGGCGGTCGGGCGTAGGCCGACCAGAGGCGGGCGAGTTCGGCCAGAGGCGTGGCGTGGGCGTCCACGCGGAGGTCGATGTAGGGGAAGGTTTCATGGTCCACCACCAGCAGCGCGGCTGAGACGATGGCGGCGGTTTCGCCGCCGTGGTCTTCGCCGGCCTGGATGGCGGCGAGCAGGCGGTCGGCGGGTGGGTGGGGTTGGCCTCGAAGGCGGCGACCATGGCGGCGGGCATGGCGGGGTCGCGGATGATGTTGCCGATGGCGACGCAGTCGGTGCCGTGGGCCTCGCCGCGGGCAGGGCGGACGTTGGCGCCGGAGAAGCTGGCGGTGCGCCGGCGGCGTCGATGGCGGCGAGCTGGCGCCAGGCGGCGTGGGGGGTGGCCGCGGTGGTGCCGCGCAGGGCCTCGGGGGCGGAGAGGCCGGCCTGCATCATGTCCAGCATCATCGGGCCGAGGCGGGGATCGGTGCGGTGCTGGGTGAGGACGGCGCCGATGCCGGCGCGGGCGAAGGGGCAGCGGGCGCCGACGCCGATGGCCGAGGTGGTGACCACGGCGCCGAGCTGCCCGGTGCGGGCGCAGCGGCCGAGCAGCGAGAAGGTCATGCCAGGTGCTCCAGCACCGCGCGGGCGCTGGTGTCCCACGGGACCGGGCGGAATTCGGCCTGGACCTGGGCGGTCCAGGCGGCGAGGCCGGCGGGGTCGGCGAGCAGGGCCTGGATCATGGCGGCGAGGCCGGGCGCGTCGTCGGGGTCGAAGTAGCGGGCGAGGCTGCCGCCGGCCTCGGGGAGCGAGGTGCTGGTGGAGACGAGGCAGGGCTTGCCGAAGGCGAGGCTTTCGCTGACGGGCAGGCCCCAGCCCTCGTAGTGGGAGGGGAACACGGTGAACAGCGCCCCCTGGTAGAGGGCGGCGAGGTCGCCGTCGGAGGCGTGCTCGATCAGGCGGATGCGGCCGTCGAGGAAGTCGGTGTTGCGCATCTGGTCCATGAGGTCGCCGACCATCCAGCCGACGCGGCCGGCGAGCACCAGCTGGGGGACCTGGTCCGGCGGCATGGCATCGAGCAGGCGGCGCCAGACGCGGAACAGCAGGGCGTGGTTCTTGCGCGCCTCGATGGTGGAGACGAAGAGGACGTAGCTGCCGGCGGGGGGCAGGTCGGCGCGGCGGGGGCCGGCCGGGGGGGCGGTGGTGAAGCCGGTGCCGATGGGGATGGGGTGGACCGGGCCGCGCAGCTTGATGGCGTGGCGGCGGGCGTGGTCTTCCGCCTCGCTGGCGGCGGAGCGGGAGATGGCGAGCAGCGTGTCGCAGCGCGGCAGGGTGGCGTCGAGCCAGGCGCGGAAGACCTCGGTGTGGGCACGGTCGACATATTCCGGGCGGCGGACGGGGATGATGTCGTAGAGCAGGAGCGCGATCCGCATGCCGTGGGTTTCGCGCATCCTGGCGATCAGCGTGGGGTAGTGCGGATAGGTGTAGGCGGCGCCCGGGGTGAAGAGCACGTCGCCCGGCGCGACCGCCCCGGTGAAGGCGGTGCCGGCGGCGGCGGGATCTGCTGGCGTTGCTTGGGCTGGCGCAGGGCGCGGACAGCCCACCCGGCGGCGCGGCCGGCCTGGGCGAGCGCGGCCAGCGTGGCGAGCTGCTGGAAGCGCAGCGCGGCGCCGATGGGCAGCCGCAGCTCCTGCAGGATGCGCCGGCGGCCGAGCAGGGGGGGGGCCGGCGCAGCCGTGCCTCCGGCCCCGCGCGGGGGGCGGCGGGCAGCGGGGGCGGCGAGGCCGGCGTGGCCGGTGAGGGCGGCGTGGGCGGCTTCCAGCTCCGCCCAGGCGACGACGGCGAAGCTGCCGCGGCGGCGGTCGTGGCGGAGGAAGCGGATGCGGTCCTGCCCGGCGCAGGCCGCGTTCATCGCCTTGCAGAGCTCGTAGGAGAGGCGCTGGATGCCGCTCGGCCGCCGGTTGGCGGCGGCGTATTCGAGCAGGTCCTCGATGTCGATCCAGATTCGCGCCAAGCCGATGCCCTCCGCGGCGCGGCTTGATAGCGAAGGGGAACCGGGGTGGCCAGCCATGGCGGGGGATCATCGCAGGCGTGTGATGACCCGGCGGGCCGGCAGCTTACGGGTCCGGCACCAGCCAGCCCCGGTAGCGCACGATCCGGCCCAGGCCGAGCGGCAGATGGAGGGCGACGTCGAAGCGGAAGCGTCCCGACGCGTCCACGGTTTCGCTGGCGACCGAGACGGGGGCGAGCCAGCGCGGCAGCGGCAGCGGGCCCAGCCGCCAGCCGGCCACCGCCATGGCGCGGATGCCGGTGGCGTCGGCCGTGACCGCGAGGGCGAAGACCAGCGGGCCGAAGCGTTCGGCCAGGCCGCGCGGGGTCGCGGACAGGGTGCTGCGGAAGCGGCGGCCGGCGAAGCTGCGCTCCCAGCGCTCGGTTCCGTCGGCGGCGGCGATGCGCACGGTGACCGGCACGTCGCGCCCGGCCGGCGGCAGGCCGAGCAGGCGGGCGGCGAGGCGGGCGGGGAGGGTGTTCGCGCCGTCCACCTGCGCCGTGCCGCTGGCGCGCAGCGCGCCGCCCGGCATGTGCAGCGCCCGCACCGGGGCGGGCAGCGCGTCGAAGGCCGGGCCGAGCACGGCCTGGAACAAGGGCTCCGGATGCGCGGCATGGCGGCTGGCGGTGATGCGGTAGGGCGCGAACTCGGCCTCGATCGCCGCGAGCGGCAGCAGGCAGGGGCGGGCGCCGGGCGCCGCGCCGGCGATTGTGCGCAGCGCGGCGAGCGCGGGCAGGGTGGGGATGAACGGGCCGTCGCCGCCCTCGGCCACCAGGGTCCAGGCGGCGCGGACCGGCCGCCCTGCCGCGTCCAGCCCGGCGGCCGTGACCTGCATGCCGCCGCGGTCGCTGCCGAAGGGTTCGAACCAGGCGGCGATGCGGCGGAAGGCGGCGGCGAAGGGGAGCAGCGAGGGCAGCAGGCGGAGCCGCACCGCGAGGCTCGCGGCGAGCAGGCCGAGATGCAGGACCGGCAGTTCCAGCCCGGCGCGGAAGACGGCAGTGTCGCGGACGGCGAGGCGGGCGGGCGCGAGGTCGAGATCGGCGGTCTCGCACAGGCCGAGCCAGCGCGGGCCGAGGCCGGGGATGCGGCGGCGCACGGTCATTCCCCAGCCCGGGCGATCGCGCCAGCGGCCCGCGTGGAAGACGCGGACCGGGCGGCCGGCGTAGCTCAGGATGGCGCGCACCACCGACAGGCCGCGCGGCGCCCGGTTGCCGGGCGAGATCGCGATCTCCACCGTGTCCACCCGGCGCCAGCCATCGGTGAGGGCGGCGAGCGCGGCGCCGGAGAGGGCGGGGGTGGAGCTGGCGCCGGTCAGGGCGGTGACGCCGGCGGCGCGGGCGTCGGCGTCGAAGGCGGGGAAGCTGGCGATGAAGGTGCGCGAGTCGGCGAGGTCGACATAGTGGAGGCCGGCCGCGATGGCGGCCTTTGCCAGGGTATGGCTGCCCTGCTGGAACGGGCCGGCGGCGTCGGCGACGGCGAAGGCGCCGGTGGCGCGCAGCATTTCCGGCGTGGCGCGGGTGGCGTCGAGGGCGAGCGGGGTGAGGCGGCCGGAGGCGACGATGCGGGCCGGATCGCGGGCGGCGGCGATGACGTGGAAGCGGGTGGTGCGGAGCAGCCCGTCCACGAGCCGGCTGCCGAAGACGCCGGTGGCGCCGACGACCAGCACGCGGGGCTCAGCCAAGCGGGGCGGACCCGGGCAGCAGGTGGCGCCTGAGCGCCGCGTCGGGGACGATGCAGGCGACGCTGCGCCCGAACAGGCGGTAGCGGTTGCGGGCGACCAGGCCGTAGAGGGGATCGCGCAGCGCGCGCGGCACGGCGAGGAACAGGCCCGCCCAGGACCAGCCGGGCAGGCGGCGCAGGATCTGCAGGGCGGAATCGGAGCGGAGCCAGGCACGCCCGCCGATCACCACGGCGTTGGTCTGCGGCGTGTCGGGGTCGATGCCGAGCCGTGCTGCCATGGCGCGGCCGAACGGGTCCTGGATGGCGACGAAGCGGAACCGGGCCGCGGGGTCGCGCGCGGCGACGAAGCGGAACCAGGCCGAGCACAGCACGCAGACGCCGTCGTACAGCACCGTGCCCTCGGGAATGCCGGCGACCGGGACGGGGCCGCGCGGGGGCATGGGTCAGCTGCGGTCGAAGGTCATGCTGCCCAGGCTGACGGAGTAGCCGGTGGTGGCGGTGGCGCCGAAGGACGGCGCCTTCTCGTAGCCGTGCTGGGCCATCCAGTCGCCGAGCGCCTGCTCGACCGCGGCGGGCTGGCCGAAGGTGAGGGTGCCGCGCCAGCGCCCGACCTCGCCGGTGCGGCCGGCATGGTGCTTGTGCCACTGGGTCTCGGGGTCGAAGACGTCGCCGGAGCGGGCGTCGTGATGCGCCTGGGGCAGCGATTCGAGCCCGCCGATGAAGCGTTCCACCGCGTCGCGGCGGAAATCGGCGAAGACCTTGGCGTGCAGCGCCGGGTCGGGCCGGGTGCCCATCCGCGCGGCGATGCGGTCGATGGTGGCCGGGTCGTCGGGAAAGCCGGTCTCGTAGCGCAGCAGCAGGGCGTCGCCGCGGGCGGCGGCGGCGGTGACGAAGCGGGCCGAGCGGACGATGGTCTGGAGTGCCAGGTCGAACGGATAGTGCTGGTAGGTCATCAGCGAGGCGACCGCGTCGCGCGGGTCGCGGATGGTGGCGACCAGGCGCGGGCGGGCGGCGAACAGCAGGGCGGCGGCGTCCTCGGGCAGGTCGTGGGTCTTGATGACGTGGTCGCGCCCGGTGTCACCGAGCCCGGCGAGGTCGGTGGCGGTGTTGGCGAAGCGGGCCTGCACGCCGCCCGCGGCCTGCGCCGCGGCCAGCGCGCGCATGACGTTGTAGGCCCAGGTCGAGCCCGAGGCGTACATGCCGGCGCACCAGAAAACGGCCATCAGCGGCCCTGCCAGACCGGCTTGCGCTTTTCCATGAAGGCGCGGCGGCCTTCGCGATAGTCCTCGCTGTCGAAGCAGGCCAGCACCGCCCGGTTCACCGCATCCACGTCCCGCTCGCTTTCGCTTCTGACCGCCTCGTTGACCGCAAGCTTCATGCCGCGGATCGAGAGCGGCGCATTGTCGGCGATGGTGCGGGCGATATTGAAGACGGTCTCGTTCAAATCCTCGTCGGCCACGACCTTGTTGACCAGGCCGATGCGCTGGGCTTCCTCGGCGTCGATGCGCTCGCCGGTGTAGAGCAGGGTGCGGGCATGGGCGGGGCCGACCAGGGAGACCAGCTTGCGCACCATGTCGAAGCCGTAGGCGATGCCGAGCCTGGCGGCGGGGATGCCGAACTGGCTGTCGATGGCGGCGATGCGCAGGTCGGCCTGCATGGCGATGCCGAGCCCGCCGCCGAGGCAGAAGCCGCGGACGCGGGCGATGACCGGCTTGGGGAAGGCGGCGAGGCGGTTGCGGCCGGAAGAGGTCAGGCGGTCGTATTCGAGCTGGGCGTTGCCGTCGGCGCGCTGCTGCTCGAACTGGCTGATGTCGGCGCCGGAGACGAAGGCCTTGGTGCCGGCGCCGGTCATGACGATGGCGCGGATGGCGGGGTCGGCCTCGAAGCGGTCGAGGATCTCGGTCAGCCCGTGCCACATCGCCACCGACATGGCGTTGCGCTTCTCGGGCTGGTTGAAGGTGATGTAGCCGATGCCGTCCTCGGCGTCGGCCAGCATCTTCCCGTCGGCGTACTGGGTCACGCGACCGCTCCCTTGCTGCGCAGGCGCGCGACCTCCTCGGCGGTGTAGCCGGCGGATTCGAGCACGGCGTCGGTATCGGCGCCGGCGTCGCGCGTGGCAAGCCGCACCCCGGGGCGCCGGCCGGCCATGCTGATGGCGGGGGCCACCACGTCCTTGGTGCCGAGGCGCGGATGGGCCATGGGGGTGGCCATGCCGAGGTGCTGCACCTGCGGGTCGGCGAAGACCTTGTCGATGGTGTAGATCGGCCCGCAGGGGATGCCGTTGGCCTCGAACAGCTCGATCCAGTGGTCGGCGGGCTTGGTCGCCGTCACCGCGCCGATCGCGGCGTTGATGGCGGCGCGGTCCTTGCTGCGGCCCTTCTGGGTGGACCATTCGGGCGCGGTCTTCCACTCGGGATGGCCGATCGTGTCGGCGAAGCGCTCCCACAGGCGGCCGGAGGAGGCGGCGATGTTGATGTGGCCGTCGCTGGTGGGGAACACGCCGGTGGGGATGCCGGTGGGGTGGTCGTTGCCGGCCTGGCCGGGCACCTCGCGGTCCATCAGCCAGCGCGAGCCCTGGAAGTCGAGCATGAAGATCTGGGCCTCGAGCAGGCTGGTGGTGACCCATTTGCCCACGCCGGTGCGCTCGCGCTCGAACAGCGCCATCATGATGCCGAGTGCGAGCAGGTTGCCGGCGGTGAGGTCGTCGATCGGGATGCCGACGCGCATCGGGCCCTGGCCGGGCTGGCCGGTGATGGACATCAGCCCGCCCATGCCCTGGGCGATCTGGTCCACGCCGGCGCGCTTGCCGTAGGGGCCGGTCTGGCCGAAGCCCGAGATGCTGCCGTAGACGATGCGCGGGTTGACCGCCTTCACGCTGTCATAGTCCACCTTCAGGCGGTGCTTGACGGCGGCGCGCATGTTCTCGGCGATCACGTCCGCCGTCGCCGCCAGCTTCATGAACACCGCGTGGCCCTCGGGCGACTTGAGGTCCAGGCAGATGGTGCGCTTGTTGCGGTGCAGGTTCTGGAAGTC
>JBGAIK010000170.1:774-10552 GCA_044225615.1 Acetobacteraceae bacterium | reverse complement strand
AGCGCCCCCCTGCCCGCCGGAGGCCCTTTTCTTACGCCGCCACCTGCCAGGACGCCGGCCCGTCCATGGCTTCAACCGCGGCGAGGAGTGCCCGGGCCCGGTTGTCGCCCATCACCGGCGCTGCCAGGCCGAGGAATTTTTCCGCCAGGCGGCGGCCCTGGATGGCGATGTCGGGGGCGGGGATGCCGGCGTCGTGGCTGGCGTGCAGCGTGGTCTGGTCGGTGAGGCGCAACTCGAGCTCGGCGCGGGTCTGCGACCAGCCCTGCTGGAAATCCACCACCACCCGGTCGCGCAGCCCGGCAAGCGCGGGATCGCCGACGACCTGCGCGGTGTAGGTGTCGAGGCGGCTGGTGTCGGTGCCGGCCAGCGCCATCGCGGCGGTCAGGCGCAGGCTGAACTTGGCCTCGAGCCCGGTGCGGGGCGCGGCGATGTTGCAGACGCGGTCGAGCGTGCGGTCCACCTTGAGGGTGATCGCGGCGATGCGCTCCGGGGTGAGGCTTTCGGCGTCGCGCAGCTTGCGCCCGGCCTCGATGCCGGCATGGGTGAGGTAGCAGGCGGCGTGATACTTGAAGAGGTTGCTGCGCAGGTGCCAGCCGCCGGCGGGTTCGGCCAGCGCCGCCTCGGGGTCGAAGTCGGCGCTGTGGGTGGCGGCGAAGCCTTGCGGGCATTCGATCGCGTCGGGCCGGGCGGTGAAGCCGGTTGCGGCGAGGCGGGCGGCGTGCAGCCCGGCCTGGGCGGCGCGGCCGGCATGGAGCGGCTTGCACATGGTGCCGAACATGGATTTGAGCCCGGCGGCCGAGGTGGCGGCGATGCCGAGCGCGTGCCGCGTGCGCGCCTCGTCGAGGCCGAGCAGGTGGGCGCAGGCGGCGGCCGCGCCGAACGTGCCCACCGTGCCGGTGGCGTGGAAGCCGAGCCCGTCATAATGGCCGGGCGCGATGGTGCGGCCGATGCGGCAGGCGGTCTCGTAGCCGGCGACGAAGGCGGTGATGATGTCGGCGCCGCTGCTGCCGCGCGTCTCGGCCAGCGCCAGCACGGCGGGCAGGATGGCGACCGAAGGGTGGCCGGGCATGGCCAGGTTGACGTCGTCGTAGTCGAGCGCGTGCGCCGCGGCGCCGTTGAGCAGGGCGGCGGCGAGCGGCGGCAGGCGCTCCTTGCGGCCCCAGGCGGCGACATTGCCCGAGGCTTCGGCGGCGAGGTCGGCGGCGAGGATGTCGACCAGCGGGTCGTCGGCGCCGGCGACGGCGACGCCGATCGTGTCCAGCACGCATTGCATGGCGAGCGCGCGGATCTCGCCGGGGATGTCGTCGTGGCGCAGCGCGATGGCGCGGCGGGCGAGCTCGCGGGTCAGTTCCATGCTCAATGTCCCTTGAAGACGGGCTTGCGCTTCTCGTTGAAGGCGCGGACGCCCTCGTGGCGATCCTGGGTGGGGACCATGCGGTTATAGGCCTCGATCTCGAACATCAGCGCGCTGGCCAGGTCCAGCTGCATGCCGGTGTTCACCGCATGCTTGATCTGCCGGGTCGAGATCGGCGCGTTGCCGGCGATGGTGGCGGCGGTTTCGAGCACGGCGCCCATCAGCTCGGGGCCGGGGCAGAGGCGGTTCACCAGGCCCCATTCGAAGGCCTGTTGCGCCGTGAAGGGCCGGCCGGTCAGCAGGATTTCCTTGGCCCGGCGGATGCCCACGGTGCGCGGCAGGTTCTGCGTGCCCCCGGCGCCGGGCATGATGCCGAGCGTGACCTCGGTCAGCGCGAAGCGGGCGTGGTCGGCGGCATAGGCGAAGTCGCAGCACAGCACCATTTCGAGCCCGCCGGCGAAGGCCGCGCCGTTGACGGCCGCGATCATCGGGATCGGGCAGGCGAGCATGGCGCGCACCTGGCGCTCGAAGATCAGATGCTGGGCCTGCCACTCGGCGTCGGTCATGCCGTTGCGCTGCTTGAGGTCGCCGCCGGCGCAGAACACTTTCTCGCCAGCGCCGGTCAGCACGACGCAGCGGAAGGCGGCCGGATCGGCGCAGAGCCCGTCGAACACCGCGAGCATGTCGAGGCCCATCTGCGTGTTCATCGCGTTGGCCGATTGCGGGCGGTTGAGCGTGACCTGCAGTACGTGCGCGGCGGGGCTGGACAGCGCGAGCGTCGCGTAGTCGCGCAGCGTGAAGGCCATTGCGTTTCCCCGGCTTGCCGGCCGTCATTATGCGGCGTTCCGCCCGGCCCCCGTCAATGACGGCGCGGCGAAGCGTGCTAACGTCGGTCCATGAGCCAAGGGACGGTCAGCGCCGCGCCGCCGATCAGCTGGGGCGCCGTGCAGGCCGCCCTGGCGCGGCGCTTCGGCACCCGCATCGCGGTGGCGGATGCCGCGGGCGAAATCACCTATGCCGACCTGCTGGCCCACGCCGCCGGCATCGCCCGGCATCTGCTGGCGCTTGGCGTGCGCCCCGGCGCGCCGGTCGGGACCTTCTTCCGCAACGGCCGCGCGGCGGTGGCGGCGGCCTATGGCGTGCAGATCGCCGGGGCGGCGGAGGTGCCGCTGAACAGCGCCTACGGCCCGGCCGAGCTCGAAGCGGTCACCCAGCTCGCCGGGTGCCGCCACGTGCTGTGCGCCGCGGCCGACACCGGGCGCTTCGCCAGCGCCCATGCGGTGGAGGCGATCGCGCCGGCGCCGCTGGTCCCCGCGGATTTTCCTGCCGTCGCACCCGACCTGCCCGGCCGCTTCGCCTTCACCTCCGGCACCACCGGCCTGCCCAAGGCGATCCTCTACACCCAGCGAGCCCGCTTCCTGGCCAACATGCTGCTGCAGGCCTGCCTGCCCTGGCTGCCCGGGCCCGGCAGCCGGGTGCTGCTGATGACGCCCTTCGCCCACGGCGCCTCGCTGCAGGCCTTCGCCTGGCTCGACCAGGGCGGCACCGTGGTGCTGCATGACGGCGCCGATCCCGCCCGCGTGCTGCCGCTGCTGGAGGCGCAGGCGCTGGAGGCGGTGTTCGCGCCGCCGACGGTGCTGTCGAAGCTGGTGGGCGCCTTTGCCGGCCGGCGCTTCGCGGGCGTGCGCACGATCTTCACCGGCACCGCGCCGCTGGCGCCCGAGCTCTACGCCCGGGCGCGCGCCATGTTCGGCCCGGTGGTGCGGCTGACCTACGGCAAGAGCGAGGTGATCAACCCGATCACCGTGCTGCCGCCGGCCGAGACCGAGCGCTTCTATGCCGAAGGTGGCACCACCGCCTGCGTCGGCTGGCCGGCGCCCGGCGTGGAGCTGGCCATCGAGGACGGCGAGGTGCTGATCCGGGCCCAGCACATGTCGGCCGGCTGGATCGACGCGGCGGGCTTCCACCCCTGGCGCGCCGACGGCTTCCACCCCACCGGCGACATCGGCGAAATCGACGCCGAGGGGCGGCTGCATCTGCTGGCCCGCGTTTCCGACGCGATGAAGTCGGGCGGCTACAAGATCTACCCGCAGGAGATCGAGCCGGCGCTGGCCCTGCCCGCCTGCGAGACCGCCGTGGTCGGCCTGCCCTCCGCCCATTGGGGCGAGGTGGTGACCGCGGTCGCGGCCAGGCCGCCGCCGGGCTGGGAGGCGCAGGCACGCGCGGCCTGCGCGCAGCTGACGCCCTACAAGCGCCCGCGCCTGCACGTGGCGCTCGACGAATTCCCCCGCAACGCCCAGGGCAAGCTGGTCCGCCGGCTGCTGGTCGCGGCGATCCTGCAACGCTGGCGCCTGGTGGACGGACCACGCCCGCATCTGGAGCCGATCTGATGGTCCATCGCCGCGACTTCGCCCCCGACGCCACGCCGCCGCTGCGCGACCTGCGGGTGATCGATCTTTCCCGCCTGGTGGCCGGCAACATGGTCAGCCTGCAGCTGGCCGACATGGGTGCCGAGGTGATCAAGGTGGAGGACCCGCAGAAGGGCGACCCGCTGCGCGCCTGGCGGGTCAACGGGCATTCGCTGCACTGGAAGGTCTATGCCCGCAACAAGAAGAGCCTGGCGCTGAGCCTGCGCGACCCCGAGGCGCTGGACCTGCTCAAGGTGCTGATCTCCACCGCCGACGTGCTGATCGAGAATTTCCGCCCCGGCACGCTGGAGCAGATGGGGCTGGGGCCGCAGGCGCTGCGCTCGCGCAATCCGCGGCTGATCGTGGTGCGGGTCTCGGGCTTCGGCCAGGACGGGCCCTATGCGGAACGCCCCGGCTTCGGCTCGCTGGTCGAGGGCATGTCGGGCTTCGCGGCGATGAACGGCTTCGCCGACCGCGAGCCGGTGCTGCCGCCGCTGGCGCTGGCCGACATGATCGCCGGGCTCTACGGCGCCTATGCGGTGATGGTGGCACGGCGCGAGGTGGAGCGCGGCGGTGCGGGCCAGGTGATCGACCTGCCGCTGCTCGACCCGATCGTCTCCATCCTCGGGCCGCAGGCGGAGACGCTGCGCCAGACCGGCAGGCTGCCCGAGCGCACCGGCAGCCGCAGCAACACCACCAGCCCGCGCAACGTGTTCCGCACGAAGGACGGGCGCTACATCGCCATCTCCGCCTCGATCCAGACCATGGCCGAGCGGCTGCTGCGCACGGTGGGGCGCGCGGACATGATCGCCGACCCGCGCTTCGCCACCAACACCGCCCGCGTCGCCAACGTGGCCGAGACCGAGAAGCCGATCGCCGACTTCATCGCCGCGCGCGACTGCGCCGAGGTGATGGCGATCTTCGAGGCGGCCGAGATCACCGCCGCCCCGGTCTACGACATCGACCAGCTGGTGGCCGACCCGCACGTGGTCGAGCGCGAGGTGCTGGTCGACCTGCCGGACGCGGAGATGGAGCAGGTGACGATGCACAACGTGGTGCCGCGCCTGTCGGCCACCCCCGGCGCGCTGCGCACACCGGCGCCGCGGCTGGGACAGCACACGCGGGAGATCCTGGGCGCGATCGGCTGCGACGCGGACCGCCTGGCGGCGTTGGCGGCACGGGGGGCGATCGCCGGCTGACCGGATGGTTCCCGTAACGAGATGACGGTGTTGTCGGTTGACATCCGGCACGACCGTCGGGCCAGCATGCCCACGCACTCCCGCAGGCAAGGACCACGCACATGTCCGGCACCACGCTCACCGGCACCATCCTCACGCGGGTGACGCTGTCCAATCCGGCCACCCAGAACCCGGCGACGGTGGTGGCCGGCGCCTTCCTCGGCGCGGGGCTGTTCGGGGCCGCCGGCACCGCCTGGACGATCGACAATTTCGGCCACGTCACCTACGGCATCACCCTGGCCAGCGGCGGGCTGCTGACCAACGATGCCGGCGGACGCATCGAGCATGCGTACTATGCCGGCGTGAAGATCCTCGGCGCCGCCGGCATCGTGGTCAACGCCGGCACCATCGCGGGCGGCAGCTTCACCGGCTACAGGGACTACCAGTACGCCGGCGTCGCGCTGTACGCCGGCGGCACGGTGCACAACGGCAGCCCGACCAACATGTCGGCCAGCATAACCTCGGTGCTGGTCGTCGGGCAGGGCAGCCTCGAGAACTGGGGCAGGCTCGGCTACGCCCGGCTCGGTGCGGGCACGGTCACCAACATGGGTCTGGTCGGTCCGGGCTTCGGCGGCGAGGACGGCATCGCCATCGCCGGGGCCGGCGGCGTCGCCAATCTCGGCAGCGTGCAGGGCGGCATTTCGCTCGCCGCCGGCGGCAGCGTGGCGAACCTGGGCACGCTGGCGGATATCAGGGGCGGCAGCGGCGTCCACATTGCCGGCGGCGCCGGCACGGTGGTCAACCAGGGCCGCATCGACGGCACCTATGGCAGCGGCCAGGGCACCGTGCTGCTGGAGGCCGGCGGATTGGTGGACAACCAGGGCAGCCTGGCCGGGATCATCGGGGTGCGGATCGGGGGCGCGGCCGGCAGCCTCACCAACACCGGCACGATCGACGGCCTCGTGGACTTCCAGAAGGGCGGCCGGGTGGAGAACCACGGCGTGCTCGGCAGCCTCAACGGCGTGCGCATCCGCGGCGGCGGCGGCACCGTGGTCAACACCGGCACCATTGCCGGCAGCCTGCTGGCGGTCTCCCTTGCCCCCGGGGTGACGAACCGGCTGGTCGCCGCGCCGGGCGCGGTGTTTGCCGGCATCGCCGACGGCGGCAACCTGCCCGGCGGCGCCCGGGTCAGCACGCTCGAACTCGCCGCCGGCGCCGGGCGCGGCACGCTGGCGGGATTCGGGTCGCAGTTCATCAATTTTGCCGCCATCGAAGTCGCGGCCGGCGCGTCCTGGGCGCTGGCCCGCGGCACGACGCTGGGCCCGCAGGCGACCCTGACCAACCGTGGCACGCTGGCGACGCGGCGCGACCTGTCCGTGGCCGGTGCGGTGGTCAACACCGGCACCATCACCGGCTCGGGGGTGGTGCTGGAGGCGGGCGGATCGGTGCTCAACTGGCAATCCGGCGTGATCAGCGGCCCCACCGGGGTGCGGGTGGAATCGGGCGCCGCGGTGGTCAACAATTTCGGCACCATCGCCGCGCCCAACGGCAGCGCCGCGGCGGTGCGCTTCGCCGATGCCGACGGCAACCTCGCCGTGGTGCATCCGGGCGCGGTGTTCGTCGGGCAGGTGCGCGGCGGTGCGGGGCAGGACACGCTGGAACTGGCCGGCGGCGCCGGCACGGTCGCCTGGCTCGGCGCGCATTATGTCGGCTTCGAGACGCTGTCGCTGCAGCCCGGCGCGCACTGGCGGATGACCGGGCTCAACACGCTGCCCGACGATGCCACGCTGGCCATCGCCTTCGGCAGCACGCTGTCGGTCGCCGGCACGCTGCGCGTCGCGGGCGATGTCGGGCTCGCCCGGCTGGGCAGCCTCGCGGCGTTGCCCACCGGCGCCATCGTGATCGGCAACGCGCCGGCGAGCAGCGGCGCCATCACCGTCGCCGCCGGCCAGCAGGTCTCCGGCATCGGGGCGCTCAAGGCGGCCTCGATCGTCGATGCCGGCACCATCGTCGCGTCCGGCGGGGCGCTGCGGCTGGTGGGCAGCCTGTCGGGCACCGGCACCGTGGCCATCGACAGCCATGCCATCATGGCCATCTACGGCGCCGTCGGCCTGCCCCGCATCACCTTCCTGCCGGGCGACGGCCAGACCCTGCTGCTGGGCGAACCGGGCAGCGTGGCCGCCACCATCGACGGCTTCGGCGCCACCGACGCGATCGACCTGCACGGCATCGGCCTTGCCACCGCACTCGACTTTTCCGGCGACACGCTGACGCTGAGCGCACCCGCCGGCGCCGTCACGCTGCATTTCGCCGGACCCTACCAGGCAGGCGGGTTCGCCATCGCCGATGACGGGCGCGGCGGGACGTTGCTGACTTACACCTGAGCGCGCTCCGCGCCTGCATTCGCCTGTTGACGCCCGGCCGCGGCCCGCGCTGACTGTTGCGCACATGGGCGGAAGCCCAGAGGGGGCGGCATGGCGGGCATCGTTCTTGGCGGAACCTATGGCAGCGCGGTCCTGCTGACCGACCCGGCCACGCAGGACCCGGTGACGGTGACCGCCACCGGGCTGCTGATGCCCGGCGGGGGCACCGCGCTGTACGGCGCGCCGGGCACCGGCTGGACCATCGACAATGCCGGCTCGATCATCGCCGTGGCCGGGTTCGGCATCGTGCTGGCGGGCGGCGGCGTGCTGGGAAACACCGGGCTGGTCAGCGGCACCTATGCCGGGCTCTACGTGCCGGCGGGGTCGGTCGCGGTCACCAATGCGGGAACCATGCTGTCGGCCGACCATGCGGCGGTGAACGCGCGCGGCGGCGGGGCGCTGACCAACGCGGCGGGCGGCACGCTGAGCGGCTTCGCCGCCGGCGTGTATTTCGGCGCCGACGCCACGGTGGCGAATTTCGGCAGCATCGGCGCCGGCGGCAGCACGGCGGCCGGCATCCGCCTCGCGGCCGGCGGGTTCGTGACCAACGCGGCCTCGGGCGTGATCTCCACCGAAGGGTTCGGCGTCTACGGCTTCGCCGCAAGCGTGGCCAATGACGGCGAGATCGCCGGCAAGCGCGAGCCCGGGATCGTGCTGCGCGGCGGCGGCACGGTGGTCAACGCCGCGGGAGCGCGGATCACCGGCCACTACTCGGGCGTGCGGATCGAGGATGTGGCGGCCAGCGTGGTCAATGCCGGCAGCATCGCCAGCGACGGCAGCGGCATCGTGCTCACCGCCGGCGGCGGGGCCAGCATCGCCGCCACCGGGCGCATCGCCGCCGCCGGCGGCAATGGCGTGGTGCTGGCGGCCACGGGCAGCGTGACCAACCAGGGCACGATCACCGCCAGCGAGAACGGCGTGCTGCTGGGCGCCGGCGGCACGCTCGACAATACCGGGTCGATCCAGGGCTATGCCGCCCTGGCCGCGCTCGCGCCGGCCACGGTGACCAATGGCGGCACGCTGCAGGGCACCGGCAATTTCGGCGCCCGGCTCGATGGCGGCGGGATGCTGACCAACGCGGCCGGCGGGCTGGTGGTGTCGGGCAGCGTCGGCGCCGGGGTGTTCGGCGGCGCGGGCACGGTGGACAATGCCGGCCTCATCGCCGGCAGCGGCACCGCGGTGCGGCTGGCGGCCGGCTTCGCCAACCGCCTGGTGCTGCGGCCGGGCGGCCAGATCATCGGTGTGGCGGATGGCGGCAACGTGCCAGGCATAGGCCCGGCGAGCGTGCTGGAACTGGGTGCGGGCGCGGGCACGCTGTCCGGGCTCGGCACCTCCTTCATCAATTTCGGCCAGGTCACGGCCGATGCCGGCGCCGACTGGGTGCTGACGGGCGGCAATACGGTGACCGGCGTGATGTCGGTGAGCGGGGCCGGCACGCTGGAGATCGCGGGATCGCTGCTCAGCCGCGGCACGATCACGGCGGGCGTGGCGATGCAGGGCGGCACGCTTGCCAATGGCGGGCGGATCGCCGGCGTCGCGGGCCTGGGCGGCAGCGTGACCAACTTCGTCGGCGGCACGATCGCCGGCGGGGCCGCGGGCATCCTGCTCGCGGCGGCGGGCAGCATCGTCAATGCCGGCACGGTCACCGGCGCCGATGCCGGCATTTCCCTGCCGCAGGGCACGGTGCTGAACCTGCCGGGGGCGCTGATCGCGGGCGCGGTCGGGGTTTCGGTGCCGGGCATGGCGGGCGTGCTGGTCAACAACCTCGGCACCATCGCGGGCAGCGGCGGCGTGGCGGTGGCGCTGGGCCAGGGCGACGACCGGGTGATCGTCCATCAGGGCGCGACCTTCCAGGGCACGGTGCAGGCCGCGCTGGGCAACGACGTGCTGGAGCTGGCGGCCGATGGCGGCGGCACGCTGCGCGGCCTGGGCACCGATTTCACGGATTTCGAGACGCTGACGGTGCAGCCGGGCACCACCTGGCGGCTCGCCGGGCCATCGGTGCTGCCCGATGGCGCGGCGCTGGCGATCAGCGCCGGCTCGCGGCTGGCGGTGCCCGGCACGCTGCGCGCGGCAGGCAGCCTGAGCCTGACCCGCTACGGCGAGCTCGCGGTCGCGCCGCATGGCGCGGTGGTGCTTGGCGCCGGTGCGGCGACGGACGGGGCGGTGACGGTGGGCAGGGGCGAGACGCTGTCGGGCATCGGCCGCATCCGCGGCGACATCGTCGATCGCGGCACGGTGCTGGCCACCGGCGGCGGGCTGCGCATCGTGGGCGACGTGAGCGGGCCGGGCACCATCGCCATCGATGCCGGCGCGGTGCTGGCGGTGACCGGGGCGGTGGGCGCGCGGCACCTGACCTTCCTGCCCGGCGGCGGCACGCTCCAGCTCGGCACGCCCGACGCGGTGGCGAGCCGG
>JBGAIK010000170.1:0-727 GCA_044225615.1 Acetobacteraceae bacterium | reverse complement strand
TGGTCGGCATCGGGCTGGCGACCTCGCTCAGCCTCGCGGCCGGCGCGCTGACGGTGAACGCGCCGGGCGGCGGCAGCGTGACGCTGCTGTTCGCCGGCACCCATCTGGAGAGCCGGTTCGTGCTCGGCGACGACGGATCGGGCGGGACGCTGCTGACCTACAGCTGACGGTGGTTGTGCCGCCGCTCAGTCCCGCCGGAAGCTGCCGGCCGCGATGGCGGGAAAGTCGCCGCGGGTCAGGCCGACATCGCGCAGCTCGCCATCCGTGAAGCGGCTGAGCTGCTGCATCTCGCGTGAAAGCTCCCGGTGCCGGGCGAGCCGGGCGGTGCGGTCGGCGGCCCAGACCTTGAGGCGGGCGGCGAGGATGGCGAGCGGGCGGCCCAGGTCCAGCGGCTGGGCGGCGACGAGGCGGGTGTCGTGGGCAAGCTGCATGTCGAATATCCTTCGGCCGGTGAGGGGGGCGAAGGACGTTCCCCGATTTATTGTGCGCTGCAGCGTAATCCCGAGCGGATTGGTAGGTCAACGGGGCTGACTGTCTCAGCCAGGCTAGTGTCCCGATTCCGAAGTTCGTTGCCACGAGTAGCGGTCGGAATCGGGACACTAGGAGCCTGTCCCTGTAACGCCTACTGGTCTTTTTGGGTGGGTATGTTCAGGCGGCTGAAATGAGGGACGCTGGCCGCTCAGGTGGTGAGCTTTGCGAGGTTGTGGGCGGTGCAGATGAGTGCCCA
>JBGAIK010000169.1:0-10739 GCA_044225615.1 Acetobacteraceae bacterium | reverse complement strand
GCAGGCGCGGATTCAGCGCCAGCGCGGCCCGGTAGCCCGCCTCCGCCGCCGCGATCTCGCCGCGCCGGTGCTGCAGCCGGGCAAGGTTGTAGCGCGCATCCGGGAAGGCCGGGTGCAGCTGCAGGGCGCGGCGGATGCGCCGCTCGCCCGCCAACAGCGCCCCCTCCGACAGGTCGATCACACCCACCAGATGGACTGCGTTGGGCTCGGCGGGCTTGGCCTTCAGCGCCCGCTCGTAGACCGCCCGCGCCTCGCCCAGCCGGCCGGCGCGGTGGGCGGCGAGCCCTTCGGCCAGATGGTTCCTCATGCCTCGCGCCCGCCATGCAGCGCGCCGTCCGCCACGTCGCGGCGCACCACCGCACCCGCGGCGACGCGCGCGCCCGCGCCGATGCGCACGCCCGGCAGCACCACGGCGCCGGCGCCGAGCATCGCGCCCGCGCCGATCGTCACCTGCCCGGCGACCACCCCGCCCGGTCCGCTCGCGGCGAACTCGCCAAGCTCCAGGTGATGCCCCAGGCTGGCGCCGCGGTTGACGAAGGCGAAGCGCCCGATCCGCGCCAGCGCCCCCAGGGTGCAGCCGGCATTCACATAGGCGCCCTCGCCGATCGCGATGCGCGACGGCAGGATGCTGGTGGGATCGACGACCGGCGGGAAGTCGCGGGCGCCGAGCGCGCGCGCCTGCGTCACCGCCGTGCGGCGGTTTGCCGGCGTGAACAGCGGCACCGCGACCGGCCCCGCCGGCACCCAGCCGTCGAGCCCGCGCACGAGGTCCGCCTGGGCGGCCTGGTCGGGGGCGTCCACGTTGCGGATGATCGCGGCGACCGGCCAGCCGAGCCGGCGGCAGGTCTCCTCGACATCGACGATCACGGGCGAGCCGGCGCCGAACAGGGTGATCGCCGGCACGCCTACAGCACGGCCTCCGCCACCAGCCGCACCGAGTCCTGCGTCGCCCCGGTCAGGATCATCGTGCCGAGCCTGCCCTCGGCCGCCCCCGCCTTCCAGTCCTGGAGCCGGCCCCTGATCCGGTCGGGCGGGCCGACCAGGGCGATCTGGTCGATCAGCCGGTCGGGCACGGCGGCGGCGGCGCGGTCCTTCTCGCCGGCGAGATAGAGGTCCTGGATCGCATGCGCCTCGGCTTCGAAACCCAGGCGGGCGACGAAGTCGGTGTAGAAGTTCTTCCCCCGCGCGCCCATGCCGCCGATGTAGAGGGCAAGCTCGGGCCGGATCTGGTCGCGGCATTCGGCCAGGTCGCCGATGCGGATCTTCACGTGCGGGGCGTTGTCGAACGCCTTCGGCGCGGACCTGGCCATGCCCTCGGCCAGCGGCTTCATCACCGCGTCGGCGCCTTCGGGCGAAAAGAAGATCGGGATGTTGCCGTCGGCAACCTCGCCCGACAGGCGCAGCCCGGCCGGCGTGATCGAGGCGGTGTAGAACCGCATCCCCGGCTGGCCATGGACGATGCTGCGCAGCGGCTTGCCGAGGCCGCTGGCGTCCGGCCCGTCATAGGGAATCCGGTAGTGCTCGCCCTGGTGCACCAGCGGCTTCTCGCGGGCGATGATGTCCTTGATGATGGCAATGTATTCGCGGGTGCGGGCCAGCGGCTTGCCGTAGGGCTGGCCGTGCCAGCCCTCGATCACCTGCGGGCCGGACGGGCCGATGCCGCAGAGGAAGCGGTTGCCCGACAGCGCCTGCAGGGTCATCGCCGTCATCGCGGCACAGGCCGGCGTGCGCGCCGACATCTGCATGATGCCGGTGCCGGCCTTGAGCGTCGTGGTGCGCGACAACACCCAGGCGACCGGGGTGACGGCGTCCGACCCCCAGGCCTCGCCGGTCCAGACGCTGTCGAAGCCGAGCCGCTCGGCCTCCAGGATCAGCGCCATGTCGACGGACGGGCGCGGGCCGCGCCCGCCGATGGTCATGCCAAGCCGCATGGGCGGTCTCCCCGGGGTCAGGCCGCCTGGCGCATGGCGGCGATCATGTCGTGGAACAGCATGAGGTCCTGGCGGGCGTCGTCAAGCGAGGTCTTCGGCCGTGTGCCGGCCTTGATGTTGGCGTGGAAGGCTTCCCACTCGACCTGGAAGGAATCGCGCCAGGCCAGGCTGCTGGCGGTGCGGGCGTGGCCGTGCGGGTCGAGATCGGTGACGGCAAGCTGGCCGGGCATGTTGCGGATATACGGAGTGTCGTACTGCACCCGCAGCACCTTGGTCGGCGTGTAGACCTCGATATGCGCGTCGAAGCGGGAAATCTGGTCGATGCAGCTCTCGAAATTGCACACGTACTCGCCGTAGTCGAAGGCGGCGGACAGCGCCCGACCATCGGCGCCGCGGCTGGCGGCATAGAGCACGCGCTTCGGCATGCCGAGCAGCTCGCGCATGGCCGAGAGGTCGTGGCTGGAAAGGCCGAGCAGCAGGGCATAGGCGTTCTGCAGCGGCTGCGGCGCCGCGCCGATTGCCTCGACGATGCGGCCGGCGGTGGCGGCCTGGAGCGCCTGCGCGTCGGCATCGGTGAGGTCGGTGGGGCGGATGACGTCGCTGGTCTCGCCGATGATGAGCGCGTTGCGGCCGAGCACGTCGTGGACGCGGGCGAGGCGGATGTCCTTCATGCCGGCGAGCAGGGCCTTGGCCTCGGTGAAGGCGGGGGCGTAGCGGCGCATGTAGCCGACCTGGACGACGACCTTGGCCTGGTGCTCGGCGGCGATCAGCGCATCGGCCTCGGCCAGCGTCATGCAATGCGGCTTCTCCAGCAGCACGTGCTTGCCGGCCTGCATGGCGGCCAGCGCGGTCTCGGCATGGAACGGGTTGGGGTTGGCGACCAGCACGGCATCGACCTCCGGGCAGGCGGCGAGCTCGCGGTGATCGGCGAAGCGCCGCGCGATGCCCCAGGCATCGCCGACCCCGTCGCGCACCCGGGCGCTCACGTCGCAGAGCGCGGTGACGGCGAACTTGCCGCGCAGGTTGTGCAGGGTGGGCAGATGGATGATCTGCGCGACCTCGCCGCAGCCGACGATGCCGATCCGGATCGGGGTCATTGGGATTCTCCGTTCATGGGTTCGTGCGGGGCGCCTTCCCCGGCCCCTCCCGAAAGGGGGCCGGGAGGGGGTATAGCTTCTTCTCCCCTCCCGCCTTTCCGAGTGTGGCCGGGGAGGGTTCGGGCAGCCGCTACTCACCCCTTCACCCCACCCTCCACCCCGCCCTGGACCGCATTTGCACGAACAGGAAGAAGGTGGGCACCATCGTCGCGGTGGCGGCGGCCATCAGGCTGCCCCAGTCGGTCGCGTATTGCTGCATGAACATCTGCACGCCGACCGGCACCGTCATCACGCTCTCGTCGCGCAGGAACACGCTGGCCACGAAGAACTCGTTGTACGAGAACAGGAAGGAGAAGATCGCCACCGCCGCCGTGCCCGGCCCGGCCAGGGGCAGCACGATGCGCCCGAAGGCCTGGAGGCGGGAGCAGCCATCGACCAGCGCCGCCTCGTCCAGCTCGCGGGGAATGGAATCGAAAAACGACCGGAACATCCACGTCGCGAACGGCAGATGCGTCGCGGTGTAGACGATGATCACCGAGGCCGGGTTGTTGATCAGCCCCATGGCGCGGAAGATGATGAACAGCGGGATCAGCGCCATGATCACCGGGAACATCTGCACCATCAGCAGCAGCCGCGCATAGATGCCCAGCACCCGCCCCCGCCAGCGCGACAGCGCATAGCCGGCCAGCCCCGCGGCGAGCAGGGTGAAGACGGTGCTGACGATGGCGATGAAGCCGGAGCTGAGGAAGAACTGCACATAGGGCGTGCGCGCCAGCAGGAAGGCGTAGTTGGCCAGCGTGTAGCGCTGCGGCAGCACCGAATGCGCGGCCAGCATGTCCTCGGTGGTCTGCAACGAGTTCAGCGCCAGCAGGATCACCGGCGTGTTCACCAGGGCGGCGATCGCCGCCACCACGATGAACAGCAGCAGGCGGCGGGGCTTGCCCCGCCCCGCCATCATGCCCCCGCCTCCCGCTGCCGGCGCAGCAGCACCAGGGCAAGGCCGGTCAGGATCAGGAAGGTGATGAACGACACGGCCGAGCCGATGCCCACCTGGTTGCGCGCGAAGGTGTAGCGGTAGGCGAGCAGGATCAGGTTCTCGGTGGCGTTGGACGGCCCGCCGCCGGTGATCAGGAACGGGGTCTCGAAATCGTTGATCGTCCAGATCGTCATCAGGATGCACAGCACGATCGAGACGTTGCGCAGCTGCGGCAGGGTGATGTGGATGAAATTCTGCCAGCGCGAGGCGCCGTCGATCGCCGCGGCCTCGTACAGCGCCCGGTCGATGCCCTGCAACGCCGCCAGCAGCGAGAGCATCATGAACGGGAAGCTGCGCCAGATCTTCACCGCCACCACCGTCACCTGCGCCCAGCCGTCGGAGGCGAGGAACCAGATCGGGTTGGCGCCGGCGAGCTTGAGCAGCACGTTCACCGGCGCGTTCTGGTCCGCCACCAGCCAGCGCCAGCTCACCACCGAGACGATGGAGGGGATGATCCAGGGCAGCAGGAACGCCACCCGGAAGAAGCCGCGCCCCGGCACGTCCATGTTCATCAGCAGCGCGATGCCGAGCCCGAGCAGCCAGCAGCCGGCGACGTTGGCCACCGCGAACACCAGGCTGAAGCGCAGCGCGTGCCAGAAATCCGGCTCCCCGGCCAGGCGCAGGTAGTTGCCGGCCCCGACGAAGGCGCCCTGCCGCAGCATGGTGCCGGCATGCAGGCTGTAGCCGAACCCCGTCGCCAGCGGCCAGGCGATGACCAGGCCGATCAGCAGGATCGAGGGCGCGAGGAAGGCAAGCGGCAACAAATCCGGCCGCTTCATGATGGCCCAGAACGGTTGCCCGCTTCTCCCCCTCCCGGGTTTCCGGGAGGGGGCCGGGGGGAGGGTGGCGCCACGGCCAAGGCCTCGCCTACTTCATGATCACCTGCAGCTTCCCCTCGGCCTTGGCCAAAGCCGGCCCAACGTCCTTGCCCTGCAGAATCTCCTGCACCAGCGACTGCATCACCCCGTCGCCCTCCACCGCGTTGAGCTGCGGGAAGATGCCGGGCGCCCCGGTGCCGGTGGTCTTTCCGATCGGCAGATAGTTGGCGATGATGAAGTTGCGCAGCGGATCGCCGGTGAAATACGGGTCGGCCGCGATCGACTTGCGCGCCGGCATCGGCCGGTTGTGCCCCACCGTCCACAGCGGCTTCTGGTTCTTCGACCACCATTTCAGGAAGGCCAGCGTCTCCGCCGGATGCTTGGTCTGGTTGTAGACCATCAGGTTGTTGACCCAGGCGATGGTCGCCTTGTCGCCATGCGGCCCCGCCAGCGGCGGCAGCACGCCGAGCTGCTCGCGCACCCCGGCCGGCGCGGAATCGGGCAGGCCCGGACCATCGAGAATGAACGCCGCCTGGCCAAGGAAGAAATTGCGCCGCCGCCCGTCGCTGTCGTAGCCGGCGCTGGCCGGGCTCACCGAGCCGTCCTTCACCATGGCGGCCAGGTAGTCCAGCGCCTCGCGGTTGCGCGCCGCGGTGGCCACCAGTTCGCGCTTCTCGTTGAACAGCCCGCCGCCATTGTTGAGCATCAGGCTGTAGACGTAGTGGCTGCCGCCGGTGTCGCCCGAGGCGGCAAGCCCGTAGCGGTCCCCCGCGGTCAGCGCCTTGGCCGCCGCCCGCAGCTCCTCCCACGTCGTCGGCGGCGCGATCTTCGCCGCCGCCAGCAGGTCCTTGCGGTAGAGCCAGACGCGGATGTCGATGCCCCACGGGATGGCCACCGTGTGTCCGTCATAGCGCAGCCGCTCCACCGTGCCGGGCGCGAAATCGTCGAGCTCGCCCGAGGCCTTCATCTCGGCGACCACGTCGTCGAGCGGGCGGATCGCGCCCATGTCGTAGAGCTGCACCGCCTGGTAGCCGGCACCGGTGGAAAGGTCGGGCGCGGTGCCGGCGCCGATGGCGGTCACGAAGGTCTGGTACCAGTTGGCCCAGGGCACCGAGCGGTAGCGCACCTGCACCTTCGGGTTGGCGGCGTTGTAGGCCTCCACCTGCTTCTTCGCGGTCTCGATATATTCGGGCGGCCCCCAGATCATGTCCCAGAAATTGATCACGGTCTGGGCCCGGGCCGGCGAGCCGGCAAGCAGAGCCGCGGCGCCCGCGGCGAGCACGAGGCGGCGCGTGGCAATGGCGATCTTCTGTCGCATGGCGATTCCTTCCCTTGACGGCGGTTCGGCGCCGCCGCACTGCAATCGATTTCACGCCTCAACAGCAACCACTGTCAAGTCGTCCGGCTACCATCACCCCCGCAGCTTCAACGCCAGCAGCGCCACGATCTCGAACGCCATCATCGCCCCGTTCTGCGCCGTCACCGTGCTCGCATCGTATTGCGGCGCCACCTCCACCACGTCGCCGCCGATCAGGTCCAGCCCCGCCAGGCCGCGCAGGATGTGCTGCGCCTCGCGCGGCGTCAGCCCGCCCACCTCCGGCGTGCCGGTGCCGGGCGCATAGGCCGGATCGAGCGAATCGATGTCGAAGGACAGATAGAACGGCCCGTCCCCGATCACCGCCCGCGCCTTGGCGATCACCCCGGCCAGCCCGATCGTGTCCACCTCCTCGGCATGAATGACCGTCATGCCGGAGACGTAGGAGAACTCGTACAGCATCTCCGCCGAGCCGCGGATGCCGATCTGGATCGTCCGCTCGGGGTCCAGCACCCCGTCCAGCACCGCCTGGCGGAACGGCCCGCCATGGTGGAAGCGGCTGCCCTCGAGCTCGCCCGAGGTGTCGCAATGGGCGTCGATATGCACCATCCCCACCGGCCGGTTCCGCCCCAGCGCGCGCAGGATCGGGTAGCTGATCGAATGGTCGCCGCCGACGCTGACCGGGATCACCCCGGCCGCATGCAGCTTCGCGTGGAAGGCCTCGATGTCGGCCATCGAGTCGGACAGCGAGTAGCGGCTGCGGAACGGCACGTCGCCCACGTCGGCGATCTTCAGCTCCGCCAGCGGCGCCAGCCGGTGCACGTGGTGGTACGGCCCGATCCGCTCCACCGCCCGCACCGCCCGCGGCCCCAGCCGGCAGCCGCTGCGGTTGGTCACGCCCAGGTCCATCGGCACCCCCACCAGCGCCGCCTGCAGCCCGCCCCAGTCGGGCAGGTCCGGCGCATCGGGCCGGTAGGGCGCATCCAGCAGCGTCGAGACCCCGGCATAGGGAAAGGCGCGCCGCCCGTCCGGCTTGAACACCAGCGAAATCGCCTTGCGGAAATCCGGATCGTCGGCCGCGTCCGACCGGCCATTGGCGTATTTGGCGCGCAGCGCCGCCAGCTTGTCGTCGGTGAACATCCCGCCCTCCGGATCGCGTCGGCCGGAGTGTGGCCAATCGCCGCCCGGCGATCCAGTCAGGTCAGGGCGGCAGGGTCGCGCTGCGGGGAATGTGGCGTCAGCTGTGCTGCAGCAGGGCCGGGTCGATCAGCGCCACGTCGGCCTGCGCGTTCTGCACCAGCGCATACATGCCGACCGCCTCCGGCTGGTAGCCGACATCGAGCCCGCCGGTCTCGACATGGGCGAAGAAGTCACCCTGCGCGGTGGGGTCGAGCGCGATGGCGGCGACGGCCTGCTGCACCGGGCTCACCGCCGGGGTGGTGCTCCAGGCGGTGGTCTGCGGGCCGGCATAGGGCGCGGCCTGGGCCAGCGCGCCGGTCGCCGGGCGGGCGTCGAGCGCCATCTGCACCGCGGCGTCGGCCTGGATCAGGCCGGCGCCGGTGCCGTTGGCGGGGCCGGCCACCGGCACGCCCGAGCGCGCCAGCATCGTCGTCACCTGCGCGGGCGTCAGCGACGTGTTGGCCTCGCGCATCAGCGCGGCCACGCCGGCGGCGTTGGGGGCGGCGGCGGAGGTGCCATAGAAGGTGCTGAACACGCTGGTCCGGATGCCGTCGGGGGCGACGAAATCCACCTTGTGGCCGCTCACCCGGTCGGTCAGCCGGTTGCCGCGCGCGTCGAACAGCACGATGCCCGGGCCGACCGAGGAATAGCTCTGGATGCGGCCGTCGCCGCCCAGCAGCGGCGTGCTGGCCGCGCCGATGGCGCCCACGCTGTTCACGCCCGCCTGCATCTCATGGCCGATCACCGTGCCCGAGCCCTGGCCGGCATTGGCGTCGTTGATCGTCGTGCCCTGGCCGTAGACGATATACTTGAACAGGTTGGGCGCCACGGTGCCGCCGTTGGTGACGATCGCCAGGCGGAAATCGCCCGAGGCGGTGTTGTTGGTGAAGCGCAGCGTCTGCACCGGGTCGGCCCCGGTGCGGTTGGCCAGCGCGGTGGCCACGATCTTGCCGGCCGCGTTGTAGAGCACCAGGCCGATGCTGCCGGCCGCGCCGGTGCCGCTGATGGACGCGAAGGGCTGGTCCCACTGCAGGTCCAGCGTCATCGTGCGACCAGGGGCGATGGTCAGGCTCTGCATGAAGTTCGGCGCCGCGGCGGTGCCGAAATTCTGCGCCTTGTAGGTGCCCGCCAGGCCCGGCAGCTTCGTCTGCACGCCGGCGAAGCCGTGCTGGTAGAAATTCGTGCCCTGGTTGCTGGCTGAGGTGAAGTAGCTGACGCCCTGCGCCATCACCTCCGCAACCGCGGTCTGGATCGCGCCGCCCTGCTGGAAGAACGGCTCCGCCAGGTAGGTCACGTCATCGACGATCACGTCGGCGCCGTCGGCGGCAAGCGCCCGGATGCCGTTGGCGAAATCGGCCATGCCGCGGAAGGCGGTGTAGAAGGACAGCCCGGCGCCCGGCGCCACCTGGTGCACCAGCTGGGCCATCGCCCGGCCCTCGTCGAGCCCGCCGGCCGGGCCGTCCTGCAGCACGGTCACACCGGCAGGCAGCCGCCCGGCGGCGACGTCGGCGGCATAGCCGCCAGCCAGGTCGAAGCTGTCGGACAGGATGCCGACCCGCACTCCCGCGCCGGTCACGCCCAGCGTCGCCCGGGCGGTGTCGGCGGCCAGGGCCTGGTCGCCCTCCTGGCCGACGCCATTGCCGACCGGTGCGGACATCGCGACCGGAGCCGCCAGGGCGATCGGGGCGTGGGCGCCGTCGATGAAGCTCGGCAGGCCGGCAAAATCGTGCCCGATCGGCGCGAAATCCTGGATCGAGGCGTCTGCGATCTTGAAGGGGCGCGGCGCGAGCATGGCATGATCCCGGGGTCGGTTGCGCGAGGCGGGCCAACTTTCGGGACTTGTCTCCGTGTGGGAGATATCGTCTCAAATATTATCCGCTCGCGACCTTTTGGAGCCAAACACTGAATCGAGAGTTACCGCGTGTCCAAAAAACCGTACAAGGCAACGCCCCGTTGGACACGGCGCCGCCCGGCATGAAATCTCCGCGATGCGCAGGTCATTCCGCCGCGCCTGTGGCACACGACCACCCCGGCCGGCGCCGGCACGGCCATATCGCGCCACCGCCGGCACCGGCCGGCCCAGGCACGCAAGAAGGACGACGACCTTGGCTGACACCCAGCAATCCGACGCGAAATACGAGTGGCTGACCGCCGTGCTCGGCGTGAACCTGCGCCCCGGCGGGTCAGCCGACGCCCCGGGTGGCGCCCCCGGCGGCGGGTCCGGCGACGCCCCTGGCGGCCCGCCAGGCGCTCCCGCCACCGTCCAGCCGCCCGCCACCACCGCGCCCGGCAGCATGAACGGCGAGGACGTCGCCGCCGCCATCATGGACAAGCAGCTCGCCATCCTGATCGGCTGGGAAGGCGCGCTCGCCATCTTCGACAAGACCATGACCAGCGACGCCGACGCCGATGCCACGCCCGATTTCCAGAAGGCGGTGGTCGGCTACTTCTCCGGCAAGCTGATGAGCGCCATCGTCAACCGCAGCCCCGGCGCCTCCGAGGTCGAGGCCTTCGTCGGCGCCCTCAGCGCCGAATACACGCGCGCGGCCACCGCCGGCGCCTCCGCCAAGCTGCGCGACTTCGTCAACGACCACACCAAGGCCATCACCAGGCTGCAGCAGGCCACGCTGGCCCAGCGCCAGGGCTTCATCTCCGCCGTGAAGGCCACGCGCGAGGCCGCCGAGGCCCCGCGCCCCTCCACGGGCGGCAGGAAGAGCGGCAAGTGGGAGGTCGCCGAGGCCAACCCCGCGGAAATGGAATACGCGGTGCTGCTGCTGGTGCTGAACGACATGCTCGCCAGCGTGGACCGCATCCTCGGCGTCTCGACCACCGAGTCGCTGTTCCGCATGCTCAGCGAGGAATGGGTCCGCCACGCCACCGTCCGCGGCGGCATGGGCACCCGCTTCCAGGCCGTGGTGGTGATCCGCCTGAACCCGAACTACTCGATCCTGGATGCCCATATCCAGGGCACCGGCGGCCAGAAGCTCGCCGAGCAGCTGCTCAAGGACTCGCCCGACGGCGTGGACGTCTTCCGCCTCCAGGCACCCCGCCGCATCCTGCTGATGGCCGAGAACGGCTGGCCCAGCGCCATCCTCAGCCTCGACGCCAACAACCGCGACACCAGCACCGGCAGCATCGCCGAAGGCAACACCGGCGCCCTCTACAAATACGTCATGAGCAAAGGCCTGCCGCTGACGAAGAAACTCTCGGGCGACTGACGCGGAGCGCTGGTAGGATGGCCTGGGGCGCGGCCCCTGGACCCCGCCATGGGCGCAGCCCTTGGAACCCCGGTGTTGAGGGTCTTGAAGAAGAGGGGGCTGAGGGGGCAACGCCCCCCGCCTTCCCTACCGCCGCACCCGCGGC